>QHUA01000050.1:0-5747 GCA_003221805.1 Gemmatimonadota bacterium
GACGAGATCGTCAGCGTCTGGTTCACCGTAACACCGGATTTGACTTCGGCTTTTCCGGCGCTGGCCGCGCGCGAGATGGGCTGGGTCGACGTTCCCCTGCTTTGCGCCAGTGAGATTCCGGTGCCTGGTTCGATGCCGCGCTGCCTAAGGACGTTGCTCGAGGTAGAGTTGCGGGCACCACGGAAGCTCGACACCCACATTTATCTGAGGGAAGCGGTGAGGCTAAGGCCTGATATCAAGGCGGGCCGTAGATCTTGACGCTCACGAGCCACCACAAAACTAAAGCAGGGAGCTGCAAGCTTTGACAGCTTGCAGCCCCGAGCTATTCCGGCGGATTACAGATTCGGACGTTCGCAGTTTTCGTCGCTTCGGATAAACCTCAGCGAACAATCGCGATCTGAGAATTGCGCGCATCTTCAACGCCAGTATGTGGGCTCGGAGCCAAGAAGCTGTCTAAGCTTAAAGCTCCCTGCTTTAGTATTGAACCAAGCCAGATCGCGCCAAGATCAACGGCCCGCCTTGACAGTGTGATCAACATCCCGCCTTGACGCCAACGCCCGAGGCATTACTGCGCTTTCTGTGCAGCTACCCAGGCGCGAACTCTGGTATCGAGAACGTCGAGCGGTAGCGCGCCCTGACTGAGCACCTGATCGTGGAACGCCCGGATGTCGAACCGCGGTCCCAGCTCCTGCTCGGCGTACCGCCGCAGCGCCTTGATCTCCAGCTCACCGCTCTTGTACGCCAGCGCCTGCGCCGGCATCACGATGTAGCGATCGACTTCCTGGACGATGTCCTGCTCCGTCTTGGCACTGTTCGCCTTGAAATAGTCGATCGCCTGCTGCCGGGTCCAGCCGAGTGAATGAATTCCGGTATCGATTACGAGACGGATCGCTCGCCACATCTCGTACGTCAGCTGACCGAACTTGGAGTACGGGTCCTTGTACAGTCCAAGCTCGGGGCCAAGGCTCTCCGAGTATAATCCCCAACCTTCGACGAAAGCGGTGTACCCACCGTAGCGGCGGAAATCGGGAACGCCTTCCAGCTCCTGAGCGATGGCGATTTGCAGGTGATGACCCGGCACCGCTTCGTGCGTGGTGAGAACTTCCATCTCCCAGATCGGCCGGCTGTCCAGCTTGTAAGTGTTGACGAAAAACTGTCCGGCGCGATGCGCAGCTGGGGCGCCCGGCTGATAGTACGCCGTCGTCTGCGACGGGGCGGCGTAGGAGGGAATGGTGGACACGCCGTAGGTGAGTCGCGGCAGGCGTCCGAACAGCTTCGGCAACTCCGGATCGATGCGCTTGGTGATGTCTCGGTACGCCCGCACCAGCGTCGCGGAATCCGTGTAGAAGAATCGTGGCTCAGTACGAAGCATGTTGGTAAACGCCGCGAAATCTCCCTTAAATCCGGTCGAGCGAACCGAGCTCGTGGATTTGTTGAGGGGTGCGCGTCGTCGTCGTTTGAACCTTCACGTTGTACGAGTACCAAGCTGCGCCGTCGGGCAGCGCGCTCATGCCGATGCTTTCCCGAGCGCGCGGCAGGTACGCATCGACGAGGTAGCGTTGCAGGCGCTGAAACGCCGGTCGATCCAGCTCGTTGTACGCGCGCACTGCATCGGCGCGTAGTCGCGTCCTGTCGGCTTCGGCGATTCCGACTGGGAACTGCGTGAACGGAGCAAGCAGTGCGCTCTTGAGTGCATCCTCGGGAATCAGATTCGCAACTTGTGCTGGGACGTCGCGCAGCGTGATCCGCGGCGGCGTCACGCCACGCTTCAATCCGCTGTCCAGCAATGCAATCGTCTGATCGACGACGGCGGGCAGTCCGCGCAGCCGCGCCACGATGTCCCCGTAGTCCTTGACCGTCGTCGCCGGCATCGAGCCGATGGTTGACGCGGAATACTGCGGCCCGTCGCGTTGCGTGATCTGCAGCAAGTCGGACGGGAATCGCAGTCCTTCGATGAATTCGTCGGCCTGTCGCTTGAAGATGTCGTAGCTCAATTGGTCCGCGGTGTTCAACCGCGCCCGGTTGATGGCGCGCACGACATCGAGCTCGCTGCGCGCCATCTGACGGCGCTCGTTGATGGCGGCGATCGACAGATCCGTCCACCGATCGTTCTGCCCCGGGTAGCCAGTGTACGTGGCATACTCGGGGTACATGACGTTGGAGTACCCCCAATCGAGAGCGAGCAGCGCCTGGAACCGCGCGCTGTCACTCAGGCCTGGCGCGGCGGCAAGCGCGGCGAATCGCTGTCTGTATTCCTTTGCGGTGGCGGTCTGAGCTGTAAGAGTCCGAGAGCCAGTGAAAATCGAAACGCAGAGAAGGGAAAGCGCCGCGCAGGTCAGCCATTGCAAGCGGAATCTCATGGTGGTCACCGGAGATGACGTACACTGCTCGAGAAACGGTCGCGTTACAATCGCGAGCGCGGCTTCACGGGTCAAGGCGATGGTCTTATCTGTCAACTACACTACTCACACCTCGCACCCGTTCAGTTGCGGTTCCTACCAGGCCTCAACCGACTCGAACACTTTCCCAATAGAGTGTAGCGATCGAAACTCCCAGATCGAGTCCATGCTGGCAGCGTTCGACGGCTTCGCGCCGTGAGATAGTCTCCGCCGACCGTGCGTTCCGGTACAACCGATTGCTGCTACCAGGCTGACGAATACAATTGCCGCGAACAGTTGACGCGTCATCGTCCCCCTCATTTTCACCCTCGGCGAAGGAGTCGCAGCAATATCTCCGGCAGCGTCAGAGAGGCGTCAGGCGCGCTCTGGCCGGGAGAAGTTCAGTTGGCCTTGCATGTTTTCGATGTCGACAACTATTTAGTCTGGCTCCGGCCGACCGGAATCGGCCGCCTCCAAATCCCACCCCAGGAGGACCAATGCGTACGCGCTCCACTCGACTCGTCGCGGCAGTCGCCGCTTACCTTTTCCTGTCGTGGCCGGCACGAGGGCAAACAGATACTTCCCTCAAGCTCAGTACCGCCAACGCCGCAGCGGCCGCTGAATTCCGCGCCGGCATGAGTGACTACGGGAACATCTCGTTCGAATCAGCGGCGGCTCATTTCAAAGCGGCCATGACCGCGGATCCGAATTTCGGACTGGCCCGCGTCCTTTATGTTGGTACGACCGGGGAGCTGAAGCCGGATCAGGTGAATACCGAGCTCGCTCGTGGCGTCGCTGACGCTGCTCGCGGTTCCAATAATGAGCTGATTCTCGCCGCCGCGTACCGCGAAGCGACACTCGGTCACACCGACGCATCCAATGCATTATTCCGCGCCGCGGCGCAACTGATGCCCAATGATCCGCTGCTTGGATTTGCAGCGACTGGTGGTTTCGGCGCGCCACTCCCAGCGATGCGCGATTTCGTCACCCACCATCCGCAGTACCCGATTGGCTACAACATGCTCGCATATCGAGAGTTTCTGGGCGGCGATCGTGCTGCCGGGCTCGCCGCGGCCAAGCGTCAGGTCGAGCTGTTGCCGAACGCGCCCAATCCGCATGACACCTATGCCGAGATTCTGCAGTGGAACGGCAACTTCGCCGAGGCCGCCGCTCACTACAAGCAGGCGACGACGCTGTCGCCGCGGTTCCCTGAAGCATTCGCCGGACTGGCGGAAGTCGCCTCGCTGCAAGGTCAGTACGATCAGGCGAGGTCCTACCTTAATCAGGCGATCGCCAACTCGTGGACTCCGGCGCAGAAGCTCGCTTACATGCGTCAGATCACCGGCACTTACATAATGCAGGGCGCACCTGCCGACGCCGTGACAAAATCGATCGAAGCGTCACTCGCCGAAGCTAAAGCGCAGGGCGATGCGCGCACGACATCGGTGCTCTACTCCCAGCTCGCCACGGTCCAGGCCAACGCTGGCAACGTTAACGCTGCGCACCAATCAATCGCCGCTGCGGAGGCAGGCGGTGCGACTGTGCCCTGGAACGCTCACTACTTTGCGGCGATGGCGCACGGCCTGATGAAGCACTGGGGGCCGGCGGCGCAGGAGCTCGCCACTCTGAAAGCGATGGCCGCCAAAGATCCGGCCACAGTTCCGAAAGACCCGCTGGCTGCGCTCGAAGGCTTCCAGCTGACGCAACAGGGAAAGGCCGCCGAGGCGTTGCCAATTTTGATGGCCGCGGACACGACGAACCTTCTGGTGATTAACCGCATCGCCGAAGCGCACGCGGCGCTTGGACACGCGGCGGAAGCAACAGCGTGGAATAACAGAATCAACACCAACTACGCTTTAAATCTGGGCGTCTTCACCGACGTGAACTCTCGCCGCAGAGCAAAACAGGAGACGGCGAAGCCGTAGTAATTCAGGCGCTCTCGGGTCGTGGTCCGCGACGGTTGATCCTGCGGATCACGACCCAATTCCTCTGTCGGATTGGCACGCGATCAATGGGACTTCGGGCTTGAGAGTCGGCCGGGAGTCCCATTGTGTTTTGGTGGGCTGCGGACTGCGGACTAACTGCATTCCGAACTACGAGCTGATTGCGAACTACGAACCTGCTGCGAAGTGCGAGCCGACTGCGAGCTGGGAACGATTGCAGCCGGCGTTTTTCTTGTGGAGACGTTCTATGCGTTGCAGATTGGTAGGACTGTCAGGAGATACTTATGACAGACACCACCGTTCTGCACCACGTCTCGCGCTCGCGCCGGCCGCGCGATGACGAGATCGACTCATACGGTATCACGCATCGCGGGCTGGTGCGGCCGGATAATCAGGATCACTTCCTCATCGGGCAGCTGCGCGGCCGCCTCGAGATCCGCGCCTCCAGCCTGCCATCCGTCGACTGCTTACCGATCGAAGAAGAGCGCGTCGGCTCCTTCATGATGGTCGCCGACGGCGTCGGCGGCGGTCTGAAAGGCGAGAAGGCGAGTCGCATCGCTCTCGAAGAGATCACGCAAATCATCAGCGAAGCGGCGCGTTGTTACTATCGAGCGAACGACAGCGACGAAGATTTCGTGCACGCACTCGAGCGCGCCGCGCGACAAGTCCATGAGACGGTGATCGAACACGCCGCCGCCGATCCCGACGCGGAAGGAATGGCGACAACGCTGACGCTTTTCATTGGCGTATGGCCGCTGACTTACCTGCTTCAGGTAGGAGACTCGCGCTACTATCGCTACCACAACGGCGTACTCAGCCAGATCTCCCACGATCAGACTCTCGCCCAGGCGCTCGTCGATCAGGGCATCATGTCGCCGACGCTATCCACCAATTCCCCGCTGTCGAACGTTCTCGTCAGCTCGATCGGCGGTGCGCAAACCGCGCCGGTGGTGACGCGCATGCCCAACGAATGGGGGAATATCCACCTCCTTTGCACCGACGGCCTGACACGGCACGTGTCCGACGATCGCATCGCCGAGCGACTCGGCTCGATGAAATCGGCGCGTCAGGTGTGCGAGGATCTATTACAGGATGCCCTCGACGGCGGCGGCACGGACAACATTACCATCCTCGTCGGTCGCGCCGTTCCAGGCGAGGAATCGGCGACGCACTAGCGCCACCCACTGCTAGGCAGCAACTCCAGGCGCCAATTTCGTGACCAATCCTAGACGAAATCACGAATGACGCCGTTGCGCCCGATGGTGAGCGTTCAGCGTTCACCAATCGGAGCAGTAGATCTTATGAGCGGAACCGAGGAGACGAATCGCTGGGTGAGAGCCGAAACCAGACTCGTTCGCCCAGGAGAGCGACTCACCCTACCCCACGCGGTCCCCGTTGATTGCATCGAAGAAATGCGCTCGCTCGA
>QHUA01000050.1:5845-7539 GCA_003221805.1 Gemmatimonadota bacterium
TCTCGTTGCCAAGCGACTCTACGAGGTCAAGTCGTGCTGTCGCGGTCGCGGGGGCAACCCGTGGGCCTGCGACTACTGAAACGTCTTCGGGACGAATCCCTAGCGTAACCGCTTTGCCGCGGGCCGCCGTGAGCGGCGCCGCAAAACGAGAGGGCAGATTGATTTCCCAGTCGCCGCCCTCGGCGACGAACCTCGACGGACCGCCGCCTTCGACGGTGCCGTTGACGAAATTCATCGCCGGATTGCCGATGAATCCGGCGACGAATCTGTTCTTTGGCTTCTCGTAGAGATTGATCGGGGTGTCGATCTGCATCACGTGACCCTTGCTCATCACCACGATGCGATCACCGAGTGTCATCGCTTCGACCTGATCGTGGGTGACGTAGATCATCGTCACCTTGAGCTCCTGATGCAGGCGCGCGATCTCGCGACGCATGGAGACGCGCATCTGAGCATCGAGATTCGAAAGCGGCTCATCGAAGAGGAACGCCTGCGGTTGCCGGACGATTGCTCGTCCCAGTGCGACGCGCTGGCGCTGACCGCCGGAGAGATTCCGCGGCTTGCGTTCCAGATATTCGTCGAGTCCCAGCGTCGCCGCAGCAGCCTTCACTCGCTGGTCGATCTCGGCGCTAGGCATGTTCTTGAGCTTGAGCGCGAAGCCGAGGTTCTCGCGTACCGTCATGTGCGGATAGAGTGCGTAGTTCTGGAAGACCATCGCGATGTCGCGCGCCTTGGGAGGAACATCGTTGACGACGCGATCGCCGATCTTGACGGTGCCGGCGCTGATCGACTCGAGGCCGGCGATCATGCGCAGCGTAGTGCTTTTCCCGCATCCCGATGGTCCGACCAGCACGACAAATTCTCCGTCTTTCACATCGAGATCGACGCGATCGACCGCTACTTGCTGTGCACCTTCAGTATAGATTTTGCGGACGCCCTCGAGTTTCACTCGCGCCATACTACCTCTTCCACGAGACGCTGTTGTCGTTGAACGCCAGTATGAAAGCTCGGTGCTGCAAGCTGACAAAGCTTATAGCTCCCTGCTTTAGTTTTGTGGATGCCTGATTGCGCAAGATCAACGGCCCGCCTTGATGACTGACAAATACACTTTCCCCGACGCCTTCCTGTGGGGCACCGCCACGTCCGCTTACCAAATCGAGGGCTCTCCAACGGCGGACGGCGCCGGCCGCAGCATCTGGCACCGCTTCTCCCACACTCCCGGCAACACCTGGCTCGACCAGACCGGCGACATCGCCTGCGACCACTATCGGCGCTACAAGGACGATGTCGCGACGATGGCCGAGCTCGGTACGAACGCCTACAGGTTCAGCATCGCGTGGGGACGCATTTATCCCGAGGGGACGGGCGCGGTCAACAAGAAAGGGATCGACTTCTACTCTCGACTCGTCGACGAGCTGCTGAAAAAAGGAATCAAGCCGAACGTCACTCTCTATCACTGGGACTTGCCCGAGGCGCTGGACGATCGCGGCGGCTGGCTCAATCGCGACATCGCCGATTGGTTCTGCGATTACGCCGTGACGATGTGGGATGCCCTCGGCGATCGCGTCGAAATGTGGACGACGCTCAACGAGCCGTGGGTGGTGACGGATGGCGGCTATCTCTCCGGTGTGTTGGCACCCGGTCACTCGAATCTGTTCGAGGCGCCGATTGCGACGCACAATCTGATGCGCGCG
>QHUA01000051.1 GCA_003221805.1 Gemmatimonadota bacterium
ACTGCTGTGACGGCAGGCGCAGTCAAAGAGAAAGACACACTCCCCTCCTGGATCAAGGCGGGACTCCCGGAACGACTGGACCGGGAGCTGCTCGAGCGCGCCTATCGGTTCAGCGAGCGGGCGCATGAGGGCCAGAAACGGCTCTCGGGAGACAGGTACGTCTCCCACTGCGTCGAGGTCGCGAAAATCCTCGTCGATTTGCAACTGGATTCAACTACGGTCGCCAGCGGCCTGATCCACGATGTGGTTGAGGACACGACAGTCGCCGTCGACGACATCGAGGCCGAATTCGGCAAAGAGATCGCGGAGATCGTCGATGGGCTGACGAAGATCGGGCACCTGCCCCTCAACTCCTCGCAGGATCGGCAGGTCGAGAATTACCGCAAGCTGCTGCTGTCAATCGCCAAAGATGCGCGGGTGATTCTGATCAAGCTCGCCGACCGTTTGCACAACATGCGCACGCTCGATGCGATGGCGCACGCGCATCGTCGCCGCATTGCGCGCGAGACGCTCGACATCTACGCGCCGATGGAGCTCGAGGATCTCGCCTTCAAGCATCTCGAGCCAACCGAGTACAAAGCGCTCGCCAAGAAAGTATCGGCTACACGCACTGACAGAGAAAAAGCGATCGGCCAGCTAAGGGAGCCACTCGAGAAGCATCTGCGAAAAGCGGAAATCCTGAACGTCGAAGTGACGGGGCGGCCAAAGCATCTCTGGTCGATCCAGAAAAAGATGAAGAAGTGGGACAAGCCGTACGAGGAGATCTACGACCTGCTGGCGATCCGGGTCCTCGTCGAGTCGGTCCCTGATTGCTACCACGCCCTCGGCGTCATCCACGACCAGTTCACGCCGCTGCAGGAGCGGATCAAGGACTACATCGCCCAGCCGAAATCGAACGGGTATCAGTCGCTCCACACGACGGTGTTCGGACCCAATCGGCAGTTGTTCGAGATCCAGATCCGTACGCGCGAGATGCACCGCACCGCCGAGTACGGAATCGCGGCGCACTGGAGATTCAAGGAGGATTCGCGCAGCGCCGACGAGCTCGATCGCGCGCTGCAGTGGTTCAGACAGGTGCTCGAGCTCCAGCTCGATGCGAAAACGCCGGACGAGTTTCTCGAATTCCTGAAGCTCGACCTGTATCAGGATGAGATCTTCGTCTTCACGCCGACGGGTGACGTCATTCAGCTGCCAAAGGGCGCGACGCCGATCGACTTCGCTTTCGCAGTTCACACCGAAGTCGGGCTGCACTGCCAGGGCGCGCGCATCAACGGCCGTATCGCCAGTCTCGCGCGCGAGCTGAAGAACTCGGAGACGGTGGAGATCATCACTTCGCCATCGGCCAAGCCGAGTCGCGATTGGCTGGCGCATGTTCGCACGGGCCGCGCCCGTCACAAGATCCGTCAACGGCTGCGCATCGAGGAGCACGCGACGTCCATCAAACTCGGCCGGGAGATTCTCGACCGGGAGATCAAGCGGCGGCGACTGACAAAGCCCGAGGACTCGGAGCTGGTAAAGGTCGCCAAGACGCTTCACCTCAATGATCTGAATCACCTGATCACGTCGATCGGGCAGGGCGACGTCAATGTCTCCCAGGTGTTGAGGGAGCTGTATCCGGAGACTGATGGCGTCGGAGAGGTGCAAAAGTCGGGGCCACTCGATTGGCTCGTCGACAAGGTTCGCGGACCGACGAAAGGCGTCCGAATTCAGGGTGTCGATGGGCTTATGGTGCGCTACGCCCAGTGTTGTCAGCCGGTACCTGGCGACCCCGTGGTGGGGTATGTAACAAGGGGCCGAGGCGTTAGCATTCACCGCTCGGACTGTCCAAACCTGCTGATGTTGGTTCAGGAGCCCGAGCGCCGCCTCGAGATCGACTGGAAGGAGCTGGAAGGTGAGAAATTCATGGTGCGTCTGGCGCTCGAAGCGACGGATCGCCGTGGACTATACGCCGACCTCGCCACTGCCGTCTCGGCGACGGGCACCGATATCCGCAGTTTCGAGCTGCATAGCTCCGACGGGCACGTGATAGGTGAGCTCGCCGTGGAAGTCGGCAACCTTGCACACCTGCAAAAAATTCTGAAAGCGGCAAGACGCGTCAAGGGTGTGACCGAGGTCGCGCGCCGCGAGCGTCTGTCGAGCGACATAAAGAATGGCCAAGGCGGTATTTAATCTGCAGGCGCCCTTTGCGCCGGCAGGTGATCAACCAAAAGCGATTGCGGAGCTGACACGAGGACTGGAGCGGGGAGACCGGTTCCAGACTCTGCTCGGCGTCACCGGATCCGGAAAGACGATGACGGTTGCCAACGTCATCAGGAATTTCGGCCGGCCAACGCTGGTGCTCTCGCACAACAAGACTCTGGCGGCGCAGCTGTACGGCGAGCTGAAGAGCTTCTTCCCGCAAAACGCCGTCGAGTACTTCATCTCGTACTACGACTACTATCAGCCGGAAGCGTACGTCCCGACGACCGATACCTACATCGAGAAGGATGCGTCGATCAACGAGGACATCGATCGGTTGCGGTTGCGGGCTACGTCGAGCCTGATGGAGCGCGACGACGTCGTCATCGTCGCAACAGTTTCGGCGATCTACGGCCTGGGTGATCCGCGCAGTTATCGCGAGCAGATGGTCACACTGACCAAGGGTCAGAAGATTGCGCGCGACGACATTCTCCGCTCATTGGTGAAGATCCAGTACTCGCGCAACGACATGGGTCTCGAGCGCGGGACGTTCCGCGTGCGCGGCGATACGGTGGAGATTCTGCCGGCGTACGAAGAGCAGGGCGTGCGCGTCGAGATGTGGGGCGACGAAATCGAGCGGATTAGTAAAATCAATCCGCTGACTGGAGACACGATCGCCAATATGGAGAAGGCGGCGGTGTACCCGGCGAAGCACTTCGTCACATCTCGGCCGACAATAGAGCGCGCCGTCGCTCTCATTCGCGACGAGCTGGCACAGCGGCTGTCGGATCTCAGGGCGGCGGGGAAGCTGCTCGAAGCACAGCGTCTCGAGTCACGCACGAATTTCGACATCGAGATGATGCTCGAGATCGGCACCTGCGCCGGCATCGAGAACTATTCGCGCCACCTCTCGGGACGGTCTGAGGGCGAGCGACCGGCGTGCCTGTTCGACTATTTCCCGGAGGACTTCCTGGTGGTGGTGGACGAGTCGCACGTCACGCTGCCGCAGATCGGCGGCATGTTCAACGGCGACCGGGCGCGCAAGCTCACCCTGGTCGAGTACGGCTTCCGCTTGCCGTCGGCGCTGGACAACTTGAACATCAGCGCGACGCCGGCCGAGATCGAGCTGCGGTTGTCGGAAGGGGTGGTCGTGGAGCAGATCATTCGTCCAACGGGCCTCGTCGATCCGGAGATCGAGGTGCGACCGGTGCGCGGACAGGTCGACGACCTGTTGAACGAGATTCACATCCGCGAGCGCAGAGGTGAGCGCGTGCTCGTCACGACTCTCACCAAGCGAATGGCCGAAGATCTCGCCGACTATCTGCAGCAAATGGGAGTTCGCGTGCGCTACATGCACGCCGACATCGATGCGATCGAGCGGATGGAGATTGTGCGCGGGCTCAGACTGGGCGAGTTCGACGTGCTGATCGGAATCAACCTGCTGCGAGAGGGGCTCGATTTGCCGGAAGTCTCCCTGGTGGCGATTCTGGACGCGGACCAGGAAGGATTCCTGCGCAGTGATCGCTCGTTGATTCAGACCGTCGGTCGTGCGGCGAGAAATCTGAATGGCCGCGCGATTTTCTACGCCGACAGGATGACTGGATCGATGCAGCGTTGCATTGAGGAGACAAATCGCCGTCGCGAATTGCAGCGGGCGTACAACCGCGAGCACGGTATCACCCCGGTCAGCGTGAAGAAGAGCGTGGACCAGGTTCGCTTCATCACCCGAGTGGCCGACGCGCGGACGGAGCGCGAGGAGCGTGAAAAAGAGAGGGGCCGCCGGGTCGCGGAAGCGAGCGCGCATTACGGCAAGGACAATCTGCCGGCGTTGATCAACGAGCTCGAGGCGCAGATGCGGGAGGCGGCGACGAATCTCGATTTCGAGACTGCAGCGCGCATTCGCGACGAGCTGTTCGAGGTGAAAGCCAAGGCAGGCCGACAGGCAGCAGAAAGTCGAGGATCGCTGGCGGGCCTTCACGGCCGCTAGAATGCCCGCTCATCGGCACCTCGTTCCTTCCCGCGCTGCCAAAGGGCATCTCAAGCTCACGGAAAACGAGCTGCGTCACTGGGGGGAGGAGCTCGGTCGAGCGATCTCTCCACCGCTGGTTGTGACTCTGACGGGTGAGCTCGGCGTGGGCAAGACGACGCTCGCGCGCGCCATCTGCGTCGGCTACGGTGTCCGCGAAGAGATTACGAGTCCGACTTACGCGCTCGTCCACGAGTATCGGGCGGCGAAGTCGGCGGTTTTTCACATCGACCTCTACCGCCTCGATTCCCCTGACCAGCTCACCAACCTCGGCTGGGACGAAATCGTGAGCTCGCGATCGTTGGTGTTGGTGGAGTGGCCGGAGCGGGCTGGCGAACGACTGCCGGAAGGTCATCTTCCGATCGATCTCGACTACGTTCCCGGCGATCCGTCGAAACGGATTCTTCTCGCGGGATAGTCGAGATTCCCGATGACTGATTCCTACACTCTCGCGCTCGATGGATCGACGTACCAGGGGAGTGTTGCGCTGCTGCGCGGCGCGACCATCGTCGCCGAGCGGACGCTGAAGGAGGAGGACGGCGCGCCACCGCGAGCGGGGAGGGGCGAGAAGTTGATGCCGGCCATCGCAGAGTGTCTTCGGGAGGCGGGACTCAAACGCGGGGAGATCGCGCGCATCGTGTGTGGGTCCGGGCCGGGGAGTTTTACGAGCTTGCGAGTGGCAGGCTCGGTGGCCAAGGGCTTGTCTACGGGCTATGGCATCGATCTGTTTGCCGTATCATCGCTTCTGCTTACCGTGACCGGCGCACGACCGCCCCTCCCCTCGGGGGAATATCTGTCGGTTCTCGACGCGATGCGGGGCGAATTCTACGCGGCTCGCATCGCACTGCATCACGGAGTAGCCAGTCAAGTCGAACCGCCGACAATCATTTCGAGAGAACGGCTCCAAGATTTTCGCGCAGCTGATTACATGGTGAAGGTGATTGGGCCAGGCCAGCAGATTGACGCCCATCCGCATGCGCGGGGCGTCGCTCCACTCCTGGAAACAATCATCGACAATGGTCCTGTCGATCTGGCCTCGTGGGAGCCCGACTACGGTCGTCTCGCCGAAGCACAGGTCCGTTGGGAAGCGGCCCACGGTCGAAAGCTCACGACGTGACCGCGCTCCTCCGACCTGCGACCGAGTCCGATCTCAACGATGTGGTGCGGATCGAGCGCTCCTGCTTCGCTGATCCGTGGAGCGAGGAATCTTTTCGACGTCTCCTCGCCGGTCATCCCGCTATCTTTCAGGTGCTCGTCCTCCCGCCGGAAAACCAGGTCGCCGGCTACGTCATCGCGTTCGCTGTCGGTGAAGATGCCGAGCTCCTCAACGTTGCCGTTGAGCCGAGGTTCAGAGGGAAGGGTTTCGCCGGTCAAATGCTCGATGCGGTTTTGATCGAGCTGGCGACGCTAGGTGTGCGGGCCGCGTTTCTCGAAGTGCGTGAATCAAATCGGGCGGCGCTTGGATTGTACGGATCGCGTGGGTTCAAGGAGATCGGCCGTCGCCAGAACTACTATCGACGACCCGTCGAGGATGCGTTGGTGATGCGCAGGATTCTGGAGGTCGCCGAGGACGGCGAAGAACGAAAGGCGGGCAGTTTTGCTGACCGTTGAAATCGTTGGTTTGCCCGGGGTCTGAGCCCCATCTATACTATTCTGGGCGGGAAATGAACTCTCGCCAGGAGGCACAGTGAGCAGAAGTCTGAACAAAGTGATGCTGATCGGAAACCTGGGCAGCGATCCCGAGGTGAGGTCGACGACCGGCGGCAATCGGGTAGCCACATTTTCGCTCGCGACCAGCCGCCAGTGGAATTCGCCGAATGGTGAGAAGCAGGAGAAGACCGAGTGGCACCGATGCGTAGTGTGGAATGCCAAAGGCTCCGGACTGGCCGACGTCGTCGAGAAGTATTGCAAGAAGGGCGACAAGATTTACGTCGACGGACGCATCGAGTATCGCCAGTGGCAGGACAAGGAGAATCAGACCCGCTACAGCACGGAGATCAACGTCCGTGAGCTGATCATGCTCGGCGGTGGTCGTGGCGCGTCGGGTGATTTCGACAGCGAGGGCAGTGGAAGGAGCCGCGCGCCGGCAGCCGCGGGCGCCAAGGCCAGCGCGGCGAGCACCGGCGGGACGGACTTCGAGGATTTCCCGGGAGCATTAGAGGAAACGGACGACGATCTGCCGTTCTAGCGGCTTAATCGTCGAGTTTGATTGAGCGGCCCTGTCTTACAGGGCCGCTCTTGCATCCACACAACTAAAGCAGGGAGCTGCAAGCTTAGACAGCTTTATAGCTCGGAGCTCTTCCGGCGAGTTACAGTGTCGGACACTCGTGCTTTTCCCAGCTTCGAAGAGATCTCGGTCGGAGGCGCGCGATCCAGGACCACCGCGCATCTCTAGCGCCAGTATGGGAGCTCCGAGCTAAAGACGCTGACTAAGCTTTAAGCTCCCTGCTTTAGTATTGAACCAAGCCAGATCGCGTCCAAGATCCCGACGCCGCCGCGAGCCCGGGAGTGACTTTCCCACAGCCGAGGCCGTCCAATTGTTGACCCGCCCTGCGCGGGCGACTATCCATCCGTCAAAGCTCCGGGAGCACGAGTGATCGGTCATTTGCTGAAGACATCGTCAAGAACCGCAACGACTTTAACCGTCGCGTTGACCCTGGCCGCGGCCGGTCGTGCCGCCGCGCAGGTTCCGACCAATCCCGATACCGCGCGTCCAGCTCCCGTTCAGGTCGACACTACCAACAACCTCATCG
>QHUA01000119.1 GCA_003221805.1 Gemmatimonadota bacterium
CGTGACGTTGGTCCCGGCACTTTCGGTCGCGCGAGCTACCCTCCGGACGCTTCCCAGGTATGAATGTAGATCACCCCGGCAGCGGCGTTCGTCCCCTCTGCGGCGGTGCCGGTTATTCCGCTTAAGAGATCGATACTCGAGATCGCGTCGGCTGGGAGATCACGCAGGGCGGTGAAATCGCCCAGGCGTGCGCCGTCTATCAGAATCATCGGCATGTCGGAGCCCGCCATGTTGATGGTGCTGCGGCCGCGCCGCGTCTTGATTCCGCGCGGGCGCCCGTATCGATCTTCGTAGAAGTCGTAGCGCCGGGCCCGAGCGCGCAGAAAATCCCAGGCGTTGGTAAATCCGGAGCGGGCGATCTGCTCGGCGGTGAACGTCTCGGTGCTATTTGCCGTCAGCTCCCGAGGGGTGCGTGATTGGCTTACGCAGCCGCTGAGCGAGGCGGCGGAGAGGAGAAGAATGACGGAATGGCGTCGCCGCATCCAGCCTCCGCGGAAGCGATCGTCGGCAATTTCAAGCTACCCCGCGGACCGGAGCGCTGCCAGTGCTACGACGTGCGAGGTCCCTCGCTGAACCTCGATCGAAGAAGCGCGCGAAGGTCAATGAGTGGCTCCTTCCGTCTCTCTTCGGCGGCCTTCGGGGCGTTGTCCGAGCTGAGAGCGACGCGCTGCATGTTGTCGCGGACGCCGCGGTCGATGAAGCGGCAGAGCTGATCGAGGGAGTAATTGGCGCCGCGCCGCGTGGAGTAAGCGTTGAGAGGATAGGTCACGCTTAAGTGATTGCGAGCGCGCGTAAGCGCGACGTACATCAGGCGGCGCTCCTCCTCGGTTTCTTCTTCGTTGTTGAGACAGCGCGCCGAGGGGAACCAACCGTCGACGGCCCAGATCACGAAAACGGCATCCCACTCTTTGCCTTTGGCGGAGTGAGCGGTGCTGAGAATGAGGGCGTCGTTTTCCTCCTTCGTTCCGGTGGCGAGATCCTGTGTTGCCTGCGGCGGCTCCAGCGCCAACGCCGACAGAAACGTGGCACGGTCCGGGTAGCCCGCGGCGATCGTCTGCAGCTGATCGAGGTCCGCCAACCTTGGCTCGACTCGATCGTACCGCTCACGCAGAATGTTGTCGTACATCAATCTGACCCGGGCGATGTCGGCAGCAGCTTGCGCTTCGTCGAGCACTGGGCCCGAGCGTAGCGAGTCCAGTAGCGCGACGAGTGCGGCATGTGCGGCTCTGGCGCGCGGCGGAGGATTGTATCGACCAAATGCGGTCGACTCCCAGGCTGCCGCAGCCATGGCGTCGATGGCCGCGCGCGCCGTCGCGTCGCCTATTCCCGGCAGCAACAGCAGCAGGCGATACCAACTCACTTCGTCGCGCGGATTCTCGAGGATGCGCAGGAACGCGAGCACATCCTTCACGTGCGCGGCTTCGAGAAACTTGAGCCCACCCCATTTCTCGAATGGAATTTTTCTGTTCGTCAGCTCGATCTCGAGGTCGGCTGACATATATCCGGCGCGAAAGAGGACGGCGATCTCGCTCAGCGGTGTGCCTTCTTCGTGCAGCTCCAGAATTCGATCGACGACGAACTGCGTTTGCTGCTGCTCGTCGCGGGCGGCGACGAGCCACGGCGCCTCACCACCAGTCCGCTCCGTCCAGAGGTTCTTCGTAAATCGCTCGGCAGCGCGCGATATGAGCGTATTGGTGACGCCCAGGATCGGCTGCGTCGACCGATAATTCTGCTCGAGCGCAACCATCGTTGCGCCGGGAAACTGTTTTGGGAAATCGAGAATGTTTCTGAAGTTGGCGCCGCGGAACGAGTAAATGCTTTGGGCGTCATCGCCAACCACGGTGATGTTCTTGTGCGAGCTGCACATGCCGCGGAGGATGCGCGCCTGCAGGACGTTGGTATCCTGGTACTCGTCGACGAGAATGTGGTCGTAGAGTCCGGAGACTTTCTTCCCTAACTCCGGAGACGCCTCCAGTAGCAATGCCCAGAAGAGCAGCAGGTCATCGTAGTCGACGAGATTTCGTTCCTGCTTCCGTCTGGTGTAATCGGAATAGATCCTGGCGAAATCCTCGAGGTAGTCGACGAACTGAGGATACGAATCGCGAACGATGTCCTCGATCGAGATCTCGGTGTTGAGGTGCCGGGAGTAGACGTACTGGAGCGTCTCCTTTTTCGGGAAGCGCTTCGATTTCGCGGCGTATCCGAGTTGAGCGCGCGACAGCTGCATCAGGTCGGCGGAGTCGCCCTGATCCATGATGGTAAAATCCTTCGCCAGACCAGCAGCCTGTCCGTAGCGACGCAGCAGGCGGTGAGCGGTGGCGTGGAACGTCCCGCCGTGAACGCGCTTGCTGTTGCCGCCCACCAGCCGCTCGGCGCGCGACAACATTTCCTGCGCGGCGCGTCGCGTGAAGGTGAGAAGCAGAATTCTCTCGGCGGCAACGCCGCGCTCGATGAGATGCGCGACGCGATATACGAGTGTGCGGGTCTTTCCCGTCCCGGCACCGGCAATGATCAGCAGCGGGCCGTCGACGTATGTCGCTGCTGCCGCCTGCTGCGGATTCAGCTCCGATGCAAAATCGCGAACATTCCCCGAAGCTTGAGGGCGTGGCCGAGCGGGATAGACCCTCAGATCGTCAGTCACGCCACTGTCTCGAGGAGTGTCGAGCGCGACGTAACTACTGCGGTCAGGTCGAACGCTTCGGCGAACTTGGCGCTGACGCGATCTCTGACGTCCTGCGGAGAGATCTCGTCCGAGCCAACCTCGCGTGCGATCGAAGTCATGACGACTCCATCGATGCCGCAGGGAATTATCAGATCGAAGAACGAAAGATCGGTGGTGACGTTGAGGGCAAAGCCGTGCCACGTCACCCAATCGCGCGCGTGCACGCCAATCGAGGCGATCTTCTTGCCGCGCGTCCACACGCCGGTGTATGCGGGATTCCGCTCGCCGGGAATTCCATAATCGGCGAGGGTGTTGATCAGCGCCTCCTCGCTATTTCTCAGATACCAGTGCAGGTCCTCGCGATGCCGCTTGAGATCGATGATCGGATAGCCGACGAGCTGACCCGGGCCGTGGAACGTCACGTCGCCGCCGCGCTCGACTTCGAACAGCTCGACTCCTTTGCTTTTCAGGAATTCGGGTGAGGCAACAAGGTTCTGCTCCTTCGAGCCGCGTCCGAGGGTGACAACGGGAGGATGCTCGAGCAGGAGCAACACGTCTTGCGGAATTGTGCCGGCGATTCTGTCACGGGCGATGTTGCGCTGCAGCTCGAGGGCCTCTCCGTACTCCAGCCGTCCCAATGGTACGGTCCATAACTCTCGCTCAGCCACGGCGCGTCACCGGAATCACGCGTCCAGAACCCTACCCATTGAATCGAGAGCGGCCTGGGCGATTGCTTCGGACATAGTCGGATGGGCGTGGATCGCCAGGTCGACTTCCTCGACGGTGAACTCGTTCTCTCGAGCGACAGCGAGCTCGTGGATCATTTCGGTGGCGTGTGCGCCGATGATGTGGGCGCCCAGTATCTCACCATACTTGGCGTCGCGGATGATTTTTACGAAGCCTTCGGTCTCGCCCGAAGTACGTGCGCGACCGTTGGCAGAGAAGGGAAACCTACCCACTTTGTAATCGATCTTCTTCTCCTTCACCTGCGCTTCGGTCATGCCGATGGAGGCAACTTCCGGGTGGCAGTAAGTCGCGTTGGGGACGTTGCCGTAATTCACTTTGTGCACGTGCTGCTCTCCAGCCAGAAACTCCGCGAAAACCACGCCCTCCCGCATACCCTTGTGGGCCAGCATCGGCGGGCCGGCGACGTCGCCGATAGCGTAGATCCCCTTCACCGACGTCTCCATCCGCTCGTTGATCTTGATGAAGCCGCGATCGGTCAGCTGAACGCCCAGCTCCTTGATGCCGATGTCTTCGACGACGGGAGCGCGGCCGGCTGCGACTAGAACCTTCTCCACCTCGAGCTCCTGCTTCTTGCCGCCGACGTCGACGCTCATGGTGACGGAATTCTTGCCGACTTTGACGTTGCCGACCTTGGCGCCGGCGAGAACATCGATTTTCCGCTTCTTGAAGCTGCGCGTCAGCTCGGTGCTGCAATCGGCATCCTCGAGCGGAAGAATTCCCGGCAGGACTTCGAGGAGCGTGACCTGGGTTCCGAAGGCAGTGAAGACATCGGCGAACTCACAGCCAACCGCTCCGGCGCCGATGATTGCCATCGTCTTCGGTGCGTTCTCGAGAATGAGCGCCTCGTCGGAAGAGATTACCGTCGATTTATTGAGCTCGAGGCCGATCTGCGGCAGACCCTTCACGCGTGAGCCGGTGCAGATGACGACGGCTTTCTTCGCTTCGTGTTTTTCTTCTTTGCCATCAGCTTTGACGCTGACGACATTTTTGCCGGCGATTTTTCCAGTGCCTTTGATCCAGGTGATCTTGTTCTTCTTGAACAGGTACTCGACGCCCTTGGAGTTTTGATTGCTGACGGCGCGGGAGCGCTTCATGGCTACGCCGTAGTCGAGCTGCACGTCGCCAACCGTGATTCCGAAATCCTTGGCGGTATGGGAGATTTTGGTCGCCAGCGACGCTGATTCGAGCAGCGCCTTCGCCGGAATACAGCCCCAGAGGACGCAGGTGCCGCCGAGTCCCTCTTTCTCTACGACGGCGACGGCCATTCCAAGCTGAGCACAGCGGATGGCGCCCACGTAACCGGCAGGGCCACCGCCAATAAAGATTACATCATAACTTGCCATTTCTTTGATGGATTAAAGTCAAATGTAAATCTAGTGTTGGACCGCGAAATGCCGTTGGTCCGAAATCCGAAGTCCGCACTCAGATTATGAGCGCCAGCGGATTTTCGATGTAGCGCCTGACCGTCTGTAGGAACTTCGCGCCGGTTGCTCCATCGATCACGCGGTGATCGCAGCTCATGGTCACTCGCATCCGCTGGCGAACCTCGAGCTGGCCATCGGCCACGATCGGCTTCTCTTCGACGCCGCCGATGGCGAGAATGCCAGCTTCAGGCGGATTGATGATCGCCGTGAACTGATCGATCCCGAACATCCCGAGGTTGGAGACGGAGAAGGTCGAGCCGGTGTACTCTTCGGGCAGCAGCTTGCGCTCGCGGGCGCGCTTGGCGAGATCGCGTGCTTTCCCGGAAATGTCCCACAACGTCATGCGGTCAGCGTCGAACAAGACTGGCGTGATTAGTCCGTCCTCGACTGCGACGGCCATCGCGACGTGAATCCGATTGAAGTGGCGAATCTTGTCGCCGAGCCAGTGCGCATTCACCTCGGGGTGTTCGGCGAGCGCGAGCGCGACGGCTCTGATGACGATGTCGTTGAACGAGACCTTGTATTCCTCTCCCATCTCCGTCAGCTGCGTGCGCAGCTCGGCGGCGCGCGTCGCGTCGAACTCGGCGGTAAGGAAGAAAGTCGGAACCGGCCCGTTCGATTCGGCGAGGCGGCGTGCGATTGTCTTCCGGATCTGGGTGAGCGGGACGTCCTTGAAATCGCCTTCGGTCGCGAGGCGATCAGCGGCAGCGGAACGAGCTGCGGCTACGCCGGCTGCTTTGGCGTTCTCGATGTCGCGCTTGACGATGCGGCCACCGGGTCCGGTCCCCTGAATTGCGCCGAGCTGAATTCCTTTTTCGCTGGCGAGCCGGCGGGCGAGCGGCGAAGAGCGCTGCCGTCCGCCGCCAGCTGGCGCTGGACGTGACGCGCCGTTGCCGCGCGGTGGCGTGGGTGGAGCGGACGGTTGCCGGGGCGGTGCGGGCGGCGCTGAGGGTGCGGGACGCGACGGCGCGCTGGGTGCCTGCGTTGGCGCCTTCTGTTGCGGCGGGGCTGGGGCCTCGCTGGGCGCTGATCCAGCTTGTGATCCTTGAGCTGCCTGGGCCGGCTGCGGCGGAACTGCGGCCGGCGCTGATGCACCGCCTGCGGAGCCAACAATCGAATCGATGTTCTCGTCGGGACCGGCGATGACAGCGATCAGAGTTCCGACCGGTGACGCGTCGCCCTCGTTGGTGAGGCGCTTCCGCAGCACTCCGTCTCCGCGAGCGACGAGCTCCATCACCGCCTTATCGGTCTCGACTTCGGCGAGGACGTCACCCGATTTGATCTGATCGCCCTCGTTCTTATTCCACTTGACGAGGCGGCCTTCTTCCATCGTCGGCGAGAGCGCCTCCATCACCACTTTGGTTGCCATAGCGCGTCAGTCGAGGTACATGACTTTCTTGATTGCCGCGATCGTCTTGCCGGCGTCGGGCTTTGCCGCTCTCTCCAGGTTCTTGGCGTAGGGCATCGGCACATCTTCCTGGTGCACGCGCAGCACTGGCGCGTCGAGATCGTCGAAGCACTCGCGCTGGATGAAATCGACGACCTGCGAGCCCATGCCGCAGATCTCCCAGCCCTCCTCGAGGACAACGGCGCGATTCGTCTTCTGCACCGATCGCGAGATCGCATCGACGTCGATAGGTCTCACCGTGCGCAGGTCGACGACATCGATGTTGATCCCTTCCTTGGCGAGATCGTCGGCCACCTTCATCGCCACCAATACCATCTTGCCGTGCGTGATGACCGAGCAATGATCGCCCTCGCGCTTCAACTCAGCGACTCCGATCGGGACGATGTGCTCTCCCTCGGGCACTTCGCCCTTGACGTTGTAGAGCATCTCGCCCTCGAGGAACACCACCGGGTTGTCGTCGCGAATAGCGGACTTGAGCAGTCCCTTCGCATCGGCCGGAGTGCCGGGCGTGCAAACCTTTAGGCCAGGAATGTGGGCAAGCCAGCTCTCCCAAGCCTGTGAGTGCTGTGCGGAGAGCTGTAGCGCGGCGCCGTTGGGGCCGCGGAACACCATCGGCATCTTGTATTGACCGCCGGACATGTAGAGAATCTTCGCGGCGGCGTTCACGACTTCGTCGAGCGCGAGCAGAGCGAAGTTCCAGGTCATGAACTCGACGATTGGCCGCAGGCCAACCATCGCTGCACCGACGCCAACCCCAGCGAAGCCGAGCTCGGTAATCGGAGTATCGACGATGCGCATCGGCCCGAACTCGTCGAGCAATCCCTTCGACACTTTGTAGGCGCCGTTGTACTGCGCGACTTCCTCTCCCATGAGGAAGACGCGGTCGTCGCGCTGCAGCTCCTCGCGCAGCGCCTGGGTCAGCGCGTCACGGTAAGTGAGTACCGCCATCAGGAGCTCGTGTCGGTGTAGACGTCGGTGTAAAGCTTCTCGAGCGGAGGCTCGGGGCTCGCGTCGGCGAAATCCCACGCATCCTGCGCGATTGCCTTTGCCTCGTCGTCGATCTTGTGCATCTCGCCTTCGGTGAGCTCTCCCGCTTCGTACATCTTGTTGTGCAAGAGCAGGATCGGATCGCGCTTCATGTTCTCTTCTAGCTCGTCCTTCGTGCGGTACGTGCCGCTGACTGCATCCGACATCGAGTGACCCATGAAGCGGTACGTCTTCATCTCGATGAGAGTCGGCCGCTTTTCTTTCCTCGCTCGCTCTATCGCGCGCGTCATGCACTCGCGTACGGCAAAGACATCCTGACCGTCGACCGTCTCGCCCTCCATACGATAACCCTTGGCGCGGACGAGCACGTCTTCGTTGGCGGTCGACCGGGAGATCGCGGTTCCCATCCCGTAGCGGTTGTTCTCGATGATGAAGATCACCGGGAGATCCCACAGTGAGGCCATGTTGAGTGCCTCGTGGAATGCGCCAATGTTGACGGCTGCTTCACCGATGAAGCAGACGCAGACTTGGTTTCCCCGGCGATACTTGATGGCGAAGCCGACGCCTGCCGCGATGGGAACGTGACTGCCGACGATGCCGTGTCCGCCGAGGAAGTTGGTCTGGGAATCAAAGAGGTGCATCGAGCCGCCTTTGCCGCCCGACACTCCCGCATCGCGCCCGAAAAGTTCGGCCATGATGGCGCGTGGGCTGATTCCCCGCGCGAGCGCCTGACCGTGATCGCGATAGGCGGTGATGACGTAATCGTCGGGACGAATCATCGACATCACGCCGGTCGAGATCGCCTCCTGTCCGATGTACAGGTGACAAAAGCCGCCGATTTTTCCGAGCGCATAGGCTTCGGCGCAGCGCTCCTCGAACCTTCGCTGCAAGAGCATCGAGTGGAGCAGCTCGCGCCGCAGCTCGGGAGTCGTCCCGGCAAACTCCTTTGGCGGCTCCTTTCCGGTGCCGTCAGCGCCATTGTTTCTCGCCGCGGGCTTGTCTTTCGGTTTCTGGGTCACTGGGCGTTTAGTTTCGGTGCTCATACGCCTGCCGCCTGAACCTGCTCCCACGCATGGTAGCTGGAGCGAACGAGCGGTCCTGATTCAACGTGACGGAATCCCATCTCCATTCCAACCTCGTACAGCACTCTGAATTCCTGGGGAGTGTAATAGCGGTCGAGGGCGATGTGAGCATCTGACGGGCGCAGGTATTGACCGAGTGTAAGGATATCGACGTCAACCTGGCGTAGATCGCGCATGACCGCGATGACTTCTTCCTTGGTCTCGCCCATGCCGAGGATCATGCCGGTCTTGGTCGGAATGTCGGGGGCGACGCGCTTCACGTAGCGGAAGATGTCCATCACCCTCGCGTATCGTCCACCCGGTCGCGCTTTCTTGTAAAGCCGCGGCACGGTCTCGGTGTTGTGGTTGTAGATCTCCGGACGCGCCTCGAGAACGGTGCGAATGCTGTCGTGGTTGCCCTGAAAATCGGGGACGAGAACCTCGACCGAGCAATCCGGAATTCTCTCGCGGATCTGTCGAATCGTTTCCGCGAAGACCCAGGCGCCGAAATCGGGGAGATCGTCACGGTCGACGGATGTGATCACGGCGTGCTTCAATCCCATCTCGGCAATGGCTTTTGCTACCCGGTGCGGCTCAGCGATGTCGTACTTGGGCGGACGGCCATGGGCGACGGCGCAATAGGCGCAATTTCGGGTGCAAACATCGCCAAGGATCATGAACGTGGCGGTGCCGTGCTCCCAACATTCGCCGACGTTGGGACAATGGGCTTCCTCGCATACCGAATGGAGGTCGAGCTCGCGCATCAAGCTCTTGAGCCGCATGTAGTTGGGGCCACCTGGCGCCTTTACCTTGAGCCACGACGGTTTCCGCTCGGGGAGCGGCTCGGCGCGGTGACGCCCCATTATCTGATAAAGAGTATCTGTCATCTGTTGGGGCCGACGGGGAGGAGAGAGTCCGTCGAGCTTAGGGAATCTACATCAAAAACGGTCTGGGCGAAATTGTGACAGGTCGTGGCTAAGTGGTGATTCTGTCACGAGATCGGCGATTAAATCCCCCGTCAGGGGGGCCATCAGTACGCCGTTGCGCGAGTGGCCGCAGGCGTAGATGAGCGAAGGGTGCTTGGGATCGGGTCCGATCATTGGCAGCAAATCCGGAGTTACAGGCCGCAATCCGGCCCACGCTTCAGTGGTCGTTGACGAGGCCAGCACCGGACAAATCTCCTCAGCTGCGGCGCGCACTTTCTTCACACCACTCGCGGTCGTGGTCGTGTCGAATCCGACGTTCTCCATCGTGCTGCCGGCGATGGTTATGCTGCCGCGGGGGACGATATAGCCGCTCGGTCCGTAGGCGACGTGGCGGAGTGGTGTGCTGGAGTACGAAACGAGTTGTCCGCGCGCCGGTTTGACGTGCTTGGCTAAGCGCGCGCCGCTGATTTTTGCGGCCCAGGCGCCGGCGGCAATGACAACGCTTGCCGCAGTGAGTTGGGTTCCCGAATCCAATGTTATCGTGCACGAGGCTGCGGCTGGCTTGACCGATCGCACGCCGCCATCGAGGCGTTCGATCCACTTCTCACCGGCGCAAAGCTTTTTCAATGCTTCGAGCAGCACGACGTTGTCGACCGCGCCGTCCTGGGCATTGAACATCGCGCCCAGCGCGTGAGGAAGCGCGGGCTCGAAGTGCTGGAGCTCCTTTGCGTCGAGCCAGCGGGTCGTCGGCAGGGCAGATTTGCGCAGACCTTTGATGCCCTTCTGGCTGAAGGCGACCTGGAGAATTCCCAGTCGGTTGAGAGGGACTTTGATTCCGGTGCGCTCGGCGAGGAACTCGATGTAGGCGGGGTATCGGTCGCGGGCGGCAATGCTGAACTTGTGCGCCGGCCCGGGCGCTCGTTCGACCGAGGGCGCGAGCATGCCTGCGGCAGCAGGAGATGCCTCGCCTGGGCGGTGCTCGCTGACCAAAGTCACCTCGACCCCGCGCTCGGCAAGGGCGACGGAAACGGCCAGTCCGATTACGCCGCCGCCGACAACGATTACCTCGGTGCTCAGCTCGCTGACTCCGGTTGTTTGCTCTCGTGAAACAACCAGGAACACGCTATCGTAGTGATCCCAGACACTGTTTCGGAGAACATCATGTTACGCGCCATTTTCATGATCGGCCTATTCGCCATGCTGGGCCTCTTCGCCGTGGGCATGGTGTTCAAGCTCTTTGGTGGGCTGGTTGGTCTTACCTTCTTTCTGGTTGCCCTCGCGATCAAGGTAGTCATCGTCGGAGGGTTGCTGTACTTCGGAATTCGGATTCTGTCGCCGGGGACGGCCGCCCGAATCAGGGAGAGATTCGCTGGGACGAGGCTTTCTCGCTATTAATAGCGAGATTAAAAGGCAACTACCTGCTGGGCGCTGACCGCCGCAGCGCTTAGCGCTAAGCGCTGCAGACGACTAGGACAGATCTCCTTGGAATTTTGAGAAACTGCTGCCGTTTCCTTACCGTCTAATGCGATCTGTCCCGACGTTTGCAGCGTTCAGCGGTTGGCGCAGCAGCGGTCAGCGCCCAGCAGGTAGTTGTCGTTTGTAGTTCAAGTCTCGAGCGCCTCAACAACCCCCCAAGTCAACAACGGCACCATGATCTCATGGTGCCCCGTTATTTCGTAGCCCTTACCACTGAACTGGGTGGGGCGCTGCACGACGTTTACGCGCGGGCGGTAGTGGCGCTGCATGTCGAGATCGCAGGTCGTAAAGTTGGTGGGTTTGCCGTCGTTCAGATTGCGTGCGATGGTCAACGCCTTCAGAAATACCTCGGGCATTATCACGGCGCTGCCGAGGTTGAGAACGACGCCCCCATCGTGGAGCGCTGGCAGCGATGCGGCCAGACGGCGGAAATCGCGGTGACTCGTGTCTCCTATCGCTGCTCCGTTGGTGGCCGGGTGCTGGTGAATTATTTCGGCGCCTAACGCAGCGTGGACGGTGCAGGGAATCCCCAGCCGATAAGCAGCCAGCATGACGGAGAGATCGCCGTTGGAGAGCGGTACCTCCTTCAGCGCGCGCGCCAGCGCTTCTCCCATTCCCCACCCGCTCTTCATCCCGATCGTGAAAGCCTGATTCATTCCGCGGCCCGTCTCTTCGGCCATGCCGAAAGTGCCGTCGACGAGCCCGCGCGCCACATCCTCCGAGGTTGCGCCAAAGCGCGCGATCTCGTAGTCGTGGATCGCCGCGGATCCGTTCATCGCCAGGTGGGTGATGACGCGACGCTTCATCAGATCGATGAGCAGCGGTGCCAGGCCAGTTTTCACAATGTGGCCGCCGAGCATTGCCACGACTGCTTTTCTTGATTTTGCTGCCGATGCGATGGCGCTGACGACGCGCAGGAAATCGCGAGCTACGAGTACGTCGGGCAATGACTTGAGGAACGCGCCAAAGCTGCGGTCTCGTCGATCGATCGGGGGAGGCGACGCGAATTCAGCCGCGGCGACTTTGTTTGGGCGCCGTTCGATGGGAACGGTGCGCACTCTCGACAGATCGACCTCCGCGGGCGGCTCGGCCGCGGAAGGCGGGGGAGCGCTCTTTGATTTTGCCCCCGCGCCGGCGCCCTTGGTTGAGCGCGGACGGGGACCGCGGCTACCGCCTACTGATTCGACGATGGGACGTAGGACTTGAGATAGAGATTGAGCGATCCGAACGAGAGCTTCGACTTCAGCTGCAACATGATGTGCTTGTCATCGTCCGATAGCCACACCTCGGCGTGACCGTTCTCCGAGAAAATGCCCTTTGTCTTGATCACCGGCTGTACGACGATCGCGTTGAAGGTTCCGGCGGGAACATTGACGCGCTCCTTACGCAACACCTTGATGCGCACCGGATTCCGGTCGGGACGGAAATAGCGGTTGAAGTCGTAGGTCTGGCCGACCTCGAGCGGAATCGTCCTGATGAAATAGAGGAACGATCCGTCATCCAGCGGTTGACTGACCGACTGCTCTTCCTTGTTTGGCTGCTTGGTGGTCTGCACGAAGATCGCCCGCTCCGGATAGATCTCGAATCTGCGCTCGGTGTCCTTTCCGCCTTCTTCGAGCTCCTGCACGAATCGCAGCGACGACAGAGTCTCTGCGTCCATCCAGCTCTCGTAGACGTCGTTGACGCGGTACATGAAGTTGCCACCCCGCACCCAGAATGCGGTGTGCCAGACGGGACGCCCGCGCAGGTTATCGAGGCCGACGATTTCCATGTGCGCATTCCCGACTCTTAGTATGCCGAACTTCACGTCGTACTCCATTCGCTCACCGACAGTGAACGGAACCTTGGCGTGCTTGACGCTGGATGCGGCAATGATCGGGGCAGGAGCGACCGGCGCGGACTGCGCTCCGGAATCGCCAAAGGCAGACACGGCGAAGGCAGCTACGATGAAGGTCACCCGCTTCACGCCGCACCTCCGGCACCACTGGCGAGAAGGCGCGCCTTACGGCTGAATCGGAAGAGGTTGAGCGCATCGGCAAGGGGACGAACTCTCGATTCTCTCGTTCTCACGTCGTAGCGGGGTGCGAGGTCGACGTTCTCGACTCGGCGCGCGAAGGGCCGCGCCCGAAGAAGGAGCTCCAGGTTGGCGGCCCAGCCGCTGCTCGTGACCGCCGGCTGCTCTCCGATCGACTTCAGGAGCTCGCGCAACACCGAGATCCGGTAGAGTCGATATGTGGTGAACGGATCTGCTGCCTCAGTCTTCGGCAAGCCGGCGCGCTGGATCCAATTGGCAAAGCTGTGCAGTCTGCGCACCGGAGCGGGCGCCTCATTCAGCTCCTGCTTTGCGGCGACGATGTCGGCACCGCCCTCGAAGCGCTTCACGAGCTCTGGAATGTGCTCGGGCTGGTCAGTGAAATCTGCCTGCATGACGATGAGAGCATCGCGACGAGCATACCGGGTGCGACGAGAGACCTCACGCACGAGCTTGTCGAGGGCAACGCCGTAACCCTGGCGTCGCTCGCCACGAAGGATTGTCAGCGGGATGACGTCAGCGTACGGCTCCAGTGTCTCACGAGTTCCATCGGTGCTGGCGTCGTCGTAGACGACGATCTCGTACTCGCGAGAGTATTCCTGAAACACGCGTCTGATGCGCCACAGGAGCACACCGACGGTCTGGCCTTCGTTGTAGGTCGGAATACAGATGTAGATCAATTCACTTCCGCAGCTTGGGTGACGACGGGTGCTCTACAGGCAAGATAGGAGACGCGGGTAATTACCCGCTACCCCGCGATGACCCTATTGTACACCTCAGCCGTGCGTTCGATCATGCGGCGTGAATCGAATTCGCGAGCCCGCTGTCTCGCACCCTCTGCCAAGAGCGCGCGCAGTCCATCGTCGCTGATAAGAGCTGCCGCGGCGCGGACGAAACCCGTCAAATCACCTGGTGGGACGAGCAGTCCGCTCTTGCCGTCTTCGATCACTTCGGGCAACCCACCAACGGCGAAAGCGATGGGCGGCACGCCGAGCGCCATCGCGTCGATCACGGAAGTGCCGAGTCCTTCAGAGCGCGCGGGATGCCAGAGGACATCGAGGCCGGATACTGCCTCGTGGATTTCTTCGACGAATCCGGCGTCAAATCCTTCCACTCCCGAGACAGTCGTCCCGCCCTTTCCTTTTCCACCGAGCAGAACGAGACGCGTCCGTCGGAAAAGCTCGCCGGGAAGGCGGCGCGCAATTCCGGCTACCATGTCTAACCCCTTCTCCTGCGTCATCGCGCCAACGATTCCACATATCACAGTGCTTGCCGGCCAGCCGCGCTCGCGACGCCAGTTGCGCGGATGCTTTACCTGTGGCGCGGGCACCCCCGAGTAGACGACCTCGATTCGGTCAGCTGGAACTCCAGCTTTCACCATCACCGTTTTCACGGCCTGCGAGATGGCGATGAACGTATCGACTCCGTGCCGATACTTGAGTCGCACCTGCTTCGGCGGAAAAATGACACGTCGGGTCACGATGAGCCGCGTTTTTCTTTTGCCGATGAGCCCGATTCTGGCGATCGAATGCGATCTCGCATCGTGCGCGTGGACGATGTCGGCGTTCCATTCACGCGCAACCGCTCTCAGCTCACGCGCCGAGCGGATGTCCCACTCTCCCCTGAGGGTAAGTCGATAGGTAGGCAGCCCGGCCTGATCGGCCTTGCGAATGAGCGGTGACCCAGTCGGCGCGACGATGAGCGTGCGATAGCCGAGGTCACGCAGTCCCGTGGCGAGCAGAAATACCTGACGTTGGCCGCCACGCCAGCTGCGCCCGGAATCGACATGAAGGATCCGGGGCAGGTCCACTACGCTTCGATCTGCTTCGCGAAAGCCTTGAACAGGCCGCGATCCCACGGCTCGGCCGACTCGGTCATTTCTTCGGGGTGCCACTGAACGCCCATCACCCACCAGTCCTCATCGGTGGATTCGATGCCTTCAATCACTCCGTCGGGCGATCGCGCCGTGACGCGCATTCCGTCGGCGACGCGCTTCACCGACTGATGATGAAAGGAATTCACGGTGACGTGCTCGGCGCCGACGGCTTTGGCGATCAGTGAATCCGGCTCGATCTCGACTTCGTGGGTGCGCGAGTTGCGCGCGCCTTCATCGTCGTGATCGATGGTGGTCTCGCATTGCGACGGAATGTCCTGCACCAGCGTGCCGCCGAGGGCGACGTTGAGGATCTGAATGCCCCGGCAGATCGCCAGCACTGGAGTGCCGCGGGCGCGTGCCTCTTCGATCAGAGCGGCTTCGGTCGCATCGCGCGCTGGGTTGACCGAGCGTACTTTTTCGTGGCGCTTTTCGCCGTACCGCGCTGGATCGACATGTTCGCAAGCGGCGGAACTATGAGTGGTACGAGCCCTGCATTTTCCAGGGCAGTCACGTAGGCGGCGGTCAGCCGGACACGATTGGTATCGCCATCGGGGCGAATGCTAGCGGTAACAGCAACTGTGCAGGCTGGAACCGGCTTGCGCGCGGACGACACGAGTGATCTCTCTTCTTCGACAGGGTACGTTGGCATTGCTGCTCGCCGCCGCGTCGGCGACAATGGCACAGACCCAAATTGTGAACACCCTACCGGTCACCTGCAAGGGGGAGCGCATCACTCGCATCGACATCGACGCCAGCCCGCCGTTCCGGATCAACGGCAATACGATCTGGCAACGCGCCGGACGATTTGTTGCGAAGGAGCACGTGACGACGCGCGAGTCGGTCATCCGGCGCTACCTGGCCTTGCAGCTGGGCGATCGGTGCACGGAGGTGCGACGCGCCGAATCGGAGCGTATCCTGCGGTCGCAGCCTTTCATCGCCGACGCGAGCGTGCTGGCTTACGCCGATGGCAATGGCGGAATCATCCTCAGCGTCTCGACGGTGGACGAAGTCACGCTAATCCTCGGTGCCGGGATCGGCGGCGGCTCGCCGGCCGTGCGCTCTCTGTTGGTGGGCGAAGACAATTTGCTGGGCAGCGCCATCCACGCCGATGGTTCATGGAAAAAAGGCGAGCGCTTTCGCGACATCTACGCCGGCAAATTCGTCGACTACCAATTCCTCGGCCGGCCTTATCAGCTACTGGCTGAGGGGGGGCGTCGTGAGCTAGGCAGTGATTGGCGAACGGAGCTTAGTCATCCATTTCTAACGGACCTCCAGCGACTCTCGTGGCGAACGACCGCGGGAAACCTGAATGGCTATTTCTATTTCAGGCGGCCGGGTGCAGACCCCGCGGCACTCAAGCTTGCTCGCTCGTACAGCGATATCGGCGGCGTGGTGCGCATCGGCCCGCCTCTCGGTCGACTGGCGTTGATCGGCGGCTCCGTTTCGTTCGAGGATGAAAACCCGGGGACGCAACCAGTCATCGTCAGCGATGCCGGGATCCTGCCCGACACGAGCCAGGCGCTGATCAATCGATACACGAAGCATCAGACGGCCCGCATTAACGGTCTCTGGGGACTGCGGGACGTCCACTACCTGCGCGCCAGCGGCTTCGACGCGCTCGAGGGAACGCAGGATCTGCGAACCGGCGTCCAGGTTGCGACTCTTGTCGGGAAGGGCGTGACGTTCCTACGCGGGAAGGAATCCGACTGGTTCGGCTCGACCGACATTTACGCCGGGATGGCGTCGCCGATCTCATACGCGGCGTTCGATATCGCCGGCGAAGGGCGTCGCGGTCAGGATGGAAAGTGGGACGGGATGCTGGCCCACGGCCGCGCCGCGCTTTACCTCAAGCCACTCAATCGACACACGCTGATCTCCGATCTGACGTGGAGCGGCGGGTGGCGGCAGCGGTTTCCTTTTCAGCTGACGTTCGCCGATCGCGACGGCGGATTGCCCGGCTTCAGATTCACCGACGTCGGTGGAGCCAGGCGGCTGATTAGTCGCGTCGAGGATCGGTACCTCGTCGGTCGCTACAAGGACCTGGCCAGCGTGGCAGTCGCCGGATTCGCGGAAGCGGGAAAAATCTGGGCGGGTGATTCTCCGTTTGGAGTGACCACGCCAGTGTCGGCGTCGCTGGGATTCAGCCTGATGGCGGCTTCGCCGCCTCAGTCACGTCGTACGATCAGGGCGGATTTTGCGCTGCCGGTAAGGGGCCCGCGTGGTCACGGCTGGGAGGTGCGGCTGATGGCGACCGATTTCACCCGAGTTTTCCGGGTCGAGCCGCGAGATATCTTCAACAACCGAGAGAGATCGGTTCCGGCTTCGGTATTCAGCTGGCCGTAGAAGGGGCGAGGGGCGAGGGGCGAGGGACGAGGGACGAGGGACGAGGGATGAGGGACGAGGATCGACGTCAGCGCGATGTGCCGCCAATAAACTCCCAACGGGTGAACACGAACGCGACCACGTTCAGCTCGCCGGGATTGATCGGCGTAGGTGGACCGACATAGCCCCCCGCTGCCGACGTTAATACGCCATCCATGGTCGCACCCCGAACTGCAATCGGCTGTGAGACTCCGGTCGAGTTAACGGAGATCAATCGACCGAGTCTACCTCCAGCGGCGCGAGCCATGACCTCGGCGTCGCTGCGTGCCTGTTGAACTGCCGAGGACAATGCGGTCCGCCGGGCTTCCTCAGTATTCGATGCGAGAAACTGGATGGATGACACGTCCGTTGCTCCCGCATTTATCGCCGCATCGATCACCTTGCCGACGTCGTCGAGACGGCGAACCTCGGCTCGTATCGCGTTGCGGGCGGTGAATCCATTGACGCGCGGCGGCTGATTCTTCGGATACTCGTAGGTCTGGGTGAGGTTGTATCCCGAAGTGACAATCTGCTGCTCGGTCAGCCCGAGAGCGCGTAACGCGCTGACCGTTGCTGCAACCTTGGCCGCGTTCTGTGAAGCAGTCTGTACCGCGCTCGGCGACTGAGTGGTGATTCCGATGACCACGTAGGCGTAATCCGGAGAGAGCCGGACTTCTCCGCGTCCGCTGGCGGTGATCTCCGGCTCTCGCGGCGAAGGCGCGGTGGCCGCTTGCGAATGGACAGGAGAAAATACTGGCGAGGCGATTAGCAGGAACGAAACCGCACGAACAAGCCTGGACATGTGATCCTCCGCGTGGGTGGGGGGCGCTCGTCATCTATTAGACGGAGACGCTCGCGTGCTGATTTATTGCACACGCCACACCGCCTTACCGCTGGCCTGCTGGAACTCCTTTCATCATCCGCCGCACCGCGAAGACGAGCAGTCCGCACACCACCGCCGCAACGAAGAGAGACATCGACGTTTGAGATTGCCAATCGCCGAGGCCATGAACCAAACGCCCATCATCTGCCCCTTGAACTTGAAGGGCGCGAGCTTGGTCATCGAGCTGAGTCCCACGGGACTCAGTGACAACTCGCCTATTGTCTGGAAGAAGTAGCTCCACACCAGCCACCACGGGGAGACGCGAATGCTGCCACCGTTAGCGATCACGACATTGGATGCCTGCCACATCACCACGAAGCCGAGGCCGGCGAAGAACAGACCCCAGGCGAATTTCGCCACGCTCGATGGATCCCTACCGCGTCTTCCCAGGCTGATCCAGAGCCACGCGAAAACCGGGGCGAGCGCGATCACGAAGACCGAGTTGGCGGCTTGCAGCCATAGCGTCGGCATCTCCCAGCCGAAGACGACGCGATTTGTGTAATCGCGGGCGAAAAGATTGAGTGACGTAGGCGCCTGCTCGAACGCCGCCCAGAAAATCGTCGCGAAAACAAACAGCAGGATGATGACGACCACTCGCTTCTTCTCTTCCGCCGTGAGTCCGCCGAGGACGAAGAGGTAGATGAAGTAGAGAAGGGCGAGGGCGAGCATCACCACGCTCATCTTCTCCGCCAGCGAAACGGGATTGATGTGGATGACGCCGGACATCGTCAGGATTACGAGTAGCGCGATCACGCCGACCCCGATCAGCGCTGACATCTTCACCCGCCGATGCTCGGCGGGGTCCGTCGACGCCGGCACAACGCCTATATCTCCCAGCGTCTTGTCTGCGCGCAAGCGGTAGGTGATGAGTCCGATCAACATGCCGACGCCGGCGGCGCCAAAACCGAGGTGCCAGCCAACTCTCTCACCGAGTATTCCGGTGATGAGGGGCGCCACGAGGGCGCCGATGTTGATCCCCATATAGAAGATCGAGAAGCCCGCGTCGCGACGCGATCCTCCTTCGGGGTACAGGTCGCCGACGATCGCCGAGATGTTCGGCTTGAGCAAGCCGGTACCAAGGACGATGAAGATCAACCCGATGAAGAACGCCGAGCGTGCGAATACGATCGACAGCGCGATCGACAGGTGGCCGAGCGCGATCAGAATTCCGCCGTACCAGATAGCGCGCCGCAGTCCAAGCAGTCTGTCGGCAATCCATCCACCGGGCAGCGACGCGAGGTACACGCACGCGGCGTAGATGCCGACAATTGACGAGGCGGTGTTGCGCTCGAAGCCGAACCCACCCTGGGCCAGCGCCGCCGTCATGAAAAGGACGAGGAGCGGGCGGATGCCGTAGTACGAGAACCGCTCCCACATCTCGGTGAAGAACAGTGTGGAGAGGCCTACGGGGTGTCCGAAAAATGTTCTGCTGCTCGCTCCGCGGCCGACCCCGGGAGGGGGCTCATCTAGCGTTACAGTGCCTGCCGAAGGCTGCTTGAACACGTCTCTCGATTCTCTGGCCATGATCGGAAAAGGGAAGAGGGAAGAGGGAAAGAGGATTAGGCGTGCACTGCGGCGAGCGGAAGATACCGCTCAGGTGGATGTACGCCACCAACTTCTTTTTGTTGCTCCCAGCTGACGGTGGTCGGGGGCTGCTTGATGCAATGAACAAAGTGTCCAGGCGTTTTTTCTTCGAGTGGAGGGACGATCTTCGTGCAAGCGACGTCCTTCGCCGGATGGTGGCAACGCGGATGAAAGACGCAGCCAGGCGGTGGGCTGGCGGGTGACGGGACGTCGCCGGAAAGAATGATTCTCTCCTTGCGCGATTTTGGATCGGCGACCGGAACCGCCGACAACAGTGCCTGCGTGTAGGGCATGAGCGGCTCGCGGTAGAGATCGTCCGCGGTCGCCAGCTGCACAATTTTCCCGAGGTACATCACCGCCACGCGGTCGGCGATATGCTCGACGACCGAGAGATCGTGGGCGATGAACATGTAGGTGAGATTGTGCTCGCGCTGAAGATCCTCGAGCAGATTTATCACCTGCGCCTGCACCGACACGTCAAGAGCAGAGACGGGCTCGTCGCAGACGATGAACTTGGGCTCGACCGAAAGCGCCCGCGCAATTCCGATGCGCTGTCTTTGTCCCCCGGAGAATTCGTGGGGGTAGCGCGTCGCGTACTCGGGGCGGAGTCCGACTTCCTGCAGCAGCTGGCTAACCCGCGCATCCGCGGCAGCGCCCTCGGCCAGCTTGTGAATGGTGAGTCCCTCGCGAACGATTGCGCCGACGGTCATGCGCGGGTTCAGCGAGGAGACCGGATCCTGAAAGATGATTTGCATATCGCGGCGAAGCGCGCGCAGGTCGCGCGTTCCCAGCGCGCGGACGTCACGGTCCTCGAAATAGATTTCGCCCGACGTCGGCTCCAGCAAACGCAGGATAGTGCGCCCGGTGGTGGTCTTTCCGCATCCGGATTCGCCGACGACGCCCAGCGTCTCGCCGCGGGCAACGTGGAACGACACATCGTTTACCGCTTTGACCGCACCGACTTGCCGCGAGAAAACTCCTTTCTTGATCGGGAATTCTTTTTTTAGATTGCGCACCGAGACCAGCGGCGCAGTGCCGTTGCCACCCCGAGCGGTTGCGCTCATGCCGCACCAACTCCTTCCTGCACCACCAGCGGTTCGTGCGGATGGTTACGACGTTGGGGTTCGCGCGCCAAGTGGCAGCGGGAGGTGTGTCCAGCGCCTACATCGTACAAGGGCGGATGCTCGCGCTCGGGCAGATCCCATGAGTACGGGCAGCGCTCTCTGAATCGACAGCCATGCGGCCAATTGGTCGGCGACGGGACGGTCCCGGGAATCACGTTCAGCCTTTCCTGATCGTGACCGATGTGCGGCATCGAGTGCATCAGTCCTTCGGTGTAAGGATGATGAGGCCGCGCGAACAGCTCAGTGACTGACGCCTCTTCGACGATCTCCCCGGCGTACATCACTATAACCCGCGAAGTCGTCTCGGCGATGACGCCGAGGTCGTGGGTGATCATCAGAATCGACGTCCCGAACTCCTTCTGCAGGTGCACCAGCAGGTCGAGGATCTGCGCCTGGATGGTGACGTCGAGCGCAGTGGTCGGCTCGTCAGCGATTATGAGAGCCGGTTTCATGATCAGCGCCATGGCGATCAGGACACGTTGACGCATTCCGCCCGAGAGCTGATGCGGATACTGCTTTGCTCTTTCTTCAGGAGCAGGGATCCCCGTCAGCGCCAACGTCTCGACCGCGAGCTCCCATGACTTCTTTCTGCCGATCCCCGCGTGGATGCGGGCGACCTCCGCCACCTGGTCTCCGACAGTGAACACGGGATTCAGCGCCGACATTGGTTCCTGGAAAATCATCGAGATGCGGTTGCCACGAATGTTGCGCATCTCTTCGTCGGGGAGCGTGACGAGATCCTTGCCCTCGAAATCGATGCGGCTTCCCGCTTCGATGCGACCCGGCGGCTGAATCAGTCGCAGAATGGAGAGCGCGGTGACCGATTTTCCGCAACCCGATTCTCCGACGATGCCGACAGTCTCTCCAGCTCCGATATCGAAGGACACCCCGTCGACCGCCTTCGCTACGCCGCTCTCTGTGTAGAAGTAAGTGCGGAGGTCGCGGATCGAGAGCAGTGGTGATGCCATCTCAGGACCTCCGCTCGTAAACGTCGCGCAGCGCTTCGCCAAGGATGTTGAGCATCATCACCGTCGACACCATGAAGAGTCCGGGAAAGAGTGACATCCACCAAAGTCGGGCGACTTGATCGGCACCATCCTGAATGATGTTCCCCCAGCTCGCGAGCGGTTGCGGAACGCCAATCCCGAGATACGAGAGTCCGGCTTCGAGCACGATCACGTGCGCCACGCCCAGCGTTGCCGCGACCGCGATCGGCGAGACGAGATTCGGCAGCAGGTGTCTCGCCAGAATTCGCCGCCGACTCGCGCCGAGTGCCTGCGCGGCGGTCACGAATTCCGCGTGTTTCAACGCAAGAACCTGACCCCTGACGATCCGACTCAGCCCGAACCAGCCCGTCAGTCCAAGAAACAAAACGAGCGCGCCGATCGAGAGGTGCGGCCATGCTACCAGGACGCCGAGCATCAACAGCAAGCGCGGAATCGAGAGAAACGCATCGAGGATTCGCATCATGATCGCGTCCAGCATCCCGCCGATGTAGCCGGCGACGGCGCCGTACGCTACGCCGAGGGTGAGACTGACGATCGTCGCCAGAATTCCAATCGTCAGTGAGAGACGTGCCCCGTAGATCACCCGGCTCAGAACGTCCCGACTGTAAGGGTCGGTCCCGAAAGGGTGCGAAAGCGAAGGAGGAAGATCCTTGAGCGCCACGATATCCGGCTGTGCCGCAGGATCGTAAGGCGCGATGAAAGGAGCCAGCAGGCCCACGAGAATGATCACACCGAGGACGATCATCGCTATGCGCGAGGAGCGCCTGCGCAGAAGCGCTCGTAGCGTCAGGCCGAGCGGGGATTCGCGCGGCTGCGCCGGCTTAATGACTGCGGAGGCGGGGATCAGCCCAGGCATAGAGCAAGTCTGCGAGCAAGCTGCCGAGGGTGACCATGATGCTGCCGATGATCACTCCGCCGACGACGAGCGGGTAGTCGCGGGTGCCGATCGCATTCACGACCGCGTAGCCCATTCCCGGCCAGGCGAAAATTCGCTCGATGAAGAAAGCGCCGGTGAGAAGCGCCGGAAAGGAAAGGCCGATCAAGGTGATGATCGGTAGCAGCGCGTTGCGCAGCGCATGACGGCGCAGAATCTCTTTTTCGGTCAAACCCTTGAGACGGGCGGTGCGGATGTAGTCGGCGGGAAGAACGTCGAGGAGTGCCGCCCGCTGATACCTCGCCACCGACGCTGATGCGAGCAGCGTGAGCGTGAGTGCGGGAAGCACGAGGTGCTTGAGACGATCCACGATGCGGCCGCCCAGGCCGAGGTATTCGTGCATCACGGGATCGACGGCTCCGCCGACGGGGAAAATCGGCAGCCAGTAGGTGAGCGCCAGCAATGCCAGAATCGCCAGCCAGAAGTCAGGCATCGAGAAAAAAAACAGGGAGATCGCGCCCAGGACGTTGTCGATGATCGAGCCGCGTCTCGCTACTTGCACCAATGCGACGATGATGCCGAGCGCAAAGCTGGCGACGAGGGCCACTCCCATCAGCAGCAGAGTATTGGGCAGAGCGGTGGCGAGGACTTCGCGCACGGGAAGATCGTGCGAGAATGACCAGCCCATCTCGCCTCGAGCGAGCGCGCCGATGTAGCGAACGAATTGCTCCGGCAGCGGACGATCGAGACCGTATTGTGCGCGCAGCGTCTCGCGCACCTTCTCGCTGACGTTCGGATTGTCGAGCACCGCGCTGAACGGATCGCCCGGCGCGAGATGAATCAGCGCGAAGGTGATCGCGGCGACGATTGCCACGATCACCGCGGCCTGGCCGAGCCGTCTGGCGATGAAGCGGATCACCCGCTAGGGAGTTTTCTGGCCCGTCCCGCTCGCTGGCGCGGGAGAAGGCGCAGACTGCGTCACCGGGGCGTTGTCACGCGCAATCCGCTTGTCAGGCGGAATCGACCACTCGGGAATGTGCGCCCACCACGCATCCGGTCTAAGCGTCGCGAGCTGCAGGCGCGAATGGTATCCGACGATCTGCCGCGGCTCCGCCAGCCAGATCGCCGGCGCATCCCGGATGATGGTTTGGTAGGCAGTGGTGAAATAGCTCCTGCGCTTGCCAAGGTCGAAGGAGTTCAGAGCGCTATCCACGTACGCGTCGAACACCGGGTTCTCATAGGACCCATAGTTGTTGCCACTTGCCGACCGCGAGCCCGCGGTTCCCCACGATCCTCGCACCGCACCTGGACTTGGCTGTGTGTTCCACTGGCCGAGGGTGGCGTCGAATGCGCGCTTCCGATCCCTCTCGACGACCACCGGAAACTCGAGTCGCTCGATGTCGGCCTGAACGCCCGCACGGCGGAACTGCTCCTGAAGCAGCACCGCCAGCTGAACGCGGACCTGGCTCGTCCCTGGAACTGTGATGCTGAAGCGAAGCGGCCTCCCGTTGCGAGTGCGCATGCTATCACTCGTCGTCACGCGCCAACCCAGTGAATCCAGAAGCTGCCGTGCCTTCGGCAGGTCGTACGCGATCTGTTGCAGATTCGGATCGGTCGTTGGATACACGCGCAACGTCGGTCCAACCGCGGGCAGAGCAAGGGTGTCGAAAACGCTCTTTACGAGCGCCGCCCGGTCGGTTGCCATCGTCAGCGCGCGCCGCAGCTCCCGATTTCCAAAAATCGGGTGAGGACGATCGTGATTCGCTGGATCGCGCAGGTTGAATTGCAAGAACATGTACGCGAGCGCGTGGTACGATTGGAGCTTCAGCTCGGGATGCTTGGCGACCTCGGCGAGATTCTCGGGTCGCAGCTGCGGGAACAGATCCGTTTCGCCAGAAAGGAATCTCGTCAGCGCCGCATTGAAGTCCGGCGCCAGGCTCCAGACCAGGCGACTGAGCTTGGGTGCGCCGCGATAGTTGGTCGTGTCGGCGGCGAGCTCGACTGCGGCGCGCGGGATCCAGCGCACGAACCTGTATTGGCCGGACCCAATTGGATTCTTGGCTGCTTCGGAGCCGCGCCAGCCGGCCGGCGCGATGCTTTTCCAGATGTGCTCGGGCATGATCGGATTCTGATATACGGCGTCGTAGAACTGCTCTGGTGAACGCTGATGAAACCAGAATACGGCCGTCGCTGAATCCGGGGTGGTCACCGAATCGATGTTCGTGATCACCGACGCGGTGGGCGAGCCGAGGGTGGAGTCCTTGGTGCTGGCGATGGTGAATCGCACGTCGTTGGAGCGGACCGGCTGGCCATCGTGCCATTTCGCGTTCGGGTTGAGATGGAACGCGATGCTCATGGAATCCTTGGCCCACGTCCAACGGTCGGCGAGCCTGGGTGTGAAACCGTGATCGCCGAGGGTGTTGAGCGAATCACCGATGTCGGCGAGGCGGTCGTAGATCATGTCGATGATCTGTGCACCCTGAGTGGTCTGAACGAGAGATGGAATCAGTGCATCCGGATCGCCGCCGGTGGAGATGGCGAGCGTGCCACCGGTGCTGGCTCTCCCCGCTGACTCTGTTCCGACACACGCGCAAAGCAGCACCGCGCAAAGGATCCGAGCGTATCTCATCGCCGCCATGTCCAATCCTCATCGAGAAAGTGCGGAACAAGGTTCAGGGCTTCAGCGCGCACATCATCTTCAACGATTTCAGTCGCGGCTGCATCCTCCAGCGAGCGCACCGCGTCGAACATCGCGCGCGCTACTTCCTCCGCGCCGGGAGGGCGGCCAAGTAATGCGTGCAGCGTTGCGGGTGGCGGCAAGGATCCATTCACAGGAGGAACGGAAGCTGAAAGTTCTGGCAGCGACGACTGGTCATCATCGACGAGGATAGAGCCGTGTTGCAACAGCGCCCCGTTCTCGCGCCATTGGGCGCTGCCGACCAACTTGGCGCCCTCGGCCACCAGCTCTCCTTCGCTCGGGGTCTCGAAACATGGTCGCACGCTTGGAGCTGGCGCGCGCGGAGACGACGCCGCGGCCTCGACAAGAACCCCAAGCCGGCCCAGACCCATTTGGAGGATGCGGTTGATGCGCGAGTACGTCTGGCGGAGCGAGGCACCGTCGATGGGAGCGGTAACACTGTAGGTGACTTCGCGGTGATGGAGGATCGACCGACCGCCGGTTGGTCGTCTGACGACGTCGATCCCGGCCCGTCGGATTCTTTCCCGATTATAAAATCCGTCGGCAGGCTGGTTTCGTCCGAACGAGAGCGTTGGACGACTCCACGAATAGATGCTGAACACGGTTTCTCCGCTCCGCGCAGCGCGCGCCTGGAGCGCACTGTCCCGCGCCATATTTTCGGCGCCAGTGCGCGGTGGAACCAGGAGGAGACGCCAGCGGCTGTAACTTCGCCGGGGGTGCATACGGTGTTAAATTGTCACTCCTATGAGTACCACAATCAAGCACGTTGAAGCTGCGATTCCCACCGCTGAATCCTTTGTTCCACGACATGTAGGGCCTGACGAGAAAAGCGTCGCCGAGATGCTGAAGACGCTCGGCTTTTCGTCGCTCGATGAGCTGATAGACGCGACTATTCCGCGGAAGATCCGCTGGCGTGAGGGTCTGAATCTCCCCAAAGGTCTGACCGAGCTAGAGGTGCTGACCTACTTCCGCGCCCTGGCGGCGAAGAACCAGGTGTTCCGCTCTTTCATCGGAATGGGATACTCGGATTGCGTGACACCGCCGGTGATTCAGCGAAACATTCTCGAGAACCCGGGCTGGTACACCGCCTACACGCCGTATCAGGCGGAGATCGCGCAGGGTAGGCTTGAGGCGCTGCTCAATTTCCAGACGATGGTCAGCGACCTCGTTGCGCTCCCGATCGCCAATGCATCTCTACTCGACGAAGGGACCGCGGCGGCCGAAGCGATGACGATGAGCTACGCACTCAAGGGAAAACCCGGAAAGGAAGTCTTCCTGGTTGCGTCCGAGTGCCACCCTCAGACGATCGATGTAGTGAAGACGCGCGCCAGCGTGCGCGGCATCGACGTGAAGGTCGCCAGCTACGCCGACTTCAGACTTGGCCCCGAAGTGTTCGGAGCGCTGGTGCAGTACCCCGCGAGCGACGGTGCGGTGATCGACTACACCAAGACGGTCGAGCAGATTCACGGGGCCGACGCGCTGGTCACCGTTGCGGCAGACCTTCTCAGTCTGGTGTTGTTGACGCCGCCGGGTGAATGGGGCGCCGACATCGTGGTCGGCAATACGCAGCGGTTTGGTGTTCCACTTGGCTACGGCGGGCCGCACGCTGCCTACTTCGCGACCCGGGATGAGTTCAAGCGGCACATCCCTGGCCGGATCATCGGAGTCTCACGCGATGCCGATGGGAAACCGGCGCTGCGAATGGCGCTGCAGACGAGAGAGCAGCACATCAGACGCGAAAAGGCGACGAGCAACGTCTGCACGGCGCAGGTGCTGCTGGCCGTCGTCGCCAGCATGTACGCGGTCTATCACGGACCGCAGGGATTGACGAGAATCGCCCGCCGCGTGCACGGCTTCGCGGCCGCTCTGTCGGAAGGTCTGCGGCGACTGGGTTATACGATCGTGCACGATGATTTCTTCGACACGATTCGCGTCGCCGTTGGCAAGCGCAATAGCCACAAGATCGTCGATGAAGCCCAGAGCCGGCGCATCAACGTGCGGTTCATGGATGACCGGACGATCGTGATCGCGCTGGACGAGACGGTCACCAGTGCCGACATCGAAAACCTTCTCGCCGCCTTCAACGGTGGCAAGAATCCGGATTTCGGGGTCGAAGATCTGGCGATGGGGAGCGACACGCGCTACGACGAGCGATTCAATCGCACGACTCCGTTTCTGACGCACCCGGTGTTCAACAAGCATCACGCGGAGACGGAGATGCTCCGCTACATGAACAGGCTGCAGTCGCGCGACTTGTCGCTTGTTCACTCGATGATCCCGCTCGGCTCGTGCACCATGAAGCTGAATGCGACGGCGGAGATGATGCCGATCACGTGGCCGGGCTACGCGAAGATCCATCCTTTCGCGCCGCTCGACCAGACCGACGGCTATCGACAGCTGTTCGACGAGCTGGAGAGCGCGCTTTCCGAGATCACCGGCTTCGTGGCGGTCTCGCTGCAGCCGAACGCGGGATCACAGGGAGAGTTTGCCGGACTGCTCGTAATCCACGCGTACCATGTGTCACGCAACGAAGGACATCGCAACGTGTGCCTCATTCCGCAGTCTGCACACGGAACAAATCCGGCGAGTGCGGTGATGGCGGGAATGAGAGTGGTCGTCGTGAAGACGGACGAGCGGGGCAACATCGACGTCGCCGACCTGCGCGCGAAAGCCGAAGAGCACGCGCTGCATCTGGCGGCGCTGATGGTGACTTATCCATCGACGCACGGTGTGTTCGAGGAATCGATCGTCGAGATCTGCGACATCGTCCACAAGTACGGCGGTCAAGTCTACATGGACGGCGCCAACATGAATGCGATGGTCGGGCTGTGCCGCCCGGCTGACATCGGTGCCGACGTCTGCCATCTCAATCTCCACAAGACATTCTGCATTCCGCACGGCGGTGGCGGCCCGGGGATGGGGCCGATCGGCGTGGCGAAGCACCTCGTGCGGTTCCTGCCGGGCCATCCGGTTGTCCGACTCGACGGCCGGGACGAAGTCGGCGCGGTTTCGGCGGCGCCATGGGGAAGCGCCAGCATCCTTCCCATCTCGCACGCCTACATCAAGCTGATGGGCGGAGACGGACTCGAGTACGCGACGAAGATTGCGATTCTGAACGCCAATTACATCGCGAAGCGGCTCGATCCGCACTTTCCGGTGCTGTACAAAGGAGCGCACGGAACAGTCGCCCACGAATGCATCGTCGACACGCGGGTCGTGAAGCAGGCGAGCGGCGTAGATGTCGAGGATATCGCGAAGCGGCTGATGGATTACGGGTTCCACGCGCCGACGGTCTCGTTTCCGGTGCCGGGTACTCTCATGATCGAGCCGACGGAGAGCGAGCCGAAGGACGAGCTGGATCGATTCTGCGACGCGATGATCTCGATTCGCGAGGAGATCCGGGAAATCGAGAGTGGGGAAGCCGATCGCCAGGACAATGTTTTGAAGAACGCACCGCATCCGGTGGGACGCGTCACGTCATCGACGTGGACCCATCCGTACACGAGAGAGCGGGCAGCGTTTCCGGCACCGTGGACCAAGGAGTTCAAGTTCTGGCCGGCGGTGGCGCGAGTGGAGAGCGCGTACGGCGACAGAAATCTGATTTGCTCCTGTCCCCCGGCGGATGCGTATGCAGAGGTGGAGGCCGCCTCGAGCTGAGCGGTGCGACGCTTTCTGAGATGTGCTCGGAGCGGTGAGACTAGGCCATGACTGACAATCGCGGTCG
>QHUA01000052.1 GCA_003221805.1 Gemmatimonadota bacterium
GACGCGTGTAGGGACTAAACCCCTCGAACCCGAGCTCGCGCGCGCAGGCGTAGCTGCGGACGCAGCCACGACTGTAACCACCAGAATAGGTGAGAGAGTGTTTGATCGAGTCGACGCCCCAGCCTTCCTGGTAGAGCATGCGGTTGTTGACGACGCTGCGAATGGTGAGCTCGCTATTCGCCTCGATCGGATAATCCTTGAGATTTTCGTCGCCGCCATCGCCATCGACCAGCAGCCGCCAATCCGGATAACGCTCCCGGATTCCGGAGAGGAGCGCGAGGTTCACCGCCGCGCATTCCACATCTAGCGGCTTGTAGTCCTCGATCACGGCAACTGCACGCAGTGGATCGAGATCGCTCGAGGAGACCTCGATTATTTCGCCAAGCATCTCGAGGTTGGTGCGAGAAAGGAAGTCATGGGCCTGTCGCGCATCGTCGCCGTCGCCGTCGACCGAGAGCGTGAACGCCTTCAGTCGCGCGGCCGACTGTCCTTCGTTCAGCAGCAGCTTGTACAGGCAAAGCAGAATGGCGCCGCTGTCGATCCCTCCGGAGAAGGGCACGCCAATCGGAGATTTGGCATCGTGTGCGGCGAGCCAGCGTCGTAGCTCGCTGTACACCGCCTCGATGTAGCGCCGGCCGATGAGATCGAGGTCGGCGGACATTGTGCCGCGCGCCGGGTCAAAAAATCGGCGATGCACGGGATTCGGATCCGGACAGCCTATCAATCTTAGAGTCGTGATATGATGCGCCGGCACCATGCGTGTGTACGATGGATGGAACTGGTTGGCCCAGCCGCGGCGGTCGAGCTCGGCGGCGATCTCGTCGATGCGCTCAGCGACAATCAGCACCGGCCCATCGACGGCCTTCGCCAGGAAGTAGCGGAGTGGACGATCGAGGCTTCGCGCGAGGAGCACCCGTTCACCGTCCTGAGCCACGAGCGCAAATGACCCGTCAAGGTCGAGAATTTCGCCTACGTCACTAGCGAGCAACCTGCGCCGGGCCTCAGATTCGTCGACCGTCCAGAGTCGCTGCGACTCCCTTGCAATAAGACTGACGACTCGGGAAATCGGCTGTTGGCTCATGATAAAAAAATACCTCTAGTCTCGCACGCATGCACCAGTCGCGGTATCTCGCCCTCGTAATTCTTTTTCTGTTGTCGGGTTGCACCACGGAAAAAAGGGAAGCTCCGCTGTTCAAGCTTCTGAGCCCGAATGAAACCGGCGTCAAGTTCGCCAACACCATCACCACCAGCGATTCGCTGAACGTCCAGACCGACGTCTACATCTACAACGGCGCTGGAGTCGCTGTCGGCGACATCAACAATGACGGACTGCCCGACATCTTCTTCGCCGGCAACATGGTGTCGAGCCGCTTGTACCTGAACAAAGGCGGAATGCACTTCGAGGACATCACCGAGAAAGCCGGCGTTACGACCAAACGCTGGGCAACTGGCGCCACCATGGTGGACATCAACAACGACGGCTACCTCGACATCTATGTCTCCGTCTCCGGTCCAGAGTGGTCGAAGCCGGAAGACCGCGCCAACCTGCTCTTCGTCAACAACAAGGACGGCACCTTCACCGAGTCGGCTGCTCGATATGGCATCGCCGACACCGGATTCACCACCCACGCCGTCTTTCTCGATTACGACAAGGACGGCTGCCTCGACCTTTTCCTGCTTAACAACTCTCCCAAGGACTTCACGCGCGGCGTCACCAGTCATCCGACTGGGATGCGTGGCACCACGCCCGGTAGTTACAACGAGCTCTATCACAACGACTGCCCGGACGGCAAGCCCGGAAAATTCACCAACGTTTCGGCCAAGGCGGGCATTCTTCGCGACGCCGGTTATGGACTCGGCGTCGTCGTCGCTGATCTGAACGAAGATGGCTGGCCCGACATCTACGTCTCCAACGACGGCATCCCCAACGACGTCATCTACATCAACAATCGCGATGGAACGTTCACCAACGTCGCCGCCAAATCGCTGAAGCACTCCAGCCAGGCGGGGATGGGAGTCGACGTCGCCGATTTCAACAACGATGGACGGCCCGACATCATTCAGGCCGACATGATGCCGAGTGATCTCGCCCGCCGTAAGCGAATGAGTGGATTCATGACCGAGGGCAATTTGCTCGACACGCGCAGCCGCGGATTTCGCGACGACTACTCTGAGAACTCGCTGCAGTTGAACAATGGAGTAACCAGGGACGGCAATCCGGTCTTCAGCGAGATCGCCCGCATGGCAGGTGTCGCGCACACCGACTGGAGCTGGAGCGCTCTCTTCGCCGACTTCGACAACGATGGTTACAAGGACATCTTCATCGGCAACGGCTATCCCAAGGCGGTCAACGACCTCGACTACATGAACGCCTTGTTCGGTGCCAGAGAGAGGGGGGACAAAGCGGGCGCGCGCCGGCTGCTGAAGGATTTGCCGGGCTACGAGCTCTCGAACTACGTCTTCCGCAACAACGGTGACCTGACGTTCACCGACATGACCAAAGCGTGGGGGATGGATCAGCCGAGTTATTCGTACGGAGCGGCGTATGCCGACCTCGATAACGATGGCAAGCTCGATCTGGTTGTGAACAACATCGATGCGCCGGCGTTCATTTATCAGAACATCGCGCCCAACGACGACGCGCATCGCTACCTGGAGGTCCGGCTGCGCGGTGAGTCGCCGCGCGAGCTTATCGCCGGGATCGGCGCCCAGTTGATCGCGACGGCGGGAGGCAAGAAGCAGTACATCTACTACTCGCCGTACCGCGGCTTCATGTCGACGATGGACGACCGCGCGCACTTCGGTCTGGGTCACGCCCAACGCGTGGACAGCCTGGAAATCGAGTGGCCTGACGGGCGTTACCAGCTGCTGACCAACGTCGCCGTCGATCGGCTGCTGGTCGTGAAACAGTCGGACGCCACCGAGCGCAAACCGTCGCCCACGCCGCCGTCTGCCGCGTCATCCAGCGACCAGTGGTTCCAGCCGCTCGATCTACGCGGCCTCAAATACAAGCAAGCCGTCTCGACCCAGATGGACTACAGCGTCCAACCGTTGTTGCCTTATCTGCTCTCCAGCCACGGTCCTCCAATAGCTGTCGCGGATGTGAACGGCGACGGGCTGGACGATATCTTCGTCGGCGGCGGTGGCGGTGTTCCCGGAAAGCTTTTCCTGCAGCGGAAAGACGGCAGCTTCGTCGAATCCAGTCAGGGACAGCCGTGGGAAGCCGACAAGAGCTACGAGGATTGGAGCGCGGTCTTCTTCGATGCAAACGGCGACGGCCGTCCGGATTTGTACGTGGCGAGCGGCGGGTATCGCCTCGCGCCGGGCTCACCGTTGTTGCAGGACCGACTCTACATCAACCAGGGCAACGGCAAGTTCGTTCGCGACACTCTGGCGCTGCCGCCGATGCTCACCAGCAAATCGGTCGTGCGCGTCGGTGATTTCAACGGCGACGGCAAACCGGATCTGTTCGTCGGTGGGCGGCTGACGCCGCGGGATTATCCGTCTCCAACGCGAAGCTACATCCTGCGTAACGATGGCGGCCGTTTCACCGATGTGACGGAAGCAGTGGCGCCAGAGCTCGCCAAGCCCGGTGGTATGATCACCGATGCGGCGTGGGTCGATTTCGATGGTGACGGCCGGCTCGATCTCGTCACCGTCGGCGAGTGGATGCCGATCCAGTTCTTCAAGAACGATGGTAAGCGGCTGCTGAACGTGACGCAGTCGACGGGGCTGCCGCCGCTGCGCGGGTGGTGGTACAGCCTCGCCGTCGGCGATTTCGACAACGACGGTCGTCCCGATCTTGTCGCCGGGAACCTCGGCTTGAATTACACCTACACGACCTCCAAAGACACCACGTTCGGCGTGTACGCCGGCAATTTCACCGGAAACCAGACAACGGAAGTCATTCTCACCGAGAAGATCAACGGAACTGAATATCCGTTGTCGGGCATGGCTCAACTCGGCCGCGAGATCTACCAGTTATCAATTCGGTTTCCGACCAACGGATCCTTCGCGGCCACGCCGCTTAGTGAGGCTTTCAGCTCGGCGCAGCTCAAGCGCGCCCTACACTACGAGACCGACACCTTTGCCAGCGTCTATATACACAACGACGGCGGCGGGAAGTTCAGCGCGCGTC
>QHUA01000031.1 GCA_003221805.1 Gemmatimonadota bacterium
GACGGATCCATCATTCGCGTCGATCGCCAGCGTCTTGCCGTAGGAGGTGGTGACGAAGAAGACGTCGTGATCGGCGCCGTTCACGCGCACGCCGTGCAGGTAGATCGGCGATGCGTCGACGGTTCCGTCGATCGAGACTTGCTGCCGCCGCATCGTGCTGATGTTGGCGGCCGTGATCCCGGTCGAGTCTGGGGAGGCGTTCGAGCGACTCGCGTCCCGGCCGAATCTCGTCCAGTCGTGGGTGCCGGTACGGCGTTGCACCGGCGCGGCTTGGGCACTCGCGCTGTCCGTCGACCCGCCAGATGACCCAGCGCCGCAGGCCCACACCGCGAACACACAAACGATCCTGAAGATTGTTTGCATAGTCAGGAAGCTATGTCGAGCCCAGATCGACCACCAGCGATTCAAGAGTGCTTAGAATTTCCTTTACTACCGTTAGTTTGGCTGGTAGTGTGGACATGTTCAACGGGGATACCTGCCGTTGCGACGAATAACGACAGTCGACCTTTTCAGGAGGGTGTTATGTCCACCTACATGGTTGAGCGCGAGCTGCCCGGAATATCAATGGGTCAGCTGGCGGACGCGCAGAAAGCGGCGATCGATACCAGCAAGCAATTCACCAAGCAGGGCAAGCCGGTCGAGTACATTCGCAGCATGTTCGTTCCAGGCGAAGACAAGTGCATGTGTCTGTTCGAGGCGGAGAATGCGGACACCGTCAAGCAGGTGAACGACACCGCGAAGATACCGTACACGCGCGTCGTCGAGGCGATGGATCTTACGCCCTAGCGGGAAGCGGGAAGCGGGAAGCGGGTTACGGGTTACGGGTAACGGAGCGCGACTAAATCGCCGCCGGCGGCTCCTCGTCAGCGGACCGTCCGTAACTCCACGGCACCGGCGTATCCAGCATTCGCAAATACGTTCCTAGTTGTGCTCGATGATGCGCCGAGTGTGTGATGAACACGGTGCGTATGACCTGGGTGCGGGGCGTACTCATAACCACTTTCGGTCCGAGTCGCAGCTTCCACGGCATTCGCGCTTGCTCCCACGTCATCTGCTGCAGAACTTTTCGCAACTGCCCACTCAATTCGTCGAAGAAGCGGACGCGCTCCTCACTACTCGTGAACCTCGGCTCGGGGGGACGTTGGCCGAGGCCGTCGAATTCGTCGCGCGTCGCCATGATCAGGCCGAAGCCAGGGAGCTGCGCGAGATGCGTAGCGAGCTCGCCGAGTGTGCGCGACTTGGAGTGCGGGCGCCAGTCCTCATTGCCCTCGGGAACACGGGCCAGCATGCGCCGCGTCGTCGACAGCTCCGATTCGAGATCGGGGAAAAGGAGTGCGATCGGGAGCTGGGTGCTCGATTTGGCGGCTGACTTCCCGGCTGATTTCCTGACGGATTTTTTCTCCGACTTCTTCGCGGATCTGGTCGGCTTTCTCGACGATTTTGAGCGCGCGGATGCTTTGGCCATGAATTGACTTCGAATGAAAGGGTCTAGAAGAATTTAGCGCCCGCCGACCCGCGTGTCCCTCTTCCCTCTTCCCTCTTCCCTCGTCCCTCGCCCCTCACCGCTTCCCGCCTTACGGGTGCGCCTCGGCGGACTGCAGGGTGTCGTCCAGCAGCCCCATCAACTTCCCGAATCCGCGTTCGGCGTTCTCCGGGTCGTACGCGCGACCGCCGGGAATCATCCACCCGTGTCTGGCGTCGTACACCTCGCTCTCGTAGCTGCCGCTCCACGAGCGCAGCGCCCATTCGAATTTCTCGATTACCTCGGAGTTCATTCCCGGATCGCGCGACGCGTGGCCGAAGTGCAGCCGCGCCTTCACCCGCGGCAGGACGAGATGCGGGCTGTCGATGGTGTCGGTGAAAAGCCCACCCCCGTGAAACGAAGCGGCGGCAGCAATCCGATCCGGACGCGCGGCCGCGATCAGCAGCGCGAATTTACCGGCGAAGCAGAAGCCGATGACCCCCATCGGCCCGCTGTCGACGAACGGCTGTGACCCCAGGAAGTCGACGTACGCTGAGCCGTCACGCTCCATTGCGACTGTGGTGAGCGGGGCCTTGAGCTCGGCAAATCGCTCTGCCGTGCGCTCGCTCGCAAAGTCGGGCTCGAACGGAAAGACCGGCGACTTCGACACGCGATAGAAAATGTTGGGAGTGAGCACGACGTAGCCGCGCTCGGCGATTCGCCTCGACTGCTCGGCGAAGGCTGGCCTGAAGCCTAGTCCGTCGGTGAGGTTGATAACGGCCGGGAGCGGGTCGGCGGATTCGGGCCGCACAAGCAGTGCATCAGCGATTCCGCCGCCCGCCCGAATCTCGAGCTTTTCTTCGATCATTCTCGCGCCTCCATTCTTGGATTGGGAGCTTGGGCCTGGGCAGATGACTTACTGGCAAATATCCTGCTTAGAACCTGTCCGGACCAGTACTCCGCGAGGTCGGTATGCTGCTCATCATCATCATCGTGCTGTTGATTCTGTGGGCGCCCGGGTACTACGGTTATGGGCGTACGCGGTGGAGAATGGGCTACGGCGGCGACATCCTCACGCTGCTATTGATCATCATCCTGTTGTGGGTGATTTTCGGCGGACGGTTGTGAGCTCTTCGCGTAGAGCGTGGCCTACCGGGCTCCATTGAAAAGGGGGGAGGGGCTCGCTCGAGTCCCTCCCCCCTTTCTTTTTTGCTCAAGCCCGGGTGAGGACCCCAGCCCTTTCGCCTTTGCTTGCCGTCATTGCCTGTAGTGCAAGATTGGCGATTTGATCGATCACGCTTTGCCGCCTCATCCGCCAAAGCGTGTGGGGATGCTCGGTACGGTACGCAACGGGCGCTTCGGGCAATCCTCTGAGCGAGACTATGTCCTGAGCGACGTCGACGAATGAAATGTTCGGGAACGCTCTTCTTATCACTGCGTCACGCGACTTGCCCGTAAAGAACACTATCACGTGCGGACGCGCGACTTCGATTTCTGCCGCAATCAAACCGAGGGCGCACACTGCGTCTGCTACTGCGCTGGACGGTCGGCCGTACTTCCCGCTTGGCAATTGCTCCGAGACGGGGATCAGGTTTGTCCAGAGGAATCCGTTCTCGGCGCCTCCAGGATTCAACCTGTTTCTGATTTGATAAGCAGCTTCCCAGAATGGACTCGTCCGCCAGGTAGTTTTGAGCGCCAGGTCAAACTCGGTGTACTCATTCCGCAATTCATCCCTTCCCTGTTCGGTAGTGGGATCCTCCTGGCGTCCCCATCCCCCTGTTTCCTGGCCGACGATCATCAGGCGAATGTCGGAAGAGACGTAGCTCTCGGGAATTCTCATCAGCTGCGGCTGCGAGAGGCTGTGGTGAAGGTTGGAAACTGCGGGCCAACCCTCGAACGCCGCGCGATATCGCTCGGTCAACTCGTCGTTCATTGATTGCGCTGAAGTGAACACGGGACCTCCTTGAGAAGCGGGAAGCGGGAAGCGGGAAGCGGGGATGAGGGACGAGGGACGAGGGACGAGGGACGAGGGACGAGGGACGAGGCACACATCCTGACTCCCGCGCCTCGCTTCCCGCTTCCCGCTTCCCGCTTTCCTCTAGCTTCCCAAGTACCGAGCGTGCAAGTACTCGAGATACGCGGCATCATCCGGTCGGGCGGTATGATCGAGCCGCTTGAACAGCTCCTGGTAGGTCAGCGCGCGAAACGGAATTTCTGCTCCGACCATATTTCCGAATCGAACCACCTCGTCGGCGTGGATCTTACCCTCCGGACACTTCCAATCGAAGTAGATGTAGAGCAGCTCGTAGGTCCCGGCTTTCTTCCTGGCGATGCCGAGCGCGTGCTTGAGTAGCTGCGGGGCGTCGAGGAACTTGAACGGCCCGAGCTCCCGGAAGCCGATGGCGAGTGCCTGGCAATTGGGGAGATTCTGCAGCGTCCACAGCTCTTCACCGAGCGGGAAATACTTTGGATCGAGGATTCGATCTCGCGGAGAAAGCCACTCGGTGAACTTGCTCTCGATCGCGACGTAGTGAGCTCCTTCCAGCTTGAGCAACACATCGACGTTCGGCGGATTGCCCTTGAGTCCGGTCGGAAAGTGCTCCTCGAAGCTGATTCTGGCGATCTTGTCGTGGAGTCCGAGCGCTTGTTGGAGGGGAGCCGGATCGTGCGAGCGCCAGTAATCGAAGACGTTGGCGCTCAGGGCTGCTGACGACCGAAGCGCCTGCATTTTCGGCGGACGGATTCCGCGCTGGCGCAGCTCGCTACCGTTGCCTCTCTCAAAGTCCTTCAAGGCGCCGGCTGACAGCTGCTGCCGCAGGTTGTCCGCCAGAGACATCAGGTATGCGTTTTTTGGCTCGAACCCTTTGCTTCTGGCCCAGCGCGTTTGCTGCTCGATGACCGAGGGGATGGAAGACGTCGTCATGGTCGTTTGCCTCAGGCCTGGAGATGCGCATTGCGCGCTGTCAACAAGGAGGAACGACCTGCGTCAACGTACCGCACGTGGGGGGTTACGTCTTGCCGAGGGGCAGTCCAAGCGGTGGCCTAACCCGCGCTGCCTACGAGAGATGTACCTCATTCTCCCTCTAATAGCGATGGCTTGCCACACTTGTTTACGTCGCGATTGCTTGTTGCTTGCTTGGACTCCCTCAATCGTTTTTCGCTCTGTAGGATCGCTCGCTTTTTTCCTTCGCGCCAACTCGTAAGTCGGTGTACGAAATGCTCGCGGCGAACTTCCACGTTTGG
>QHUA01000032.1 GCA_003221805.1 Gemmatimonadota bacterium
GATATGATTGTCCTTGATCAGCACCGACGCCGCCAGATCCATGCGGTGATTCAATCCCCCACCGCAGCGAACGGCGTACTTTTCCAGCCGCCGATACAGAGGTGTAGTTTTACGAGTGTCGAGAATGTGCGCCCCTGTTCCGCCGACGGCATCGACGTAGCGCGCCGTCATCGTCGCAATTCCCGATAGCCGCTGCACGAAGTTCAGCGCCACTCGTTCGGCCGACAATATCCCGCGCGCGTGCCCGGAGAGGAACATCACCGGAGTCTGTGGCTTGATGCGCGATCCGTCGGCGTGCTCGATCCTCATCGTCACAGCGTGGTCGAGCTGCTCGAATGCCTCACAGGCGAGGGGCAGTCCGGAGATGACCCCGCTCTGCCTCGAGACGAGTCGACACCCTGCGCGCCGATTGGACATCACCGTCGCCGCGGTCGTGATGTCGTGCTTGGTGTCGTCCTCCTGGAGAGCGCTCGCCACCAGCGTCGTCGTTTCTTTTTTTGTCAGCGGGAAATGAAGCCCTTCCTCCCAGAAGAAGCCATGAGCACGAAGCTCATTCTCCCGCTCATTCCTCATTCGCCGGGATCATCCGAGCCTTCCGGAACCGGCGACAGTGGAGTCTGCCCACCGATCGCGATCATTCGCTCGATCGCCAATCGGGCACGCGACGCAATCTCGGGAGGAACGGTGATTCGATGCTCCATTCGCTGCAGAGAGCTCAAGACCTTGGGCAGCGTCGTCACCTTCATGAAGGCGCACACCGCTCGCTCATTCGCGGGATAAAACGTCTTCTTCGGATTCTCGCGCCGCAGGCGGTGCAGGATGCCAACCTCAGTTGCGACGATGAATTCGTCGTTGGCGGAGATCTTTGGGCGCTTGATCATCCCTTCGGTAGAGAGGATCTGCACTCCCACTGGATCGATATCGCCCGCTGACATCGCTTCGACGACGCTCGTCGCGCAGCCGCACTCCGGGTGAATCAGGAACTCCGCGCCGGGATGCTTCGCGCGCTGGAGCCTGATGTCCTCGGGATCGATGCCCGCATGGACGTGACACTCGCCCATCCAGACATGCATGTTCTTGCGACCGGTGATGCGCCGAACGTGCGCGCCAAGAAACATGTCGGGCAGGAAGAGAACCTCTTTCTCCGCGGGAATCGAATTGACGATCTCGACCGCGTTCCCCGACGTGCAGCAGTAGTCGCTTTCCGCTTTCACTTCAGCAGTGGTATTCACATACGAGACGACGACGGCGCCGGGATGCTCAGCCTTCCAGTCTCTCAGCTGCTCTGCATCGATCGTCGCCGCCAGCGAGCATCCCGCCGCCAGGTCGGGAAGCAGCACAGTCTTCTGCGGCGACAAAACCGCCGCCGTCTCAGCCATGAAGTGGACGCCGCAGAAAACAATCACGTCCGCTTTCGTCTTTGCCGCCTCGCGACTCAGCCCGAGCGAATCGCCGACGAAATCGGCGACGTCCTGTACCTCAGGTCGCTCGTAATTGTGGGCGATAATCACCGCGTTGCGGGTTCTCGCCAGGTGCTTGATCTCGGCCTGCAGCTCGGCGTACAGCCTTTCCGTCGTTTCTACCATTCGATGTGTCGGCCGCTCCACTTTCTTTTGGCGCGCGGGAAATCGCTTCTATAATGTCCACCGCGCGACTCCTTTCTCAACAGGGCGGCGTCAGCAATGAGCCGCGACGTCTGCACCATGTTGGCTTCCTCGGTCGCTCCTTCAGGAAGGCGCGACTCGATCTCCTCCAGCTTCGCTTGCCCGACGCGCAACCCTTTGGCGCTGCGGTCGATCCCGCAATAATCCCACATCACCTGCCGGATAGTTTCCGCAGCAACCAGCGCCGCTCCGCGGTCGCGCAGTACCGGCACGTCCCAGTTCTTCTTGCGAGGTACGCCCGTAAGTTTACGAGTCTCGATCATGTCGCGCGCCACACGCTCGGCGAAGACGAGTCCCTCGAGGAGTGAGTTCGATGCCAGCCGATTGGCGCCGTGCACTCCAGTGCGTGAGACTTCGCCGCAGGCGTAGAGTCGATTGAGACTGGCGCGCCCACGCAGATCTGTAACGACGCCGCCCATCATATAGTGCGCCGCCGGTGTGACCGGAATCAGATCAACCGACGGGTCAACGCCCCGCGCGCGACAGATGGCGAAGATCCCCGGAAAGCGCTCCTCGAAATTCTTGCCGAGCATGCGGGCATCGAGCCAGACGTGCCTGCCGCCGATCTTCTCGCGAAAGATTTCGCGGGCGACGACATCACGGGGCGCCAGCTCCGCCAGCCGATGCTTCTCGAGCATGAACCGCTTCCCTTCTTCGTTGAGAAGCACCGCACCTTCTCCGCGCACCGCTTCGGAGATGAGCTGCAGCGGATTCTCGGGCGTATCGAGCGCCGTCGGATGGAACTGCACGAACTCCATATCTGCGAGCCGGGCGCCGGCGCGATGCGCGATCGCGTATCCATCGCCCGTTGCCACCTGAGGATTGGTCGTGTAACGGTAGACCTGCCCGCAGCCGCCGGTCGCCAGCACCGTCGCATCGGCGATTATCTCGACTGGCTTTCCGGAGACTGCTGCTCTGACTCCGAAAACCATTCCATCTTCAGCAATCAGCTCCAGGATACGCGCTTTCTCCAGAACTTCGATCCGCTCACTCTCCTTGACGCGCTTGATCAGAGTGCGCGCGACCTCGGCGCCCGTCTGATCTCCGTGCGCGTGCACTATTCGCCGGCGTGAGTGAGCAGCCTCGCGACCGAGTTTGAAATTCCCTCCCGGCTCCAGATCGAACTGCGCCCCTGCAGTCGCCAGCTCGCGAACACGCGCGGGACCTTCTTCGACGAGGACCTGGACTGCTTTCGCGTCAGCGAGGGCTGCACCCGCTGCCAGAGTGTCCTGTCGATGCAGCTCCGGTGAATCTCCCGCGCCCAGCGCGGCAGCGATGCCACCCTGCGCATACGCGGTGGCGCTATCGAACAGCGAGCGTTTGGTGAGCACCAGCACGTCGTCATCAGCCGAGGCCCGCCATGCAGTGTGAAGACCAGCAACTCCGCTTCCCACTACGAGAAAGCGCGTTCTTATCCGCTCGGCCATGCACTGAAATATAGAGGCTCAGCACCCGCTCGTTTCGCCTTGCAAGGCTTTGTGTTCTGGGCGATTCTTCTGTTCAGATGCGTAAGCTGATCGTCGTCACATCCCTCCTCTTAGTCGCACACATCGCTCTTCTTTTCACTCGCCGGAGCGCCAGCGCCGAGGGCAGCGGAAAGGGGGGGGCGACATCTTCGGTGCGCATCGGGATCGTGCTCGATGTCGGTGGGCGTGGCGACAAATCGTTCAATGATGGCGCTTACGCCGGCGCCGATAGCGCCACCAAAATGCTCGGCTCCAACGTTCGATTCATCGAGCCGGGAGAAGGAGCAGATCGCGAAGCAGGATTGAGACTGCTCGCCGCTGAAGGAATGGACCTGGTGATCGGCGTTGGATTCATCTTCACCGACGATCTCGCCAACCTGGCAAAGGAGTATCCGAAGACGGCGTTCGCCGGAATCGATTATGCGTTGGCGACAGATGCAAAAGGGAACGTGATTTCACCCCCGCCAAACGTTGCCGCGCTCAAGTTTCGCGAAGAAGAAGGATCGTATCTGGTCGGCGCTCTCGCGGCGATGGTAAGTCACACCAAGAAAATCGGATTCGTCGGCGG
>QHUA01000120.1:0-29533 GCA_003221805.1 Gemmatimonadota bacterium
GATGCTGCCACCGGTCGCCACGTCGAAGCCCAAGGTCGACACGCTCCACGGCGAGATCCGCACCGACAACTACTTCTGGATCCGCGAGAAATCGAACCCCGACGTGATCGCATATCTCAACGCCGAGAATGCATACACCGAGGCGAAAATGAAGCACACGGAGGCGCTGCAGCAGAAGCTCTACGACGAGATGCTTTCGCGCATCAAGGAGACCGACGTCTCCGTTCCGTTCCGCGAGAATGGCTACTACTACTGGACGGCTACTGAGAAAGGGAAATCGTATCCGATCTTCATGCGGCGCAAAGCCGCGGCCGGTTCCGCCGACGAGGTTGTCATCGACGCCAACGCGCTGGCCGTGGGCAAGAAGTTCTCGCAGGTCGCGACGTTGCAGGTGAGTCCGAGCGGAAAGCGGGCCGCGTATCTCCACGACACTACAGCACTTCGCTATTACACGCTGTACGTGAAGGATCTCACCACCGGAAAATTGCTGGGTGACTCCATATCACACGTCGTACCATCGGTGGCCTGGGCGAACGACACCGTTTTGTTTTATCAGACAGCAGATTCTGCCCGCCGGTCCGACGCAGTCTGGCGCCACGTAATAGGGACACCGCGCTCCGGCGACGTCGAAGTATTTCACGAGAAAGATGTTCTCGACAACGTCGGGGTCGGCCGAGAGGTAAGTAACAAGTACATCATCATCAACGATGACGGATTCACATCATCGGAAGCGCGCGTCATTCCAACGGCAAATCCTTTTGCCGCACCGATAGTCGTTGCCCCGCGTAAGCCGAACGTCGAGTACCAGGTCGATCACATCGACGGCGCGTTTCTACTCACCACCAACGAAGGGGCGCAGAACTTTAAAGTCATGCGCCTTCCCGAAAATCAGCTCGGCAAGGGCGAGTGGCGTGAGTTCATCCCTGCTTCCGATTCTGTTTTCATCGAGTATCTAGTGCCATTCAAGGACAACCTCGTCGTGGTACAACGATCCGGCGGATTGCGGCGGCTGCGGGTGATGGATTTGAAAACTCGCCGCGCAGTCTATTACGTCACTTTCCCGGAATCCGCGTACGCGGTGAATCCGACTGGCAATGCCGAATTCAATTCGGATACGGTGAGATTCGTCTATCAGTCCATGGTCACGCCGCCGTCCACCTATGACTACTCGTTCTCGACCCGCCAGCGCGCCCTCAAAAAGAAAGTCGAAGTGCCGGGATTCGATCCGACGAAGTACGAGGTCAAGCGCTTCATGGTGAGGGCGCGCGACGGCGTGATGGTGCCGGTCTCGATGATCGTCGGCAAGAACTGGAAACAGGACGGCACGCACCCGCTGCTCGAGTACGCTTACGGATCGTATGGCGCCACGACCGAAGCGACTTTTAACTCCAGTGTTCTCAGTCTGGTCGATCGTGGCTTCGGCTACGCCATCGCCCACATCCGTGGCGGCCAGGAGATGGGCCGAGCGTGGTACGATCAGGGCAAGATGATGAACAAGAAGAACACCTTCAACGATTTCGTCGACGTCGGGCAGTACCTGGTCGACAACAAATACACGTCGAAGGATCGGCTGATCGCCAACGGCGGCAGCGCCGGCGGATTACTGATGGGAGCAGTCGTCAACATGCGTCCCGACCTGTTCAGAGCCGTCGTCGCCGACGTGCCGTTCGTCGATGTCATCAACACCATGATGGACGCATCGATCCCGCTCACCGCGCAGGAGTGGCAGCAGTGGGGCGATCCCCATGACTCGACGCAATACGCTTACATGAGGTCGTACTCGCCGTACGACAACGTCGCGCGCAGGGCGTACCCGTGGATGCTGGTCACGACTTCACTCAATGATTCACAGGTCGGATACTGGGAGCCGGTCAAGTGGGTGGCGAAACTCCGCTCGATGAAAACCGACAATAATCCGCTCTACATCAAGATCAACATGGCGGGTGGCCACGGCGGATCTTCAGGTCGCTACGATGTTCTGCGAGAGCGAGCGTTCAGGTACGCGTTCATGCTGGATGCGGTCGGAATCAGTCAGTAGTCAAGGCGGAGACATCGACAACTAGCTGGCATCCACAAAACTAAAGCAGGGAGCTTTAAGCCTAGTCAGCTTTCTAGCTCCGAGCTCACATACTGGCGGTAAAGATGCGCGCTGATCTCAGGTCGCGAGTCTGCGGCGAGATCTATCCGAAGTCGGTGGAAGCCACGACGGTTCGATACTATACGCCGCCGGAATAGCTCGGAGCTCCCAGCTGACTAAGCTTGCAGCTCCCTGCTTTAGTTTTGTCGTGGATAGTGAGCGGCCAGATCAACGGGCCGCCTTGATTACCGGCTCTCGAAGTACGCCACTATAGTCCTACTCGCATCCAGTTGGGACAGCGGAGCGTCTGAGGTCGCCGCCGGCCACTCATGCCAGCCCCCCTGGATCGTGTAGAGCATCACGTTGGCACCGGTGCACGAGCTGAAGCTCGTTCGCACGACATTGGGCGATTGCTGATTCGTCGCTCCGCCGCTACACCCGTCCGTCGCCACCCAGAACTGCACCGAGGGCGGCAGCTCCGATGCGATACCCGTAACCGGTGCGGGTGGCGCAGTCAGAGCGGCGTCGTAATAGGGTACCTCGCTGTCGCTGGTACCGTGAACGGCGATCACTCCAACCGCTTTACCCGGCGCGCAGCTCGCGTCCTGCAAGCTCCCTGAAACCACCGCGATCGCATTGATCATCGGCGCCAGCTTGCACGCGGCGTGATACGCCATGATGGCGCCGCTGGAGAATCCCGCCACAAAAACGCGACTTGAATCTACCGGCAGATTATGGGAAATCTCCAGCATAACTGCGGCGATGAAGCCGACGTCGTCGACGTGCTCGCGGGCGGCCTCACCGCAACACGCGCCGCCGTTCCAGTCCGACGGAAACAGTCCGCTGCCATCAGTCCCCTGCGGATAGGCGACGATGAAACCGTTCGCGTCGCTCAGCGAATCCATTCCCGTCGTCTGTCGAATGTCGTCGGCCCCGCTGCAGCTCCCGTGCAGCACCAGCAGCAGCGGATATCGTGCGAGCGTATCAAGAGCGACCCCAGTATCCCTCGGCGGCACGTGCAGCAGGTAACTGCGCGTTGTCCTACCAACAAGTATGAAATGCGGCGTGGTGCCGGGCATCCAGCTGCCACTTGGTCCCAGGAGGCTGTGCGGCGAGCACGTCACTGACGAGAGAATTGCCAATGTCACGACCGCCCGCTGACCGAACCTCACGCTCCAACGAGTGGTCACCGATTCCAGCCTAGCCCGGCTCCTACTTCAGTGGGGCCGCCAGCAATCATGATCTTCTGTATGCCGACGTTGAGAGCGAGGCCTGATGCGTGAATCAAAGCCAAAGCGGCGCCCAGTGTTCGTCTGGTGCCGCTATGGACGCCGTCGGCGAGCGCGATTCTACCCTGGCCGATCCCCGGCGACATCGTCGCGGACAAATGCCAGTTAAGGATTAGCGGGACACCGACCCCGGCGACGACAGCGGTGGCGAACGATCCGGCGTCGGTTTGCGAGCTGCCGCGATAGTGGGCGCCACCGATGTCGGCGCGAACGCCGAGGCTGCTCCATTGCTCGTCGACCTCGCCCTGCTGCCAGAGCGTCGAACTGAGACTGGCGCCGGCCGAAACCCATGAAGGGCACAACGAACACGAGAGTGAAACGTAGGCGCCCGTTAGCGACAGCTCACTGCTCGGCAGCGGAAAAGGGATCGGCCGAAAGAGGGTGACGCCGACGTTGTTGTGTAGCGCGTCGTCCACATCGTAACGCCAACGTCCGTAACGAATCCACACGTTGGCCTGGCGCGCGTCGTCGTCGATTGGGTCGCGCGCGAGCGGAGCCAGCGCACCCACGGGGGACAGCATCATGGCGTTCCAGGCGGCACGATCGGCGTCGGATTGGGCCGCCACCGCGCAGGCGACAACCCCCGACGCCAGCAGCGCTCCCAGAGACCTTTTCGTGTGGTTTGGCGGGGCGGATGTCACCGTTTTTGCCGTTAAGAAATCAACAAAAAGCAAGGCGCTTCATGACATTCTTACGACGTTTCCTGTCGGTGCTATTAGTGGGCTCGGTCACCCTTGGCGCTTTAGCCGCAAACCGGCGCGACCGCACCCCGAAGGGCGCTTTCACACCGGGTGAGTATCTCACCTACGATGTAAAGTTTGGGTTCCTGCACGTCGGCCACGGCGCGATGCTGCTCGCGGGCATCGACACCGTACGCGGCCACATTGCGTGGCGCGCCGTGTTCACGATTTCGGGCGGGACGCTGTTCTTCAAAGTCCGCGACAGTACGATGAGCTGGTTCGACACCGCATCCTTCTCATCGCTGCGATTCGTGCAACGACTCCGGGAGGGACGCTATCACGCCGACAGGGACTTTCACATCTACCCTGAGCGCGCCACCTACGCGCGAAACGACAAACCAGAAGTTCCGTCGGTGCGGCAACCGCTCGACGATGTGTCATTCCTCTATTTCCTGCGCACAGTTCCGCTGGAAGTGGGTCGCAATTACAGGTTCGAACGCTACTTCCAGCCCGAGGGAAACCCGATCATCATTCGCGTGCTGAGGCGAGAGCGGGTGACGGTTCCTGCTGGAACATTCAACGCCATCGTCCTCCAACCGCAGATCACCACCCAGGGAATCTTCTCGGAGAAAGGACGCGCCGAGGTGTGGCTCGCCGACGACAGCACTCGCGTACTTTTGCAGATGAAATCGCGCCTCAGCTTCGGATCCCTGAATCTCTACCTGAACAAGATCTCTATGTCGCCGCCACCAGCACGATGAAAATCAGACATGCGCCGACACTCGCAATTCTTCTCGCCACGCCGGCTCTCTCGGCGCAGCGCCCACTCTCCGTCGCCGGTCGATCGGTCGTGTACGCGCCGCACGGCATAGTCGCCACCAGTCAGCCACTTGCGAGCACCGCGGGACTGGCGGTGCTGCAACGCGGTGGCAACGCAATCGATGCCGCGGTTACCGCAGCTGCCGTGCTCTCGGTGACCGAGCCGATGATGACCGGCATCGGCGGCGACATGTTCGCGATGGTGTGGATCGCCAAAGAGCATCGGCTCGTCGCGCTCAACGCCAGCGGACGCGCCGGCTCGCTGATGACGCGCGAAGAATTTCTGCGTCGCGGCCAACAGCGGATCCCTGCGCGCGGCATCGAGACGGTCACGGTGCCGGGCGCCCTCGCCGGCTGGGACGAGTTGCTGCGGAAATACGGAACGATCACTCTCGCCGAGGCAATCGCGCCGGCGATACGCTACGCCGAGGAAGGATTTCCGGTGACACCGATCATCTCGGAAGGGTGGAAGGCGGAGGAAGCAGTTCTCTCCCGAGATTCCGCGGCGAGGGCGACGTTCATGCCCAACGGCCACGCACCGGCGCCCGGCGAATGGTTCAGAAATCCCGATTACGCGCGCACTTTGCGCGAGATCGCAGCCGGAGGTCCGCAAGTCTTGTACGGCGGCTCACTCGGACAGCGCATCGTTCAACGCTGCAGGGAGCTCGCCGGATTTCTCACGCTCGAAGATCTGAAGGCCAACAAGCCGACGTGGGTGACGCCGATCAGCGTCGTCTTTAAGGGTTATCGCATCTGGGAGCTGCCGCCCAACAATCAGGGTGTCGCAGCGCTGGAGATGCTCAAGATTCTCGAGCCGTACGATCTCAAATCGATGGGTCACAACTCGGCGACCTATCTGCACCATCTCATCGAAGCAAAGAAGCTGGCTTACGCCGATCTCTCGCGGTACGTGGGTGACGCGGATCATCTCACTATGCCGGCCGAGCGGATGCTGTCGGATGCGTTCATCGCTGAGCGTCGCGCGCACCTCGACGAGATGCACGCGCAGGCGAGGGTGGATCCGGGACCGGCGCTGACCTCGAGCGAGACGGTCTATCTCACCGCGGCGGACAGTGCCGGCAACATGGTGTCGTTCATCAACAGTCTGTACGACGCGTTCGGCTCGGGCGTCGTCGTGCCCGGCACCGGGTTCGCGCTGCACAATCGCGGATACGGATTCACGCTGCAGCCCGATTTGCCCAATACTGTCGCGCCGGGGAAGCGACCGTTTCACACTCTGATTCCGGGATTCATCACCATCCCAGGTGCGACCGCGACGATCGATGGACGCGGCGACACGCCATATATGAGTTTCGGTTTGATGGGTGGCGCGATGCAGGCGCAGGGGCACGCCCAGCTGTTAATCAATCTTCTGGTCTTCGGGATGGACATTCAGCAGGCGATCGACGCCGCGCGGTTCAGACATCTCGACGGAATGAGAGTCGTAGTGGAGTCGCCGATTCCCGACAGTGTTCGCGCTGCTCTCACCTCGATGGGTCACGTGATTACCGAGGGACCGCGCGGAGATTTTGGGGGATCGCAGGCGATCATTCGGCTGTCGCATGGCTATGCGGGCGGGTCAGATCCGAGGAAGGACGGCATGGCGGTAGGCTACTAGGTTTCTATCATGGTCGACATTTCGATCGAAGGCGATCGCATTCATCTCGACGTCGAGGGGATCGATCAGCTGTGGGCGCTGCGCAGCCATCTCGAATTCCCGCTGTCGCACATCCAGTCGGTGCGTGTCGATCCAGCCGCAGCGCGCGGCTGGTGGCACGGGCTGAGGCTTTTCGGATCGAACATCCCCGGCGTGCTCGCTGCCGGCACGTTTTATCAGCAGGGCGGGCTGGTCTTCTATGACGTCCACGATCCGGAGAGCACGATCGTGCTCGAGCTCAATTATGAGCGCTACAACCGGCTGATCGTCGAGGTCGAGGATCCGGAGGGAGCGCGCGCAACGATCGACCGCGCCATCAAAGCAGCTACCTAGCAGCTTTCATACAGACGCTCGAGCCGTGGCCATAGTGGAAGTCACCTCCTTTTTCCGGGGCGGGCGTCGCTCGACGAACTGGTATCTGAGAGTGCGCTCGGCTCTGACCCCCTATGGCGCGATCGCCTCCAACCTCCCGGCGCATGGGACAATCGTTGACCTGGGATCGGGTCACGGACTTCTCGCTTTCACCTTGGTGCTTGCCTCCGATCGCCGTGAGATCATCGGCATCGATCATGACCTCGAGCGCGTTCGACTCGCTCAGGCTGCTGCTCTGAATCTCCCGCCGGCGTCGCGGCCAAGGTTTGAGCTCAGCGATCTCGGAGAAGCGCTACGATCATTCGGCAGTGCGTCGCTTACCGGGGTCGCCATGGTCGACATGCTTCACTACTTCGATCGAGTGACACAACGAACCCTCATCGAGGAAGCAGCGCGGGTGCTCGCGCCGGGCGGGGTTCTCGCGGTACGCGAGATCGATGCGGACGCCGGAATCAAAGCCGCTTTCAATCGACTCTACGAGCGGCTCGCGACCGGAATCGGCTTCACCCAGTCGGGCACCCGCACACTGAGCTTCAGAGGAGCACGAGAATGGACAGCTCTGCTGGAAGCCGCTGGGTTTAGCGTTCGCTCCCAACCCTGCGGCCCGCCATTTCTCGCCGACGTCCTCTTCGTCGCGCAGCGAAAATTGTAATCTTCCTGTAAGGAAGCCGGGGTATCCTCATGGCTCACGAGGCGCAAAAAACGCGGTTAAATACGCACCAGCTATGGCTTTTGTTGAGACCGAGGTCCTCCCCCGGTACGATCCCCGAGCCCACGAAAGCGCCACCCCGCTCCTTTCCATCGTCATCCCGACCTGGAACGGGGGGCGTCGGCTAACGGCGACTCTGGACCACCTGGCGGAGTTTCGCACACGGTTGGGCTTCCCAACCCAGATCGTCATCGTCGACGACTGCAGCGAGCGCTTTACCGCGCGAATCGCTGGCACCTTCGCCGCTAACAACGAGCTGACGGAGCTGCTGACGAACGAAACGAACCGGGGAAAAGGGCACGCCGTCGCGCGCGGGATGCGGTACGCCAGGGGCGCTTATCGAATTTTTGTCGATTCCGATCTGGCGTACCCGAGCTGTCAGATCAGCAAGCTCTTACGCGCACTGGAAGGAGGGAGCGATGTCGCGATTGCCTGCCGCGTGTTGCCGGAGTCACGCTACGTAATGAGCCCGACTTTCTTCCGCTACCTTTACACGCGACATCTGATGAGCCGACTGTTCAACCGACTCGCGCAGCAGATTCTCCTCCCTGGAATTCTCGATACCCAGGCCGGACTCAAGGGTTTCACGGCGCGCGCCGCTGAAATTGTTTTTTCGCGCCAGACCCTTTGCGGCTTTGGATTCGATCTCGAATGTCTTTTCATCGCTCGTCTGCACGGTCTCGAGATCGAGCAGGTGCCGGTTGACTTCTACTACAACGAGGAGCCGAGCACGATCTCCTTCGCCAGGCACGGCGCGGGAATGCTGATGGACCTCGCGCGCGTCCGCCGGAATGGAGCGCGTGGGCTCTACGCCTAGCCCGAAACGACTGATCATCAACGCCGACGATTTCGGAATCTCGCGCGGCGTCAATATCGGGATAATCGAGGCGGCAGAAGCAGGGGTCGTAACATCCGCTTCACTGATCACCAATCTGCCGGCGTTCGCCGACGCCATCTCCCGGGCGCAGTCATCCCCCGACCTCTCCGTGGGGCTTCACCTCAATTTTACGATTGGGCGGCCCATTACACGCGCACCGTCGCTGACACGACGGAATACCGGCGAGTTCTACCCGCTGCCGGCCTTGCTCGGTCGGGCTTCGCTCGGACGCCTTGATGCGTCTGACATAAATCTCGAATGCAGGGCACAGATCGATCGCATGATCGACGCCGGATTTCCGCCGACGCACCTCGACAGCCATCGACACGTCCACGCTCATCCGGCGATCTCATCAGCCGTCCTGAGCGCGGCCGCATCTCGAGGGATTTCACAGGTCCGCATCCCGTGTGAGGCCCTGCGCATCAATCCGGGTGACTGGCGCGCGACTCTCAAAAAATTGGGGCTGCTCGCGAGTGCTCGCCTCGCTGGGCGAACTCCCGCTGCCGACGGAGCCCACCACTTCTTCGGCATTTCATTACAAGGAGCGAAGTCATTTGCAGGGCGGCTGTTTGAGTTGATTCCGCGGCTACCGCCCGGCACCAGCGAGCTGATGACGCATCCCGGGTACGCCGATTCCTCGTTGTCCGAGCACGACAGCTACACCCGGCAGCGAGAGAAGGAGCTGGCGGTGCTTTGTACGCGCGAATTCCGGGAGCTGCTCGACCGCTATGCCGTGACGTTAACGACCTTCGCCGACCTGGCGATGTGTACGCCGGATAGTGAGGTCGCCGAACATCACTAGCCAAAGGACTGTCAGTGGAATGGAAAACCGGACTGGCGCTGAGAGCACATTCTTGATCGCGTCCGGCACCACTGCCGAACCAGCCATCACAACGAGTAGGTATCCCACCGCAAAGAACGTGGTTCGCCATAGCTGGCGCGGTGACGCGAGGTACCAGATGACCATTCCCGCCACGGCGATCACCGCCGACTGACGTTCCGCCCGGTGATTGAACACCACGCAGAACACCATCACGAAGCCGAGGAACTGCAGTCGCAGATTCCGGTCATCCCAGTCGCGGAGGCGCAGCAAGAGCACCGCGAGAAGAATTGCTAATCCGATCAGCTGAATCGGCCACGCTGGCCAGGTGATGCCCGCGTTGCGCAAAAGCTCCATCGCACTCGATCCGACCAACGCCGCTTCCCTCTGCTCGAGCGCACCCCAGGACCTGTATTGGGCCGCGAGAGCACTTGGCGGAACTACCAGCAAGGGAAGCGCTATAAGAATCGTCGTGCACAGCACCGTCACCAATATCGCGCGCACCCTATCCTTACTCGGCAGCGCAAAAATTACAGCCACTGCCGGGAATATTTTGATGATGGCGCCGAGTGCGATCGCCAACCCACCGCGCCAGAGCCAGCCGCGCTCCAGGCACACGAAGGCAACAATGATGAGAGCGGCAACGAGGGCGTTGCTCTGCGAAGACTGCAGCGAGCGCAGCGCCGGCAACGCGACGAGGATCCGCGCTGTCGCCCAATGTTCGCGCGGCAAAAGTGCCCTCAGCGCGAAGAAGATCGCCAACGCGTTGAGGACGTTCCAGAAAAAGAGCCCGAGGGCGAACGGGAGAACGGCAAACGGAGCGAAGAGCAGCGCGAATGTGGGCGAGTATTTGAAGTAGTCGCGCGCCTGGTCGAGCCGCAAAGCGTACAGGTCATTGTTGCCAATCAGATTCCAGAACGACGCCCGAAAAATCGCATAGTCGTTCGGGAAGCCGAACACGCCGCGCTGAATGGTTACGACCAGCGCAGCGGCCACGTAAACGGAGAGGAGCGTCCGCTGATCGAGGACCAGTTCGACGAGCTTCGGCTTCAGATCCCTTGGATACAAGAAATTCCCTTGACTAGAATTGCGCCTCGCAAAACTTTTTCCGCACTCACTGCGTATTTGCGGTGAAGGATCAGCGTTGAAAATAAGGGTGGCGATACTGCATTATGAGGAGCTCATCACGGACAGCTGGAGCCTTACGATGAAAATATTCCCCCTCGCACTAGCATCACTTCTCTCCGTGGCGGCCCTTGCTCCGCTTACGGCCCAAAGTCCCGATCGACTCGCAGGGAAGAACGTATCGATCGCGCCGGCCAACTATAAAGGCCGAAGTGCGATTCAGGTGATAGCTAAACCCGATGCTGCGAATGGGACGTCCTACGCGTTGGTCAAGGAAGCATCTTTTCGAGACGGCGTCATTGAAGTAGATGTGGCTGGCCAACCTGCCGCTGGGGCTGCTGCCGCAGCGCGCGGATTTATTGGCATCGCTTTTCGGATCCAGGGCGACGGACGCTACGAGTACATCTATCTCAGGCCCACCAACGGGCGCGCCGACGATCAGGTCAGGCGCAATCACTCCACCCAATACAGCTCGTTTCCCGATTTCGACTTTGCGCGATCACGGCAAGAGGCTCCCGAGAAGTATGAGTCGTACGTCGATTTGCAACCGGGCGTCTGGACCAGGTACAAGATCGAGGTGGACGGACGCAAGGCGCGCCTCTACGTGAACGGAGCCGAGCAGCCATGCCTGATCGTCAATGATCTCAAGCTCGATCCGCAAACCGGCGGCGTCGCATTATGGGTCGGACCTGGTACCGAGGGGTACTTTGCCAATCTGAAGATTACGGCGAAATAGCGGCGGAAACGGGCCGCACGGACCGTTCGCGGCAAACTGATCGCCGCTGGCGGACTGCTGATTGTGCGCGGAATTGAATTGTGCCAACAATTTCGCATGACACATGAAACGTCTCTCCTTAGACACCGTGGCACTCTGCGTCACATGAGATGCGCCGCGTTCTTCGCCTCAATACTGGTGGGCGCCGCAGTTGCAGTTCCAGCACAGACCAAAGTAAGTGTGTCGGGACAGGTGGTCGACCCACGCACGCGAGCGGAGCTGGAGTCAGCCCGCGAGGCGGTCTGGCGCGCGTGGTTCGCCGGCGATTCGGCCAGCCTGGAGAAATTGATTCCCGCGGCCTTGGCCGCCGGCGCGCCGTGGATCTGGGAAGACAGGACCGCGACGTTTCAGGGTGCGCGTGACAGCGGGGCCAGTGGACGGCGACTCGTCGACATCCGCTTCGACAGCACGACAATCACCCTGTACGACGACCTGGCGCTGATGCACGCTCGATTCACATACGTCCTGGAAACTCCCGACGGCAAACGAACCACCAGCACTGGCATCGCATCCGAGATCTTCGTGCGTGAGGATGGACGTTGGGTGAATCCGTTCTGGTATCTGAAGTAGCCGGTTCGAGGATCGAAGCTAGCCAGCGCCTACGGACCGCGGTCGCGCACCGCGCGTACAAACGCGTGCCGGCGCCGCCGCGAGACAGGAATCTTCGTCCCGCTGGCGAGGATCGCGACTAGCTCACCATTGGAATTCGATCGCAATTCGCGCACGCCGGCGAGGCGAACGAGCGCCTTTCGGTGCGCTCGCGCGAAATCGTGCGCGGCGACTCTGCGCTCCAAAGCATCCAGAGATTCACGCAACAAGTAGCCCCGTCCGCCAACCCAGACACGCGCGTAATAGTCAGCCGCCTCGATCCAATCGATGTCGTGGAGGGGGATGACGATCGCACCACGCGAAGTTGGCACGACGATCGACGGCTCGCGCGTCGAACTTCCCTCGGACAATCGCCTTGTGAGTCGGGTCATGGTCGCGGCGAAACGCCCCTCAGTCACCGGCTTCAACAGATAATCCTGTGCGTCCGCCTCGAAGGCCCGAATGGCAAACTGATCGTAAGCGGTGAGAAAGACGACTACTGGCATTCGCTCCGGCGATCGCCGGCGTATCACCTCGAAGCCGTCGATCTCCGGCATTTGGATGTCGAGAAAGAGCACATCGGGGTGCAGCGAGTCGATCGCGGCGAGGGCCTCATGTCCGTCTCGGCATTCGCCGACAATTGTGAACTGAGGGTACGGGGACAGTAGTTGGCGAACGCCTCGCCGAGCTGCCGGCTCGTCGTCCGCGACGAGGACGCGCCACCTACGCGTTTGCATCAGGCGGACCCGCAAGCGGAACTTCGTGGAAAGGGATGCGAAGCCGGGCGATCGTGCCGGCACCCGCTGCCGGGATTACTTCGAGCGAGGCTCGCTCGCCATAGAGCGTTCGCAACCGCTCGCGAGTATTGGCGAGTCCGTGTCCGGGCAACTGCGCGGCGCTCGCGGTCGTCCCCGGGCCATCATCCTTTACGGTGATCTCGAGCATGTCGCCGTCACGTCGCGAAGATACGGTGATCCGACCCGCATCGGAGCGCTTCGCGATTCCATGTCTAAGCGCATTCTCCATCAAATGCTGTACCCCGAACGATGGTACGGCGGCATAAACGGTATCCGGCGCAATCACGAACTCAGGACGCAGGCGATCGGGAAAGCGCGCACGCTCGACGGCGAGGTATTGCCGCACCAGATCCAGCTCCTCTTCCAGCGTGACTTCGTTCTCCTGCGTCCGACTGAGTGTTAGTCGCAGAACATCGCTCAGCTGCTCCATGACCAGCGTCGCACTCACAGTGTCTCCTTCCCGCATCAACACGGTAATCGTATTGAGGCTATTGAACAGGAAATGGGGATTGAGCTGTGCCTTCAGCGCCGCCAGACGCGCACTCGTCAGCTGCTCCGACAATCGCGCCAGCTGCAGATCGCGCTCACGCGCCTCTGTGAAATATCGAATTGCGTGCTCGACTCCAACCATCGCCAGATAGACTGCACAGCCGAACGGGAGGGTCGTGAAGAACCAGCTCACCGCGAATTTGCCGACGCCCTGCTGCATCGAATTCGGCTGGAGCAACATCTTGAGGATTGTGCCGGCGCCCGCCCACGCAGCGGAGAACACGATCGAGAAGGCGACGTGGAGAAAAACTCGACTCGCCAGATGCGGACGCGCGATCGGCCACCGCCGAGCGAGGACGAAGACTCCAGGCGTGAGCAGCGCGTAGAGAAACCAGTCGATGCTCGTGAAGAGAGCCCCGAGCACGTTGAGTGGCTGGCCCCAGATTCTCTGCTGCGCCAGCGCGTCGATCGCGGCAAGAATCGAAGGGCCGAGCCAGGCCAGTGAGACGAGCATCCATGGCTGAATGCGCCTGCGGTTGGATTGCACGCACCACGCTATCTCGACCACTAAGAACACGCAATCGCGTCTCGCTCGCTGAGCCAACTGGTGACCGCTCGCCGCAGAATGCCCACCGTTGGCGGCTCCGCGGTAGCGTCGTGATCAGAGCCGTGCGATACTCTCGGCCATGCAACCCACCCGGCGCATCCACTCGATCGACGTCGCCCGAGGCGTGGCGATGGTCCTGATGGCAATCGATCACGTTCGCGTTTACTCCGGAGTTCCCGCGGGTGGCCCGAACCCGGGCGTGTTCTTTACTCGCTGGATCACGAACTTCGTCGCACCGGCATTCGCGTTCCTTTCCGGCACGTCGGCGTATCTTCTCGGCCAGAGACTCGGCAGCAAGCGCGCGTTGTCTCGTTATCTGCTCACGCGCGGCCTGATACTGGTGTTGCTCGAGCTAACGCTCATTCGAGTGGCGTGGACGTTCAATTTCGATTTCAGTGAGTACCTGCTCGCCGGCGTCATCTGGATGCTTGGTTGGTGCATGGTGCTGATGGCGGCGATCATCTGGCTGCCGATCTGGGCAATCGCGACTTTCGGCGTCGGACTGATCTTTTTGCACAACGCCATGGATTTTCTGGCGCCGCCGACCGATACGGCCGCGCAGAGTGCGCTCGCCCCACTCTGGCAGATTCTCTACTTCGGCGGGCCGATTCAGATCGGATCACACGGACCGGTGCTGGCAGTGTTGTATTCGATCGTTCCGTGGATCGGAGTAATGGCGGCAGGCTACGCCTTTGGCGCAGTGATTACAATGGAGTCCCGACGCCGCGACAACACCTGCGTCGCAATTGCAGCGGCGGCGATTGTTCTCTTCTTCCTGCTGCGCACTATCGACGTGTACGGCGATCCGCGTCACTGGCACGTGACTGCGCCAACTCGGCTCCCGACCTTTTTCCGTTACATCAACACTACCAAGTATCCGGCGTCGCTTCAGTTCCTGCTGATGACGCTGGGGCCGACTATTCTTTTGCTGCCTCTCTTCGATCGCGCGCGCGGAAAGGTTGGCGAGTGGATCGCGACGTTCGGTCGGGTGCCGATGTTCTACTATCTCCTGCACATCCCGACGATTCATTTCGCGGCGCTCGTCGTCTCACTCGTCCGCGAAGGGAAGGCGGACAGCTGGCTGTTCACGAATCATCCGATGATGAATCCGCCGCCCCCCGATGGGTACATGTGGCCTCTTTCCCTGCTCTATATCGTGTTCATCGTCGTGGTCACGTTGCTCTACTTCCCATGTCGCTGGTACGCGCGCAGAAGAGCGACCGATCCGGCGCCGTGGATGCACTACATCTGATTCACCTCACCTCTTTCCATACTCTTATGATCAACTCGCGCGCCTTCTACATCGCGGCAACGATCGGAACGATCCTCCAGGCGGTGATGGTTTTGGTCGGGCATTCGAACGCAACCGTCGCCGGGTTGTTCGCCGTCGGTGGAATGGGGATATCCCTGCTCGGCGGACTCATTTACGCCGCCCTCTCCTCGGACAAATCCGCGAAAGGTCTGGCCGCCGGCGGGGCGACGGCCGGCGGAATATGCGCTTTGGTTGGCATTCTGTTGTCCTTTGCGCTGGGTGACGTCCCGGCCCTGATCCTGGTGATGGGCACCCTCAGCTCGGCGGTGACCGGGGCGATTGGGGGGTTGGCCGGGAAGATCTTTGGCGGGGGACGCCACCACGTGCCGCTTGGCGGGTGAGCCGGGAACACCGCTTGCGGAGATTCTCCCTTGACCGATGCCCTCTGAAGGGGGTAGTTTAGGGATGTATAATTATCCAAACTCATTGATTAATTAGATGCAGTTCCGCGCGGCCAATCGAATTCTTCTTAGCCTGTACCCGATTACCATGGGGGCGACGGGGAGAATTTGCGCGGACAAAGCAGACTCATAGCAAGATTGCAGAGATAACGCGCAAGGGCCTCTCCCAAGTTTGGAAGGGGCCCTTTTTTTATGCACGACCCACGGGAGTGCGAGCTCCGGGATAGGGGATGACGGAAAAGCAGGGACTGTACGATCCGGCTTACGAGCACGACGCGTGTGGCATCGGCTTCATTGCCCATGTCCACGGCGTCCGTTCGCGCGACGTCGTCGAGAAATCGCTTCAGCTTCTCCAGAATCTCTCTCATCGGAGCGCGGTCGCGGCCGACGCGTGCACTGGTGACGGCGCGGGGATCCTGCTCCAAGTGCCCCACGTGTTCTTGCGGCGGGCCTGCGGATTCGCCGGCATCACGCTGCCTGACGCCGGGAGTTATGGGGTCGGAATGGCGTTCCTGCCCTCGCGCGAGCGCGAACGCACGGCGTGCGAGCGCGTAATCGAGAGGACCATCACGGATGAGGGGTACTCCGTGCTGGGTTGGCGCGACGTGCCGGTGGATGACGCTGTGCTCTCCCCATCTACTCGCCGGACGCGCCCCACCATCAGGCAGGTTTTCGTGGCCCGCCTGTTCGTCGATCGCGAGGTCGATGCCGGATCTTCGTTCGAGGTCGCGCTCTACATCATTCGACGGAAGATCGAGGCAGCACTGCGCGCCATCCCGGAAGGGAAAGACTGTTATTTCGCGTCATTCTCGTCGCGCACGATTGTCTACAAGGGGATGCTGCGGCCGGATCAATTGTCGCGGTTCTATCTCGATTTGCGTGATCCGGATTTGGCAAGCGCAATTGCCCTGGTTCACTCGCGATTCTCGACCAACACGTTCCCGTCGTGGCGACTGGCGCATCCCTATCGGTTCCTCTGCCACAACGGGGAGATCAACACGCTGCGCGGCAATCTGAATTGGATGCGCGTCCGCGAAGCGACGATGGCGTCGTCGCGATTCGGCGGGAAGATCGACTCGCTCTTCCCTGTCTGCGGCTCCAATCAGAGCGACTCGGCGTCGGTCGACAACGTGCTCGAGATGCTGACGCTCGCCGGCCGGCCGCTCGCCCACGCCATGGCGATGATGATCCCCGAAGCATGGGAATCGCACGCGACCATGTCGCCGGATCGACGCGCCTTCTACGAGTACCACTCATCGCTGATGGAGCCGTGGGATGGACCGGCGGCGATGGCGTTCACCGACGGACATCACGTCGCGGCGGTGCTGGATCGCAACGGACTGCGGCCGGCACGCTACGTCGTCACCTCCGACGACCTCGTCGTTTTGGCGTCGGAGGCTGGTGCGCTGCCGATCCCAGTTGAGAGGATTCGCGCCAAAGGGCGGCTCGAGCCAGGCAGGATGCTGGTCGTCAACACGACTCAGGGTGTGATTCAGGACGACGAGGCGATTAAGACACAGCTGGCGATGGTGCGGCCGTACCACAGATGGATCAGCGAGCAGCGGATAGATCTCGAGAAACTGCAAACTGGACGGGCGCGAGCAGTCACGGGGGTAGATGCAAGCAGTGACGTAACTACTAGAGGTCCCTCGTCCCTCGTCCCTCGTCCCTCGTTCCTCTTCCCGCTTCAACGCGCGTTCGGCTACACGGCTGACGAGATCAAGATGGTACTCGGCCCCATGGCGGACGTCGGGGAGGAGCCGGCGGGGTCGATGGGGAACGACACGCCGCTCGCGGTGCTATCGCATCGGCCGCAGCTGCTGTTCTCGTATTTCCGGCAGATGTTCGCGCAGGTCACGAATCCTGCCATCGATCCGATGCGTGAGCAGCTGGTGATGTCGCTGGCGATGAACCTCGGCCCGCAGGGGAATCTGCTCGAGGTCGGCGCCGAGCACGCTCGGCAAATAAGAATTGCGCAACCTGTCCTCACCGAACAGGCAACTGCGGCGTTGCGGGATGTCAGCGAGCCGAGTCTGCGTGCGGTTACTCTCAGCACTCTCTTCTTGGTTGCGGATGGCACCCGTGCGCTGGAACCCGGCGTCGATGCGCTATGCCTTTCCGCCCGTGACGCGGTCGCGGCTGGATGCGGCGTGCTTATTCTCAGCGATCGCGGCGTCGATGCCGAGCACGCACCAATCCCTGCTCCGCTCGCGATTTCAGCGGTTCACCACCATCTCATTCGCGCCGGAGTCCGCGGACGCGTGAGCCTCGTCGCCGAGACGGGCGAAGCGAGAGAAGTCTCGCACGTCGCGCTGCTCATCGCGTACGGCGCCAGTGCGGTCCATCCGTACCTCGCGCTCGAGACGGTAGCATCACTGGCGCCGCCAGAACTGGTGGTCGACAAAAGCTCGGGGCCCCCAGCCGCTCCGCCCATTGCTCCCAGCCGGTCGTCGTACGTTGCAGTTGATAACTCTCCGAACCGGTCTTCTTCAGCAGTTGATCACTACATCAAGGCCATCGGCAAGGGCTTGCTGAAGGTGATGTCGAAGATGGGCATCTCCACCCTTCAGAGTTACTGCGGCGCGCAGTTGTGGGAAGCGGTCGGATTGAGCTCGGCACTCGTCGAGCGTCACTTCGCCGGCACGCCGTCGCGCGTTGGCGGGATCGGTATGGAGCTGATCGCCGAAGAGACGCTGCGTCGTCACGCCAGTGCGTTCGCGGAGGATGCGACACAGCTTGATCCGGGCGGCGAGTACCAGTATCGCATCCAGGGCGAGCACCACAACTGGAATCCGCTCACGATCGCCAAACTCCAACACGCGACACAATCCGACAATTACTCGACGTTCAAGGAGTTCAGCAAACTCTCGAACGATGAGACACGTCGGCAATCGACTCTGCGTGGGTTGCTCGAATTCGCCGAGCGGGAGCAAATTCCGATCGACGAGGTCGAGCCGGCCAGCGCCATTACGAGACGCTTCTGTACGGGCGCGATGTCGTTCGGATCACTGAGCGCGGAGGCGCACCAAACTCTCGCCATCGCCATGAACCGACTCGGTGGCCGCAGCAACAGCGGCGAAGGAGGCGAAGAGCGCTCGCGCTTCGGCACCGACCGCAACAGCGCCATCAAACAGGTCGCCTCGGCGCGCTTTGGTGTCACCGCCGAGTATCTGGTGAATGCGAACGAGCTGCAGATCAAGATCGCCCAGGGCGCGAAACCCGGCGAAGGCGGTCAGCTGCCCGGGCACAAAGTCGACGCCATCATCGCCAAGACTCGGCATTCTATTCCGGGTGTCACGCAGCTCATTTACGATCTGAAGGCAATCAGCCCGAAGGCCGCCGTTTCGGTGAAGCTCGTTGCCGAAGCCGGAGTCGGAACGGTCGCGGCCGGCGTGGCGAAAGCGCGGGCGGATCTCATAGTCATCTCCGGCGATTCGGGCGGCACCGGTGCATCGCCGCTGTCATCGATCATGCGCGCGGGCAGTCCCTGGGAGCTCGGGCTATCCGAAACCCAGCAGACGCTCGTCATGAACGATCTGCGCGGACGCGTGCGGCTCCAGACCGACGGTCAGCTCAAGACCGGACGCGATGTCGCCGTCGCCGCGATGCTCGGCGCCGACGAGTTCGGATTCGCGACGGCGCCGCTCATCGTCGAAGGCTGCGTGATGATGCGTAAGTGTCATCTCAACACCTGCCCCGTCGGAATCGCAACGCAGGATCCGGAGCTGCGCGCCCGATTCGCCGGACAGCCCGAGCACGTCGTGAATTACTTCTTCTTCGTCGCCGAGGAAGTGCGGGAGATCATGGCGCAGCTCGGCTTCCGTACCATGGACGAGATGATCGGGCGTAGCGATCTGCTGCGCGTTCGTCCGCCCGCTGATAGCGCCAAGGCGAGCACGCTCGATCTGTCGGCGCTGCTGCATCTGACCGCTCCGGTAGGGGTCGAGCGCACGAGTCGGGTCGTGCGCCATCACGTCGCGCGGAAACGTCATACCGTCGGGGAAAGGAGTCTGAACGGGATTCTGCTGGAAGTCGCACGGCCTGCGCTCGACAAAGGCGAGCACGTGAAGGCGGCGCTGCCGATATCCAATGCGGATCGCGCCGTAGGAGCGACGCTGTCTGGCGAGATCGCGCGTCGCTACGGCGACGAAGGCCTGGCCGACGACACAATCTCTTTCCGATTCACCGGCTCCGCTGGTCAGAGCTTTGGCGCTTTTGCTGCACGCGGACTCTCTCTCGAGCTGGAGGGGGAGGCCAATGATTACGTGGGTAAAGGACTCTCGGGTGGGAAGCTGATCATTCGGCATCCGCGCGCGGCGCAGTTCATTCCGGATCAAACAGTTCTCATCGGGAACACGGTTCTCTATGGGGCAACATCAGGTGAGGCGTACTTCGCGGGCGTTGCCGGTGAGCGCTTCGCGGTGCGCAACAGCGGCGCGATAGCAGTGGTCGAAGGAGTCGGCGATCACGGCTGCGAGTACATGACGGCTGGAACCGTCGTCGTGCTCGGCCGCACCGGTCGCAATTTCGCCGCGGGAATGAGCGGCGGTCTCGCGTTCGTCCTCGATGAGTTCGGCCTGTTCCAACAGCAGTGCAACACGTCGATGGTCGACCTGATACCGCTGCTAGACTTTGGCCAGCGAGACACGGTTCGACACCTGGTAGAGAACCACGCCCGGTTCACGGGCAGTGCGCGAGCGAAGCGGCTGCTTGCCCAGGGCGAACATGTCCTGCGCAGCTTCATCGCCGTCGTTCCGCGCGAGTACAGAAAGGCACTGGAGCGGCAGGCGGAAGGCGACGCGGCACGCGCGGTAGCGGGCGCGCGCCATGGTCTCGCCATCGTCGACGCGCGGAGTGATCGCCATGGCTGATCCGAAAGGATTCATCACGCTGCGCCGCGCGACACCGGAGCGCCAGGCGGTCGCGGAGCGGGTGAGGCATTGGGGCGAATTCTATCAGCCGGTTCCCGATGCGAGCGTGCGCACGCAGGCGTCGCGGTGCATGGATTGCGGCGTGCCGTTCTGTCAGGGCGATACCGGTTGCCCTGTCCGCAACATCATTCCGGAATGGAACGGTCTGGTGCAACGTGGGGAATGGCGGGCGGCGTTCGACTCGCTGCACTCGACGAATAATTTTCCTGAGCTCACCGGCCGTCTGTGCCCGGCTCCGTGCGAATCAGCGTGCGTGCTCAGCATCGTCAATGAGCCAGTGGCGATCAGACACATCGAGCAGACGATCGCCGATCGTGGATTCGCGGAAGGATGGGTGCAACCGCGTCCTCCGCGTCGAGCCACGGGATTCAAAGTCGCGGTGATCGGATCCGGCCCGGCCGGACTTGCTGCCGCACAGCAGCTGCGTCGCTTTGGACACGGCGTCGTCGTGTTCGAGAAGAGCGAGCGTGTTGGCGGGCTGCTCCGCTTCGGAATTCCGGAATTCAAGCTCGAGAAATCGGTGCTCGATTCGCGCCTCGATCAGCTCGAGGGCGAGGGCGTGCAGTTCCGTACCGGCATCGACATTGGCGAAGATCTCACTGTCGAAGAGCTGCGCGCGGAGTTCGACGCCATCTGCATTGCGATCGGCGCCGGAATGCCGCGCAATCTCGAGGTGCCCGGCAGAGACCTCACCGGAATCCACTTCGCGATGGATTTTCTGACGGCGCAGAACAGAATGCTCGATGATCACGAGAACGGGCTGCCGGAGATCAACGCGCACGATCGAAACGTCGTGATCATCGGCGGCGGCGATACCGGCTCCGATTGCGCCGGAACGTGCATTCGTCAAGGAGCGCGCAGCGTCACGCAATTCGAGCTGTTGCCGCAACCGCCACAGGGTCGCGCGTCAAGCACGCCGTGGCCGTTGTGGCCGATGATGCTCCGCTCATCTCACGCGCACGAGGAAGGGACACAAAGGGATTGGAGCATCGCCACCACCGCCTTCTCCGGCGAGGACGGCTGCGTACAGACAATTCAGGCGGTGCGTCTCGAGACAAAGCCATTGGCTGACGGCCGCATCAACTTCTCGCCGGTGCCCGGAACAGAATTCGAGGTCGAGGCAGATCTGGTGCTGTTGGCAATGGGCTTCACCGGTCCGGTGAAGAGCAGACTCTTAACCGATCTCGCCGTCGATCTCGATGGTCGTGGGAACATCTCGACTGATGAAGCCCATCGAACCAGCGTGCCCGGAGTCTTCGCCGCTGGAGACGCGCGGCGCGGTCAGTCGTTGATCGTGTGGGCGATTCGGGAGGGGCGGGATGCGGCGGATAGTATTAACCGCTGGCTTAGTGAGGATCCAAGGCGGGCCGTTGATCGTGGCGCGATCTGACATCCACAAAACTAAAGCAGGGAGCTGGAAGCTTAGACAGCTTTGTAGCTCCGAGCTATTCCGGCGGATTACAGCGTCGGGTGTTCGTGGTTTTCCGAGCTTCCGATAGATCTCGACGAGCAACGGCGATAAGATTTGGGCATCTCTAACGCCTGTATGGGAGCTCGGAGCTAAGAAGCTGACTAAGCTTGAAGCTCCCTGCTTTAGTTTTGTGGATGCCAGCTAGTTGTCGATGTCTCCGGCCCGCCTTGACAGCTAGGCCCGAAATTCGCCCCCCTGCCCCCCTATGAGATTCTCGCTCCGCGAGCCCGTCAACGGCTTAACCCATTTGGTGGGCGCGATCCTGTCAGTTGTCGGATTGGTTGTGCTCGTCGCAATTGCGATCGAAAACGGAAGTGCCCGGCAGATCGTCGCGTTCTCGATCTTCGGCGCCAGCCTGGTGTCGATGTACTGCGCCAGCGCCTTCTACCACTCGCTCCGAATTTCCGAGCGAGGTGTCGCCCACCTGCGACGGATCGATCACATGATGATCTACGTCCTGATCGCCGGGACGTACACGCCGGTCTGTCTGTTGCTATTGCGCGGCCCGCTAGGAATGGGACTACTGATCGCCGTTTGGTCGCTCGCCGCGCTTGGAGTGTTCCAAACAGTGGCATGGATGAATGCGCCCCAGTGGTTCTCCACCGCGCTTTACATCGGCATGGGTTGGATTGCCGTATTCGTCGTGCGCCCCCTTCTCGGCGCGGCGCGAATCGGATTCTTCCTCTGGCTGCTCGCTGGAGGGATCGTCTACACCCTCGGTGCAGTAATCCACGCTGCCAATTGGCCGCGCCCGACGACCGGATCGAAGCCGTGGCTTTTTGGATCCCACGAGATCTGGCACTTGTGCGTTATGGCCGGCAGTTTCGCGCACTATTGGGCCATATTCGCTTACGCAGCGAGGGCGCCGTAGGGGCGCCCGTGACTTGCCCTATTGCTGCCGCTGAGACGCGATCCTGCTGCTCCCGAGACGCGTCGCGGCGCGCGGCAAAAACAATCGACAACCGGTAACACCGCCGCGCTCTGAGCCGGCGGTGTGAGGACCACTAGGCGAGCGCTTCGTGCTGAGCGGTCGTACCGCTGGAGATTGTAGCTGCGTGACTCCACAATCCGAGTGGCTGCAGCGCATGTTGCGCAATGAATCCGCAGTGCTGGCAGACGATCATCACTGCCGGGATCGTCGCGCCACCGTTGCTGTCGCGCGCGCTCGTCTCCTGGACCTCGATGCGAGCATACTCGCTCACCGTCCACTGGCTGTCGTCGCAGCGTGGGCAGCTTCCCGCGCCGCGGGCTTTCAGCGCACTGATGATTTTCTGCTTGTCGCTGTTGGAGATTCCTTTGTAGCTGGACATTATCGTACTCCGTTGGATAGTGGGGTGACCATGTGGTCATCCGGGTTTGGTGGATCAAAAAACTCGACTATGCACGAGTTGCTGATCTGGTCGCGCATTCGTGCGCGTCGCTCGTAGTACGAGCGCGAGAACTGCTCCGCAGCGAGATCTCGCGGATTCCTGATCGGGTCGTTGACTTTGGCCACGGGCCACCTGCGAAGAACGCGGCGCCGCCAGGATCGCCAAGTGCTGTTGCAATTGGAACAGCGTGATGCGCGGGCTGGTGGGACACTTCCCGACGCGGTGACTTGCACCTTCTTTAAACGTATCCTCACGAGCACTATAACGCGAGTAAAATCACTCATGCCAGATCGAGCTGAGCTCTCCGGGACGCGTCTACAGGTTTGCGTCGTAGGTGGGGGACCCGCCGGGATGATGCTCGGCCTGCTGCTCGCCCGCTCCGGGATTAGCGTCAAGGTTCTGGAGAAGCACGCTGATTTCTTCCGCGACTTCCGCGGCGATACCATCCATCCTTCGACGCTGGAAATTCTCGACGAGATCGGCATCCTCGACGATTTGCTGAAGCTGCCACACCAGGAAGTCCGTCAGCTGCGCGGACAAATCGGCGACACCACGCTCACCCTCGCCGATTTCACCCACCTCCCGGTGCGCTGCAAGTTCCTCGCGTTCATGCCGCAGTGGGACTTCCTTGACTTTCTCGCGGGAAAAGCGCGGATCTATCCGACATTTGAGCTGGAGATGGAAGCCGAAGTGACCGGACTCTGCTTCGATGGCGAGCGGGTGATCGGTGTGCACACGAAAACGGGGACCGGCGAGCGCGACGTCCTGGCAGATCTCATCGTTGGTGCCGACGGCAGACATTCGACCGTTCGCGAAGCAGCCGGTCTTCAATCCGAGGATTTCGGCGCGCCGATGGACGTGTTGTGGATGCGAATACCCAGACAACAGAGCGATCCCGCGCAACTGCTCGGCCGACTCGATTACGGGCAGATCTTCGTGATGATCGACCGCGGCGATTACTGGCAGTGCGGCCTAGTCGTGCGCAAAGGTGCCTTCGAGGAGATCAAACACCGCGGACTCGATGCGCTCCGCGCCGACATCGTCCGGCTAGCGCCATTCCTCGGCAAACGCGTCGACGAGCTCCGCAGCTGGGATGACATCAAGTTGCTCACGGTTCAGGTCGATCGACTGCGCAAATGGTATCGACAGGGTCTGCTTTGCATCGGCGACGCCGCGCACGCGATGTCGCCGGTTGCCGGCGTGGGGATCAACCTCGCGATTCAGGACGCGGTGGCAGCCGCGAACATCCTGACTCCTGTTCTGCGCAACGGAGGTACAGCAACGGAATCACTACTTGACCAGATTCAAGAACGTCGTGAGCTACCGACGAAAGTCGTGCAGCGCGTCCAGCTCCTTATTCAGAACGGGATCATTCGCCGGGTACTCGGCAGCCAGCGACGCATGTCTCCTCCGCTCATCATCAGAATTCTAGGCGCCGTGCCGCTGTTCCGCCGGATTCCGGCGCGACTGGTTGGACTAGGATACCGTCGCGAGCACGTTCGGACCAAGCCTGCCTGACCGCGCTCCCGCTACCCATGCCCGTTGTCCGCATCGGGAACGGGAAACCGGAGACGCGACGCGACTGTCAGAATCACTCCGACAACCAGCATTATCGCCGACAGCACCTGCCCCATGCTGAACCTGCCGAGCACCACCAGTCCGAGCTGCGCGTCAGGCTGACGCGTGAACTCGAGCAGGGATCGCAACAACGCATAGCCGATCAGGAACGCGCCGGTTAAGAGACCGTTCCAGTACCATCCTTGCTTGTGCGCAATCCGATCCAAAGTCCACAGAACCAGCGAGAGCAGAATTCCTTCAGCGAACGCTTCATATAGTTGTGAAGGATGTCGGGGTATGTGCAGCGGATCCGCCGGAAAAACCATCGCCCACGGCACATCGCTCGGCCGTCCGTAAAGCTCGCCATTGATGAAAGTCCCGATGCGTCCGAAGAAGAGGCCGGGAGTTCCCGCCAGGGCGACAACATCCGTGATGGCGAGAACGGGAAGTTTATGGCGCCAGGCAAAGAGCACGATCGCGATCGACATGCCGACGATGGCACCGTGGAATGAGAGCCCGCCCGTCCAAATGGCGAAGGCATTCAACGGATGCGCGCGGTAAGCCGGAAAGTCGTAGACGAAGACGTACGTGAGTCGCGCGCCGATCAGCATCCCTATGACGAGATACGGGAGCAGCGCATCGAGCTCCTTCTGAGTCACCACGCCGATCCCACGGCGAATTCGCGCCAGCACCAGCTGGTACCCGACAAAGTACCCCACCAGGTACATGACACCGTACCAACGCAGATGAAATGGTCCGATCGAGACGATATCAGGCGGGATCTTCGGGTACGGGATCGTCATTCGCATCTCAGGCAACAGGTCTGCGGGTATCGTTACTCACAAGCGAGCCCGACGCAACAATTGAGCATTCACGGCAACGACCACCGTGCTCAGCGACATCAGGATCGCGCCCACTGCGGGATTGAGAATGATCCCCGAAACGCGAGCACGCCAGCTGCTAACGGAAGCGCGACGATGTTGTAACCCGCCGCCCACCAGAGATTCTGAACCATCTTTCGATAACTTGCCTTACTGAGCGCGATGACTTTCGGGACGTCACGCGGATCGCTGCGGATCAACACGACATCGCCCGCTTCGACCGCGACATCGGTTCCGGCACCAATGGCGATGCCTACGTCAGCGGTCAACAGCGCTGGCGCATCATTAACACCATCCCCCACCATTGCAACACGTTTCCCCGAGCTGCGCAGCTCTTTCACCTTGGATGCTTTTTGTTCGGGCGAGACTTCGGCGAAAACGGTGTCGACTCCCAGTGCCCTGGCGACTGCATCCGCCACCGGCCGGGCGTCTCCAGTCATCATGATTACCTGAATCTTCTGCTCGTGGAGCCTCTGCACAGCGTCGCGTGACTCGTCCCGGATAGCGTCTGCCACGGCAAAGACGGCCAGCGGCGTCGTTCCTTCAACAAGTGTGATCGCCGTCTGCGCGTTCTGTGCAGCTTTGTCCATCGCCTTTTGAAGATTCGGGTCGAGAATTACAGTAAGTCCACGGAGCAGAGCCGGTCCGCCCAGGAATTGCCTGGAAATCTTCTGCGCGCGCCAGAGACAGTCCGCGTTCCTCCGCGCTCTTAACTACACCCTGCGCGATGGTGTGCTCTGAATCTGTCTCCAGCGACGCCGCAAGCCTGAGTGCCTCGTCGGGCGAAACCCCGCCAGTCGTGGTGATGTCCACAACGCGAAACTCGCCTCGAGTGAGGGTCCCGGTCTTGTCGAAGACGACTGCGTTCAGATTTCTCGCCTCTTCGAGACCTCGTCGATCGCGAACGAGAAGGCCTGATCGCGCACCGAGCGTGGTTGAAATGGCAATCACCAGAGGGATTGCCAGCCCAAGAGCATGAGGACAAGCGATCACCAGAACCGTGACGACTCGCTCGACAGCGAACACCAATGGTGCCCCGGCTATGAGCCAGCCGGCTAATGTCAGAGCAGCAGAAACGATCGCCACGATCGTCAGGATGAAAGCTGCGCGGTCGGCAAGATCCTGCGCCCGTGATCGCGAGCTCTGCGCCTGAGCCACCAGCCGCATGATGCCGGCGACTGCGGTGTTTTCTCCGGTGCCGGTCACCTCGACGCGGAGAGAGCCGGCGCTGTTAACCGTTCCGGCAATGACCTTGTCTCCCGTTTTCTTGTCGACCGGACGCGATTCCCCGGTGATCATGGCCTCATTGACTGCGCTGCTCCCATCGCGAACGACGCCATCGGCTGGAATGCTCGCGCCGGGCCGAACGAGCACGATGTCTCCATTTCGGAGCTGAGACACGGGTACGTCTTCCATTCTGTCGCCATCGACACGCGTTGCCATGTCCGGAACGAGCTTGGCCAGCTCGTTGAGTGCGCCCTGCGCCTGCATGACCGAGCGCATCTCGATCCAGTGGCCGAGGAGCATGATGGTGATGAGCGTCGAGAGCTCCCACCAGAGATCCATCCCCGGGACGCCAAATGTTACGGCCAGGCTGAAGACAAACGCCACCGTAATGGCGAGCGAGATCAGCGTCATCATTCCCGGTAGCCGATCTTTGATCTCGCGGACAGCCCCACGGAGGAAAACAGTTCCTCCGTAGAAAAACAGAATCGTTCCGAACACTGCCGGGACGTACTCCGATCCGGTAAACGACGGCGCGTGAAAGCCGAGCCACTGTTGAACCGTCGGCGACCAAATGACGGTTGGGACCGTCAGAGCGACCGACCACCAGAACTTGTCGCGGAACATCGCCACGCTGTGGCCGGCGTGCTTGTCATCCGCGGCATGGGCAACGTGGTCCATTTGCGAGTGAGCGTCGTGCTCCATATGCGCGTGGCCGGGGTTGGTCATGATGGTGTCGCTTCGGCTTCAGTGTACCGCTCAACGACTTCTCTGCCTGCCCGCATCTCCCATTCCCGCCAGAGGGAGTACACCACCGGAAGGACGATCAGCGTGAGCGCAGCGCTGGTGATTAATCCACCGACCATCGGCGCAGCGATTCGCTTGAGCACGTCCGAGCCCGTCTGCTGACTCCATAAAATCGGCAGCAGAGAAAGCGTAACCGCGGCAACAGTCATGGTTTTCGGTCGCAATCGCTCAACCGTACCGAATTCAACCGCGGCGTGCAGATCATCGCGCGTCGGCTTCCGGTTGAAACTTTGGCGCTCGCCTCTAATGCGATGCCACGCTTGATCCAGATAAATGAGAAGTATCACGGCAGTTTGGGCTGCCACTCCGGCCAGTGCAATGAATCCGATTGCCACCGCGACGCTCAGGTTGTACCCGAGGATCCACATCAGCCATACGCCCCCCGCGAGCGCAAACGGCAGCGAGAGCATCACGATCAAACTTTCCGCGATGCTTCTGAAGTTGAAGTAGAGCAGCCCGAAAATGATGAGGAGCGTGATCGGCACGACGATTCGCAGTCGCTGGGATGCTCTCTGCATTGACTCGTACTGCCCGGACCATTGAAGTCTGTATCCGGGAGGTAAGCGCAACTGCTTTTCCAGGAGACCCTTTGCTTCTGCCACATAGCTTCCGACGTCGCGATCTCGGACGTCGACGTAGACGATGTTGTTGAGATAGGCATCTTCGGACTTGATCAGCGTCGAACCCTCGACAACGGAAATTCGCGCCAGCCCCCCGAGTGTTACTTGCGCCCCCGATGAAGTAGTGACCAGGACGTCGGCGATCTTCAATGGATCGTCGCGCAGCTCGCGCGGATAGCGCACCAGCACGCCGTACCTCTCGCGTCCCTCGATGACCTGCCCCGCTTCCATTCCGCCCACCGCAGTACTGAGCGCCATTTGAACTTCGTCGACGGTGAGCCCGTACCGAGCCACCGCCCCACGATCGATCGTTACGTCCAGATATCGTCCGCCAACCGCGCGCTCGGCGAAAACGGTGTTCGTTCCCCGTACGGCCGGCAGCAGTCCTTCGATTTGCTTGCCGATTCTGTCGAGCGTCGTCAGGTCCGGTCCGAAGATCTTGATGCCGACCGGAGTCTTGATTCCGGTCGCCAGCATGTCGAGCCTATTCTTGATCGGCATGCTCCACATGTTGCCGACCCCCGGCGTTCTCACGGTGTTGTTCGCTTCCGAAACAATGGAGTCGTAGCTCACGCCAGGACGCCACTGCGACTTGTCTTTCAGAACCGCAATGGTTTCGATCATGGAGAGTGGCGCCATGTCGGTGGCGGTTTCTGCTCTTCCGATCTTGCCAAGCACCATTTCGACTTCGGGAATTCGAGCCAGGGCCGCGTCGCGCTGTTGTATGATGCGCCTCGCTTCTCCGGCTCCCACGCCAGGAAAGAGAGACGGCATGTCCATGATGCTGCCCTCATTCAAGGGCGGCATGAATTCGCTGCCCAGTCTCGAGTAGGGCACGATCGTGATCACGAGCAGGGCGACAGCGACGGCGACCGTTTGCCACCGGTATCGCAGCACGAACTGAATCGCTGGCCGATAGATCCGGATCAGAAACCGGTTTATCGGATTCGCCTCCTCTGGCTTGACACCGCCGCGGATGAAGTAGCCCATCGCCACGGGCACAAGTGTTATCGAGAGCAGCGCAGCTGAACCCATCGCCAGCGTCTTCGTCCACGCCAGCGGCTTGAACAGCCTGCCTTCCTGATCCTGCAGCGCGAAAACCGGCAGGAAGCTCGCCGTAATGATGAGCAGGGATACAAACAGTGACCCGCCGACTTCCTGCGCTGATTCGCGCACCAGTTGCCAGTGCGTCCGGGGTGGATGGCTCGCGCGATTCCGCTCCATGTGCTTGTGGAGATTCTCGACCATCACGATCGCGGCATCTATCATCGCCCCAAT
>QHUA01000120.1:29580-34668 GCA_003221805.1 Gemmatimonadota bacterium
ATCGGCAACGTAACGATCGCGACCAGTGCACTCTGGGCGTGAAACAGAAACACAATCGTTACCAATGCTACGATGACTGACTCCTCGAACAGCTTACCACGCAGCGTACGGATCGCCGCGTCTATGAGACTCGATCGATCGTAGCCGCTGACGAAGCGCACTCCTTTGGGAAGCGATGGCTCGAGCGCAGCCATTTTCTGCTTGACACCCTTGATGACCGCCAGCGGGTTAGCACCGTAGCGCATCACTACCCATCCAGTGACGATCTCACCCCTCCCATTCAGATCGGTGATGCCGCGGCGAATCGCTGGACCAATCTGGACATTCGCGACGTCGCCGACGGTGATGGGAGTTCCACCGGGCCCGGTTCCTATGGCTACGCGTCGAATGTCGTCCACGCCAGTGAACCGACCGCGGCCGCGGACGACATATTCCGATCCACCCATCTCCAAAACTCGGCCCCCGACGTCCTGGTTCGAGCTCTGAACGGCCTGAGCCACTTTCTCCAACGGAATGTCGAATGCGAGCAGCTTGGTGGGGTCGACCTCGACTTGATACTCCTTCTCGAATCCGCCCAGCGATGCGATTTCAGCCACGCCCGACACCGATGTGAGCGCGGGCCGCACTACGAAATCTTGGATCGAGCGAAGCTGTGCGAGATTCAGAGTACCGGTCGTGTCGGCAAGGATGTATTGCATCACCCACCCGACCCCAGTCGCATCCGGTCCCAGCATCGGCTGTGCGCCAGCAGGCAACTTGTCGCGCACGCCGTTCATGTACTCGAGCACTCTGCTACGCGCCCAGTACAGATCGGTGCCATCCTCGAAGACGACGTAAACTGCTGACAACCCAAACTGGCTCATTCCTCGCACGAACTTGATGCGCGGCACCTTGAGCAGCTCGGTCTCGAGCGGATACGTGATCTGATCCTCCACTAGCTGCGGCGCCTGGCCGGGCCACTCAGTCATCACGATCACTTGCGCATCGGACAGATCGGGAATGGCGTCGACAGGAGTACGGAACATCGCCCAGATGCCCGCGATCGAGAAAGCAATCGTCGCCATCAGTACGGAGCGCTTATGACTGATCGACCAGTTGATGATCCTCGCAAGCATTGGCGGCTACCTCTTGGCCGGAGGCGCCATGCCCGGCATGCCGCGCATGTCAGCACCCTTGGCATTCACATCGTTCGTCGCGGGAGCGTTCATCGGTGGCATGGCATCCTGAACGCCGCGCATTCCGATCATGCTTTTCATCACCTCGGCGAGATTCGACTCGGAGTCGAGGAGAAATTGCGCGGAGGTGACCACTCGCTGGCCGGCCGCAACACCGCTCAGAACTTCGACGTAATCGCTTCCGGTTCTCCCAAGCTGAACGGGCTGCGCTCGAAGGTTGCCGCCCCCTGCATCAACGAACACGAGGGCGCGCTCTCCAGTTTGAACCACCGCCGAGCGAGGTACTGTGAGCGCCGATGCAGTTGAAGCTGTTATCGTCACGGTTGCATACATGCCCGGCTTGAGCCGACCGTCGGGGTTCGGAACAGTGATGCGTGCCTTTACGGTTCTCGCCTGCTCGGCCAGCGTTGGGTACACATACGTGACCCTGCCCGTGTAAGGACGGCCCGGATAGCTGGTGAATTGGAGCACCGCACTCGCGCCAACTCCGACGCGCCCCGCGTCCTCTTCTCTGAGCTGCGCGTCAATCCAAACGTCGGACAGGTCGGCGATCGTGTAGAGTTCCTCGCCCGCCTGAATCGCCTGCCCCTGAACCACCTTCTTGTCGAGGATCACGCCCGATGCGGGTGAGGCGATCGGAACAGTTCGCATTGGTTTGCCGGTGGTCAGCACTTCTCTGATCTGTGATTCGGAGACGTCCCACAATCGCAGTCGTTCTCTGGCAGCGCTGAGCAAATCCGTCGTCGTTCCCGGAACGCCCGGCACCGAGCTGCTGCCAGTCGTGCTCGAAAGACGCGCCGACAAAATCAGCTCCTGCTCAGCAGCGACGAGGTCGGGCGAGAAGACCGCGGCGAGTACCTGGCCACGTCTTACCGATTGTCCGACGAAATTCCCATAGAGCTGCTCGACGTAACCGCTGAATTTCGGAGTGACCTTGGCGATGCGGGTCTCGTTTACAACAACGATTCCCGCTGTGCGCACTTCATCGGAAAGGGCGCGCATCTGAACCGTGCCAAATGTGATCCCGAATTGACGAACTTGGTCCGGTGTGAGGGAGACGGATCCGCCGGGCGGCATGTTCATTCCAGCCATCCCCTGCATTTCACTCGACGCGGAGCTCCTGGCGGAAGCCGTCGAGGATTTCCTGGAAATCCTGCGCGCTGACAGCATTCCGATGAGCAGCAACAGCCCGACAGCGGCCGCTGACCAGAGGATCAGTGCTCGGCGGGTCATCGCAGCACCTCCCCGCCAACCACCTGCTCGAGCTCGGCCAGACTCTTCGCAAAGTCTGCAAGCGCTCGATAGTACGCGGTCTGGTAAGTGAAAAGCGTGTTCTGATTGTCGAGCACGGTGAGAAGGTCGGTCTTCCCCGACTGATAGCTCGCCAGCGAGGCCGTCGCCGCGGCACTACCCTGCGGGAGAATGCCTTTAGCGTATAACGCGAGCTCGGTCCGCTCTCTTTCGACATCACTCACCAGCTTGGCGACTTGCGCGCGGATGGCGTTGACCTGCGCCCGCTTATCGGCTTCCATCGCGGACAGCTCAGACCGAGCCTCGAGAATCTCCTGCCCCTGCCGGCTTCCACGATGTAGCGGGATCGGAACCGACACTACGGCGGAAATCATATCCGGTCGATAATTCCGCTGCCCGTACTGTAAAGAGAGATCGACATCGGGCTTCGATTCTTTGCGCGCCAGTGCAACGCGCGCCGCCTGTGCCTGGAGTCTCGCATCGGTCTCACGCAGCAGCGGACTCTGTTTCACTGCTAGCTCCTGGACCTCGGCCAGCGGTGGAAGTGGGGAGCCCGCCACGCGCGCGCCGAGATCTTGGGAGCTGAAACGAACCTGCGACACATCGCTCTCAATTGCAGCGTTCGAGACGCGCTGTGGTATCGCAGGGTTCGTCACCGCAGTGCTGCTCTCGCGATCGAGGGTCGCGTTTAGCTCGGCGAGAACGGTTCGCCTCTGCTCAAGGAGCCCACTCGCTGTCTCTCCGAGACGGGCAGCATCAACGCGCGCTTTGAGGACATCCTGCTGTCCACCAGTTCCGGCAGCGTAATGTGCTTCGGTAACCTGAATCACATCTGCCAGTACGCCGCGATTTCGTTCAGCAATTTCGATTGCCTTGTCGAGGTAGAACAGCTCGAAGTATTGGCTCCGCACGCTTCGCTCGACGTCAAGACGCTCTGCATCGAATTCAGCGGCTAAGGCCTGCGCCTCGTACTCGGCGCTTTGTCGACGCAGCGAGAGTCTTCCAGGATAGAGAATCGTCTGACTGATCCCAACGATCTTCATGGTCATCTCATCCCCGGGTAGCGTGGCTCCGCCATGTCCACCCACAGAGGTCTTCCCGAGCGGCAGATTCTGGATGCCCGCCATCAACATGGGATCAGGCCACGTTGCCGCCGGTCCGACACGTGCCCGGGCCGCGGTCACGCGCTCTCGGGCTGCCTGAATCGACGGATTGACCGAATCGGCCCGCGCGAGAAGCGCTTCGAGGGAGGAGATATTGGTGCTCGCATCCTGCGCGCTGACTCTGGTTGCGAAGACAGCGCACGCGACAAACAGGATCGTACAGAGAGGCGCGCTGGGGAGCGGAATGCACGCGTCGCGACGAAAGATATTTATTCGGGCCATAGAACATTTCTTGATTGAAGTCCATTACGCGCGGACGAATTCACGTCGATGCACGCGCGTCAGTCTGCGCATCCATTCGGACGCGCAGATTCAACTATTCAGTTGTGATGGACTACGCCCGAGGAGGAGGGAGCTCGGGGGCTGGCGTTTCAGAAGGTGGAGCGATCGCCGCGAATCTCACAGTAGTACTGCCAGTGGCACTGAACAGATCAATACGGACAGCGGTCGATGCGACCGCCGCTGGCCCACACGGAACCATCGACTGGCATCCGTCAGGCGCCCACGGGAATCGGCAGGGCGAAGACGGTGGAGTCGTGGTGTTGGTTGTGCCGTGCTGCACGTCGGCTGCGGCGGGATGTCCGTTCATCTGCATTCCAAACATCGAGCCCTTCCCAGCCGAGTCGCACGCGAAACCACTCGTCACGAGAACGAGGGCGGCGAGCAATAGGCTCGACGACAGCGCGATTAGTCGGGATGGGCGGCGCACGATGTTAACCATAATGATGACGCGTGCCCTGGCGAAAGGTCAGATCAACGGTTTGCGCTAACTGAGAGCGCGGCAGCGCAGGTCACGCAATCACTGGTACACGCCCGTTGTTGTCGTCATTATGGGGCGTGTCGACGCAAGTCATTTTTCTCTTCGGCCGTCCCGGCGTCGGCAAGCTCACCGTCGGCGAGCATCTGACCGCTGAGCTTGGCTACCGCCTGCTGCACAACCACGAAGCGCTCTGGCATACCTCGATCGAAGCCGCCCTCCGGGCCAAGGTGAGCGGAGTCATCATGACTTTCGCGCCCGAAGCAACGGTTACCGACCACTTCATCCCATCACTGCAAAAGCGCGTTTTAGCAGGGATGGGAACGCTTCACTTCATCGAGCTACAATGCACTGACAAGGAGCTGGAGAAGCGGATCTCGTCGGAACCGCGCGAACGCTTCGGCAAGTTGCGCGACGTCTACAAATACAGGAAACTCGACGAGGCGGGGAGTTTCGATAGGCCGGCAATGCCCAAGCCCGAGCTGGTCATCGACACCACGAATCTGAGTCCGCTCGATTCTGCGCGCGCGATCGCGAAACACTTGCGTCAGGTATCAACGAGACCCGTCTAAAACGCTCTGGACCTTCGTGGCGTCCGATTGCCGCGACCAGCGTTAGGACGCTAAAGCCGCAGCAGATAACTACACTTCGCGAAGAAATAATCCGACGCCCTGCGAAGCGGCTGCCAGTTGAACCTCTGCGTCGGATCCGGATCTCCATCGGCGCGACTTCCGTAGCCGAG
>QHUA01000165.1 GCA_003221805.1 Gemmatimonadota bacterium
CGTCGACGCGCTGAACTCCGATCCGAAAATCCATGGCATACTGGTTCAGATGCCGCTCCCGAAACAGATCGATCCGGACACGGTGATTCGTCGCCTCGATCCGTCCAAGGACGTGGATGGATTTCATCCGGTTAATGTCGGAAAGATGTTGATCGGTGAGCGCGACGGATTCATTCCTTGCACCCCTGCTGGAATGCAGGTGTTGCTCAAGGAATCAGGAGTGCGAACCCCAGGAAAGAATTGCGTCGTAATCGGTCGCAGCAACATTGTCGGCAAGCCGATGGTAGCGTTGATGCTGCAGGACAATGAGAACGCCAACTGCACCGTCACTGTCTGTCATCGCCACACTGTCGATCTCAAGGCGCGCACGCTTGAGGCCGATATTCTTATTGTTGCCGCGGGAAGGCCGCGCCTCGTCACCGGCGACATGGTCAAGCCGGGCGCGGTGGTCATTGACGTCGGAACCAATCGGGTAAATGATCCGAGTACAAAATCCGGAACGAGACTTCAGGGCGATGTCGACTTTGATTCAGTGCGCGCCGTCGCCTCGAAGATTACGCCGGTGCCAGGTGGGGTTGGTCCGATGACGATTGCGATGTTGATGGCGAACACCGTTCGTGCCGCGGAGATGAGCGTCCGGTGAGGTCGATACCCGTCGACCTTTTCGAGACTCCGCGCTCGCGCGCGACGCTCGGCTCTACCGTCGACAATCCGCTGTCCGTGCTGGACCTCACACTGAGGACGCGCGAAGCCGTCGAATCAAAAGTGAGAAGCGTTTGGGTCCGCGGCGAAATCAGCGACTTCAAGCGTCACCGCAACGGCCATTGGTATTTCTCCCTTCGCGATCGCGCCGCGCAGATTCCCTGTGTGGTGTGGCTCGCCGATCAGTACCGGATGCCGGCAGCGCCCGACGATGGGATGCAGGTAGTGCTCTTCGGCTCGATGACCGTGTTCGCCGCCCGTGGGACTCTGCAGCTCAAGGTCACGCGCATCGATGCCGAAGGCGACGGCCTCTGGCGAAAGGCGATGGAGCTGACGCTGGCGAAGCTGCGGAAGGAGGGACTGCTCGACGAGTCGCGCAAGCGACCGATACCGCACTATCCGAAGTGCATCGCCGTCGTGACTAGCGCTGATGGTGCCGCGCTGCGTGACATCGTCGCCGTCATGCGCGAGCGAAACCTTGGCGCACGAGTTGTCGTTTGCCCGACGCAGGTGCAGGGAGACACCGCGGCGCTGGAGATTGCTGCCGCCATTCGAAGAATCGGCCGCTGGGGCAAGGCCGACGTGGTCATCGTCGGCAGAGGCGGTGGCAGCAATGACGACTTGTGGGCGTTCAACGACGAACGGGTCGCCCGCGCCGTCGCCGGTTGCGCTATGCCGGTGATTTCTGCTGTCGGTCATGAAGTCGATACGACTGTCTGTGATGCGGTAGCTGACCTGCGGGCGCCGACGCCTTCCGCCGCTGCGGCGGCTGCGTGTGCGTCGCGAGACGACGTGCGCAAGACGCTCGCGCTGGCGCAGCGCCGCATCTCGGAGTCTGCGCAGACTCGAATTCGCGCGGAGCGTCAGGAGCTGGAGAAAATTGGCCGGTCAATCGCTCACCTCTCGTCTAGAATCGTAGCGCACAAGAAAGCGCTGCTCGGCGCTTGTGCCGCCAGGCTCAACGCACTCAGCCCGCTCGCGACGCTGTCGCGTGGTTACGCCGTCGCCAGGGATAAGGACGGCCGTGCGCTGACGTCGGCGCGGCAGTTCTCGAAAGATCTAAAGTTCGACCTGCTGCTCCACGACGGCGAGGTTGCAGCGAGAGCCGACGAAGTGTCTCCAACCGATCGTCAGCAGTGAGTCTGTTTCTCACTTTCATCACCAGCCTGATGCTCGGCATGCGGCACGCGACCGATCCAGATCACATCGTCGCGGTCACGACGATCGTGAGCCGCGAAAGATCGGTGGTGAAAGCGGCGGGAATTGGGGCGGTGTGGGGAATCGGTCACACCGTCACGCTCCTACTCGTTGGTGGCGCGATCATCGCCTTCAAGGTCGCCTTCAATGCCAGACTCGGGCTATCGCTGGAGTTGTCCGTCGCAATCATGCTGATCGTGCTCGGGCTGCTCAACATTTTCGACGTGCGCGCCAGCACGCGCAGGATCAGCGCTTCGCGCCCGTTCGTCGTTGGAATTGTGCACGGCCTCGCCGGGTCCGCCGGTGCAGCGCTGCTGATCGTGCCGTTGATAGACGATCCGCGGTGGGCGGCGCTCTACCTCCTGACGTTCGGTCTCGGGACGATCGTTGGGATGGCGTTCATCACGCTAACGATTGCACTACCGTCGCTCCTGGCGACAGCGCACCTCCCAAGTCTTCAGCGCTCGCTCCGAATCGCTTCAGGCGCTGTCAGCCTCGTTTTCGGACTCTACCTCGCCCACAAGATCGGGTTCACGGACGGCCTTTTCACATCCGACCCGCGCTGGACGCCCCGATAGCTAAAGCAGCTGCTGGCTGCACATGAGGAGGACGACTCTCACTTCCTCTTTGTCGACTGCACCGACCACTTTGCTCGAGTAGTAGAACGCCTCGCCCGGCATCCGGGCTTCGCCGAAGACGAGGACGGAGTCTGTTTGAGCCACGGTGATCTCGAAATCTCCGTTGCCGTTGCTCATTGCGTATCCCAGCTTCCTGGCCTTTTGTACGCGCGAGAGCAGCCGGTTGTATTCCACTGCCGCAGCGCGCATCGCCTCCGGGTTCCCATTTTCCCAATCGAGGGTGTCGAGAACGTAGAGTGACTGCCGGATCGTCGGAATCTTTGCCGCGTTGAATGCGTAAACGTGAACCCCCGGGATGCCCGACGTCGTTTCTTTCACGTCCGCGCACGGCTGGGCAGTGCCGTCCAGCAAGGTGGTCTCTGGAACGCTATGCCCCAGGGATAATAGGCTAACGAAGGCTACTCCTTTCCAAAACACTCCGGGCTCCGGTTGAGGTCTTGTCATCAAGACGCATCAAGCCCGTTGAGGGAACGGCGTCCCTTGACTTCCCATTTCGGACCAACGGCATTTCGGACTGCTGACTAACTACGCGTTGGGAGACCTACTCGGGACTGCCGTTGGTCCGAAATGCGAAGTAAAACCGCGCCCCTGTACATAGGCCCGCCCACACGCTAAGTTAAAAGGCTACAGCGATTTAAGAACCAGTAACGTCGCCGGAAAATGGTCCGGCGCGAAGACCTCTCCAAATGGCATTCGAGAAATCACCCGCCTTAGAGAAGTACCGCAAGGACAAAAGCGACACCGGCTCGACCGGAGTTCAGGTCGCCCTTCTCACCGAAAGAATCAACTATCTCACCGACCACTTCCGCACCCACGCGAAGGATCACCACAGCCGTCGCGGGCTGCTCAAGATGGTCGGTAAGCGGCGTCGACTTCTCGACTACCTGAGGCGGACTGATCTCGAAGGCTATCGGAAGATCATCGCCGACCTCGGACTCCGGTACTAATCTGGCTCTTTGATCTCACCGCGCGGCGCACAATGCGATTCCGCGCGGTTTGCGCTACTCAGAGACAACAACACAACTTATGCAACGAATCGAAAGAACTTTCGCCGGTAGACGCCTCGTCATCGAGACGGGACGCATGGCGAAGCAAGCGGCCGGGTCCGCGGTAGTCCAGTTCGGCGAGACAATGGTTCTCGCGGCAGCAACTGTCAGCGACACCGAAAGTCCACTCCCGTTTTTCCCACTCCTCGTCGAGTACAAGGACAAGGCTTACGCCGCGGGTAAGATCCCCGGCGGCTTCATCAAGCGGGAAGGACGTCCATCCGATCCGGAAATCCTCAAGGCGCGCATCATCGATCGCTCGATCCGCCCACTCTTTCCGGAAGGATTCAAGAACGAAGTCCAGGTCTTCATCTACGTGATCTCGGCTGACCAGGAAAACGACGCCGACGTGATGGCACTCGTCGCCGCCTCTTACGCGATCAACTCGTCCAGGATTCCATTCATGGGACCGATCGCCGGCGTACGCGTTGGGCGTGTGCAGGAGAAATGGATTCTCAATCCAACTTTCCAGCAGCTGCCGTACAGCGACATGGATGTCGTCCTCGCGGCGTCGAAGGACTCGATCATGATGGTCGAGG
>QHUA01000121.1 GCA_003221805.1 Gemmatimonadota bacterium
CGAGCGATACGATGTTGTCCTCGCGTCGCACCGGCAGAACCTCGCGGTAGCGCCAAAGGTCGGCCCGCCGCGCGTAGAGCGTCTGGCGCGTTAGGAATTTTGCGATGCGCTTCAGATCATAGCGGACGAAGAGCGGCTTACCGCACTCCGTGCAGACGTTGTGAACACGTCTTGCCTCGTATTCGCGATGGCAGTAAGAGCACTCGAGATTCTTGACGTGCATTTCAGTAATGCAGCGGTAATGTCGCCAGGCTTTGACTTGCGGGCGATCCGACGGGACGCGCTTTAACTTTACGAAAAGTTAATGACAATTACGACGGGCCACTTCTACTACGCTGCGCGTCTCATCGCATCGCTATTGATCGCGACTTTGGTGCCGTTGCTGATCGATCGTCGCTTCCGCCGCCCTCGCCCATAGATGTACATCGGTCACGTCGGCGCGGCGCTGGCGGCGAAGCGTGTGCGCCCAGGCATTGGCTTGCTGCCGCTGCTCATCGCCACCTACACGCCGGACTGGGTCGACACCGGAATGTGTCTCGCCGGCGCATACGATCCGGTGGGCATGCTGTCGCATTCGGTTCCCGCGGTGCTGTCACTCGCCCTTCTGGGCCTGGGCTGCTACGCGCTGGTGACCCACGATTGGACCGGCGCTCTCATCATCGCCGCGGTGATCGTCTCGCACATGTTCCTCGACTGGATCACAGGCTATAAACCAACGTGGCGCGGCGGGCCAATGATTGGCCTCAAGCTGTACGACCATCCCATCGCCGACTTCGCCGCCGAAGGACTGGTGATCGTGGTCGGTACGTTGCTCTACGCGCGAACGCTGCCGACTCGACAGCGTCCGTGGCTCGATGTCTCCATCATGTTGGGCGCGTTGATCGCACTCCAACTGACTATCGACGTCGCACACCTGTTGATGAAAACGCTGCCGAAGTGCTGACCCAGGACCTCCGCGACGTCGCGCGGCGGCTGATGATCGAGGAGGGATTCAATCCCGACCCTGATCCGGCCATGCGCGCTGAGCTTCAGAAACTGGGCAAGCGGCCCGACACCGGCGCACCGCTCGGAGACATGCGGGATCTCCTCTGGTCATCGATCGACAACGACGACACCCGAGATCTCGATCAGATCGAGTTCGCCGAGGAAACCGAAAATGGCGAGTGGCGCCTGTACATCGGAGTTGCTGACGTCGATTCGGAAGCGCCAGAGGGCTCGGCGATCGACGCGCACGCCGCCGCGCAAACCACCACGGTGTACACGGGGGCAGTAATCTTCCCGATGATTCCGACCGAGTTGTCGGCCGGTGCCACCTCGCTGTTCGAGGGAGCGGATCGCAAATCGGTAATGGTGGACATGGTCGTCGGGACAGACGGTACGGTGAAGTCGGCGGACATCTACCGCGCGCGAGTGACGAACAAGGCGCAGCTCACCTATTCTGGCGTCGGCAACTGGATCGATTCGGACGCAGCGATTCCTGACAAAGTAGCCAGGACCGCCACTCTGGAATCGCAGCTGCGACTGCAGACCAAAATCGCCACAGCGCTGCGTAAGACTCGACTCGACAACGGAGCGCTGGAGATCGAGACGGTCGAGGCAAGAACAGTCGCCGACAACGGGAAGGTCACCGGCATCGAGAAAACGCAGAGGAATACCGCCACCGACATGATCGAGGACTTCATGATCGCGGCGAACGGCTCGGTGGCGCGTTTTCTCGAGGCGCATCACGTGTCGTCGATCAGACGCATCGTGCGCAGCCCCGAGCGCTGGCAAAGGATCGTCGAGCTGGCGAAGCAGCTCGGAACGGACCTCCCTGCCGAGCCTGACCGAATGGCTCTCCACGATTTCATGCAGAAGCGGCGATCAGCGGACCCCGATCACTTCCCCGATCTATCTCTCGCGGTGGTGAAATTGCTCGGCCCGGGTGAGTACATCCTCGATCAGCCGGGCGTCGAAGAGCCCGGACACTTTGGCCTGGCGGTTCAGGATTACACACACTCGACGGCGCCGAATCGCCGTTACGCCGATCTCGTCACGCAGCGGATCGTGAAGGCGGTTCTAGCCGCCGCGCCACCGCCGTACACCGACGACCAGCTCTCGGAGATCGCGCGCAACTGCACGCTCAAGGAAGATGCGGCGCGCAAGGTCGAGCGCGAGGTCCGGAAGATCGCGGCGGCGATTCTCTTCAGCAATCGAGTCGGTGAGCGCTTCAAGGCGATCGTCACCGGCAACAAGCCGAGCGGCACTTACGTGCGGGTAGTCGATCCGCCGGTGGAAGGCCGCCTGATGCGCGGGGAGAAGGGAGTCGATGTCGGCGACGAGATCGAGGTCGAGCTTCTCTCGACAAACCCGCAGAAGGGATTCATAGATTTTGGGAGAGTCGGCGAGACGCCGACGCCCAACCCTCCGGGAAAGAGATGAGCTTCGAGAGGAACTGCACCGCTTGGCGCTGCCCCGCCGCTGCGCTTGGCGCTGCAAGCGGCGGGACAGATCTCACTACACTCAAATAAAACAGCATGAGCAACGATCTACCTTCGCGCGAACAAACATTGGCCCTGATGCACGAGTACACGGCGAGCGATTCGCTGCGCAAGCACATGCTCGCCGTTGAAGGCGCGATGCGCGCCTATGCCGGCAAGTTCGGTGAGGACAAGGAGCGCTGGGGAATCACGGGGCTGATTCACGACTTCGACTACGAGCGCTTCCCCAACAACGCTCATTCGCCGACCGAGGAGCACCCGTCGGAAGGCGTCCGCGTGCTTCGCTCGCACGGCTACCCCGAAGACATTCTCGAGGCGATACTCGGGCACGCCCAGTACACCAACACGCCGCGGGTGTCGAAGATGGCCAAGACTTTGTTCGCCGTCGACGAGCTGACCGGCTTGATTACCGCCACCGCGCTCGTACGTCCGACCAAGAGCGTGCACGAGGTCGAAGCTCGCTCGGTGCGCAAGAAGATGAAGGACAAAGCCTTCGCGCGCGGAGTCAATCGCGACGACGTTATCAACGGCGCCCAGGAACTCGGGGTCGATCTCGACGAGCACATCTCCTTCGTCATCGCGGCGATGAAAGAGCGCGCGGAGGATCTTGGACTGGCGGGATCGTAGCGGTCGGATCGTCTTCGCTCTACAAGATCTAAGACAAATACCTGCTAGCCGCTGACCGCTGCTGTCGCTAATCGCTAACCGCTGCCTACGACGGGACAGATCACACTGGCGCTAAGGAAACTGCAACAGTTGCCTGGAGCGCCAAGGAGATCTGTCTAGTTGCCTACAGCGCTAAGCGATTAGCGCAAAAGCGGTCAGCGCCCAGCAGGTAGTTGTCTTTCAAGTCCGAGCGGGCGCCCATCTAGAACGCCTCACTCCATAGCGAATACGCGATTGAATATCACGTCGAACGCGAAAGTCTTGGGACGCGACTTCTGCTCCAGAATATCGGCAATGCGCACGAGCCGCGCGGGAATCCCCATGATCTTTTCCTGCGCCTTTCTGCCGAGATCGTTCAATCCGTCGAGCGACTCGATCGACCAGAATTTGATCAGCTCTTCGACGATCTTCAGATAATCGCGCGGTCCGTAGATGCCGGCGCGCCTCACCACGTCGGCGAGCTCGCGGAAATGCGGCATGTTCACGCCCGGCATGTCGATCGCCGGCATGATCTTCGCCGCGGCAACGAGGCCCTGATTTGGGTCACGATCGAGTACCGCCTTGAACACGGAACGGTAGAACGTGTAGTGGCGAGCTTCTTCCTTGGCGACGTTCTGCAGGACGGTTCCGATCGTCGGCTCGTACTGCGACGCGAACTTGCCGGTGTTGGCGTGCGATACCTGCGTCGCCCTCTCCTGGAGTGACGTGTAAACGAACACCCGGTACGGGTCGCGGTCCCACTCAGGCTCGAATCCGGCCTTGATGTAATCGAACTGCATCTTCTCGATCACCACCGGATCGAAAACGCCCGCGTCTCTGGTGTAATCGTGCAGGATCGCGCCGTGCCGGTCTTCTTCCGCCGTCCAGAGGTTGTTCCACTTTGCCCAAATGCTGTCGGTCCCGAGATAGACCGCGAGCAGACGATGGAAATGGGGCAAGCCTTCTTCGGTGAGGAGATTGAGCGCCAGCGCCACACGCGCCGGATCACTGATTCCACGCGCGCGTTCGCGCAGTGCCCGCAGGTGATGATCGGGATCCTCCCCGGGCGGGGGCTCCAGCAACTCCGCGGGAAACCAGAGGACGCGTTTGGACTCGTGGGCGACCATGAGCTCCGTAACCACTGGCTCCAGATCAGCAAGCACTTCGATCTTCGACAGCGTTTCTTCTTCGACTGGATTCACTCGCGACCTCGAACGGGAGACGACACGCGAAACTGCCGTCAACAGGGCAGAGGGGAAATTTATGCAAACCAGTTGCCGCGCGCGCGGGGACCGGGCTGGTGGCCTTTCGTTTACCGTGACACGGTAAACGCAGAAGGCACTACGCTTTGGTCACACACCTGCAATCAGCCAAGAAATCCACATTCAGGGCGAGGCTTGCAGGAAGTCGGCTCTCGCCCGGAAATTGCGGCCTGACCATTGCGCACCAAGAACCTTCGACTACCACGCGGCCCAGGCTCCAACCGATCCACCGCTCTAAATGGTGTTTCTCCGGCAGCCGCGTCCCTAATCAACTCGAAAATTGCGGCAGGAGATGGATAATGGCAGACGAGCATAACAACCAAGGGGAAAGAATGGACGAGCGGAGCGGACGCAATACCGAACTCGGTCGTGGAGCGGGAAGCAGCGGGTTGAGCGGAACGAGCGGAACGATCAACAGCACGCGAAGCGACAGTGGAGTGGAGACACGCGGCACTGGCACGGTGACGCGCAAGACTCCGCGTGGATTCGCGGCGATGGATCCTCAGGCGCAGCGCGCAATCGCCGCCAAAGGCGGACGCGCCGCACACCAGAAAGGAACAGCACACGAATTCACCAGCGAAGAAGCGAGAATCGCCGGACGTAAAGGAGGCGAAGCGTCGCGCGGTGGCCGCAGGTCGACCGTGTCGACCGATGGCACCGGCTGACCGACCCTGAGCCGGGACGGAAGCGAGCGAGGCACGGATCTCTCCGTGCCTCGTCGGTTTTTTGGCGTAAATCGCGCGGAGACTATAGGACTACACCGCTGTACAATGGGCTCGGCGGTACCACCCCAGAGCCTCGGTCGGCCCTGTAGTTGCATAACGGATCCTCTGGAGAAAGTGCCTCTCCCTATCCCTCTCGCTCTCCCTTCCCGTCACGCAATGATGGACCCCGGTCAACAACCGACGAGCTCCGACCTGCGCGATTTTTCGCGTAAGGTGCGCGAAGCCCCCACGCGCGAGGAGAACCGGACAAGCGCGGCGCGGAGCATGAAGATCGCTCAGGGGGAAACCGAGGGCGAAGAGGATCTCCTCAGGGCGCTCGAAGAGTTGCGAGCGCAGTACGAGAAGCTCGCCCGGGCCGCGGGCCGCCTGCGCGAAGTGAATCGCGAGTTGGAGCTAACGGTGGCATCTCGCACCACTCAGCTGGCGATGGCGAATCACACTACGGACGAACTCTTGACCGCTGAGCGCAGAGCCCGCGAGGAGGCCGAGATCGCCAATCGAATAAAGGGTGATTTTCTGGCGTTGCTCAGCCACGAGTTCCGCACCCCGCTGCAGGCAATATTCGGCTACACGGAGTTGCTCGAGCGGCAAATCCACGGACCGCTGAACGAAGCACAGTTGCGCGATCTGAAACGGATTCAACAAAGCCAGCAGCACCTGCTAGGGCTGATCTCGACGATCCTGGAATTCGCCCGGCTCGAGGGCGGCAAGGAAATCGAGGTGCATCTCTGCCCGACGTCCGTCCACGAGATTTTGCGCGAGATGGAGGGCTTCATCGGCTCGCAACTGGAAAAACGAGATCTGAAATACGATTATCGCTGCGACGGCGAGGCAATCTTCGCGCACACCGATCCTGCAAGATTTCAGCAGATCGTGCTGAACCTGCTCGCCAACGCGATCAAGTTTACTCCGGCTGGTGGGCACATCTCGCTCGAATGCGCATCAGAACCCGGGACCGCTGTGATACGAGTGATCGACAGCGGCATCGGCATTTCCGACGAACAGCTCGAAACCATCTTTCAACCGTTCGTACAGATTCGCGCCAAGCATTCGACGACCGAGGGTGCCGGCCTCGGCCTGCCGATCAGCCGCCGACTCGCAATCGCAATGGGTGGAACGCTGAGCGCGAGCAGGAATCCGGAGAGTGGTTCGACATTTACCCTGCGCCTGCCGTTAGCGCGGGACCTCTGACGCAGCATTCCTCCAGCATCTCGACGATCTCTCGCATCGTCGTCAGTCCGTGATCCCGCGCGTAGTAGGTGCGGATCTGCTTGTAGCGCTCGTCCTTCGGTAGCTGCATCCCCTTCTCCACCACCCACTTCTGCAGCTCACGCGGACGCGGTCCCCACCATCCGCATTCCTGGAATTTTGGATTGACAAGAATCACGATCGGTATCGAGCGCGATTTTCCGTTGGTCAGGTGGGCGTCCATGATGTCCAGATTCTGGTCGCGCTCGAGAATCCGCATGTCCATGTTGCTCACCGACTCGGTGAGCTTGGCGACGATCGGCACGATGTTTATCGAATCACCGCACCAATCCTCGCTCAGTACCAGCAGGTGCCATTGCCCATGGAGCGCCTCGACGCGCGCTGAGATTTCCAACGGTATGGCGACTCGATGCGTCAGGGCAACCCACATCTCGCGGTTCTTGATGGTGGGACGAGCAATGAACTCGGCGAAGGTCTCGCCCTCGTAGTATCGAGCTTTCGTGATCACGTTAGTCAGGGTATGGAGCGAGTCGGTTTGTCAGCAAAGATTTTCCTAGCGAATCATGTCGATGTGAAGGATTCCATCCTCCTCGTAGGGAGCGGAGACAGGCCTGAAGCCGAAACCGACGTAGAAATTCTCCAGGCGACGCTGCGCCGCAATCTTGACGAGCTGCCCCGGCATCAACTCTTCCATCCGCCGCAAAGCTTCAGCCATTAGAATTTTTCCGAGCCCGGTGCCGCGAACCTCGGGAGCAGTGACAATGCGGCCGACAGACGCTTCCGTGTATCGGACTCCCGGCTCGAAGACTCTGGCGTAGGCCACGAGCCTGCGTCCTCCGTCGTGGTTCCTCCAGCCGAGCAAGTGCCACGCATTCGGGTCTCGGCCGTCGGCATCCGGGTACGGGCAATTCTGTTCGATGATGAAAACGGCCTCGCGCAGGCGGACGATGGCGTACAAGTCGTCCACACCAAGCTCGTTGAACCGCGACCACTGCCAGTTGACCTCGTTCGCAGTTCGCAACGGGTTGGACCCGACGCGGCTTGTCTTGCTCACATCGCTCCCGTATTCTGAGCGGTTGAACCCGTCCTCATTGGATAACTATAACATGCCGAAGTCTGCTCTTTCTCCGCTCCGCGTGGCCACCATCGTTGCGTTCTGCGCGTCGATTCCGTTGGGTTCCCAGCAATCGACGGCGATTTCCGCGCCGGCCGACGTCACGATGGGACTGAAGCGCGATCCGGCGCTCGCGGCTGCAATCGCCGAGATCTCGGCGGCCCAGATCCGCGCCACCGACTCCGTGCTCGTTTCGTTCGGCACACGTCACACCATGAGTGACACCACGAGCAACGCGCGTGGCATTGGCGCGGCTCGCCGCTATTTGTTCAACAAGCTGACGGGCTATAGCAAAGCATGCGGTGGCTGCCTCCGCGTCGAATATGATCCGGCGCTGATGGAGATGCGCGGGCATCCGCAGCGGCCAATGGTCAACGTAGTGAACGTGATCGCATGGCTTCCGGGTCGCGATACTTCCCGGGTTGTGGTGATGGGCGGACACCACGACTCCTGCATCTGCTCGCGGTCGGATCTCGGACCGCTGGCGCGATTCGAGGCGACACAGGATGCGCCTGGTGCTGACGACGATGGATCGGGGACATCGGCGGTGGTGGAGCTCGCCAGAGTATTCTCGAAGCATTTCCCCAAGGGCCTCGAGACTTCGATCATCTTCGTCGCCTACTCCGGAGAAGAAGAGGGACTGTACGGATCGACGCACCTCGCGCAGCGACTTCACGGCGCAGGTTACAAAGTCGTCGCTGCATTTACCGACGACATTGTCGGCAATGTCGTGGCCGAGGACGGCGCGGTCGATTCGACGACGGTCAGAATTTTCGGTGCCGAGCCCGACAACGGGCCAAGCCGGGAGCTGGCCCGATACGCCTGGGCAACTGGAACGATCTACAATCCATCGTTCCACATTCTTCCTGTATTCCGGCTCGATCGAATTTCACGCGGCGGCGACCACAGCCCGTACGTCAGCCTCGGCGACGCCGGCCTTCGGTTCACCGAACGACTTGAGAATTACAAGCGCCAGCATCTGCCGACTGACGATTTCGCGCACGTGAATTTCGGCTACGTGGCGAACGTGGCGCGAACAAACGCATCCGTCGTCGGCTCACTTGCCGCCGCGCCCGCGCCGCCAGTAGCCCTGGCGCGTCGCGATCAGGCATCGGGCGGCTCGAAGTGGTCGTTGACGTGGAACTCGGTCCCGAGCGCGGCGAGCTACGAAGTGCTCTTTCGCCGCACCTACTCGCCGACGTACGAAAAGGTGTATCCAGTAGCGACCGGAACGTCGTTTCTTCTCCCCGATCAGCTGGATGACGGGTGGGCCGCGGTCCGAGCGGTGTCCGCAGACGGCCATCGCTCACTGGCGAGCACAGTTCCGCCGCCGTGCCCGACCCTCGCCACCCGCGCTGATTCGGTCGCAGCAGGAGACCTGATCAGAAACTGTATTCGGGCTCCCGGCCGGTAACTGCAAGACGGACCGGGAGATACAATCGGACGTTGTTCCTGACTGAGACAATCGTCTTTTCTCGTGATGTCGAAGCCCAAAATACCCGCTCTAGTTCGCAGTTCGCACCCACTTTAGTTGTCAGTTCGCACCAACCTTAGTTCGCAGTCCGCAATAGTTCAGAAAACCGCCTCACCTCTCGCCGTTCACATGAAGTCTCTTCGTTTTGCCGTCATATCGCTCGTCGTGGTAGGCGCGTGCGCGCCCCCGCCCCAGGCCAAGATCGCCGCCGCCCCACCACCGCCGATCAAATACATTGGGCCCGAGGTGGGCCTCAACAACTCCGGCCTCGATACCGCCCTCGTTGGGAAGCTCGATAAAATCGTCAAGACCGCGATCGAGGAAGCAGTTGCGCCGGGTGTCGCGATCGCCGTTGGTCGCAACGGCCACATCGCCTACATGAAAGGCTACGGCTACATCGACTGGAATCAGCCTGGTTCTCCGCCGGTCGACACCAACACGCTTTACGATCTGGCATCGCTCACCAAAGTCATCGCCACGACAACGCTGGCGATGATCCTCGAGGAAGCGGGGCAGCTTGACCTCAATCGCACGGTGGTGTCGTACCTCCCCGAGTTCAACTCGCCGGAAAAAGCGCAGATCACCGTCAAGCAGCTGCTCACCCACAGCGGTGGTCTGGAAGCAGGCGCGAACATTTACACCCAGGCGCGCGGCCGCGACCAGTATCTCTACCAGATCAACGCCCGCCCGCTCGAGTACACGCCCGGGAGCAGCATGATCTACAGCGACTGGGACATGATTCTCTTGCAGCTGGTGATGGAGCGGATCACCGGTAAGACCCTCGACGTGCTCGCCAACGAGAAAATCTTCAAGCCGCTGGGAATGATCGATACGCAATTCCAGCCGCCGATTGCGATTCGCTCGCGCATTGCGCCGACTCAGGTCGACGACGCGCGCGGTGGACTCTTGTGGGGAACCGTGCACGACGAGAACGCGTGGGCGATGGGCGGAGTCGCCGGCCACGCCGGCCTTTTCTCGACCGCCAAGGATCTTGCGCTTTTCTCGATGATGATTTTGAACGGTGGAGAAGGGGTGAACGGCGTCCGCATCGTCAAGCCACCGACGATAGCGCGCTGGACGGCGCGACAGGGCAAAGAGTCAACCCGGACCCTCGGCTGGGACTCGCCCGAAGGCGGGTCGAGCGCCGGCCAGTTCTTCTCACCGTGGAGCTTTGGCCACACCGGCTTCACCGGGACCTCGATCTGGATCGATCCGGAGAAGGATTTGTTCGTCGTTGTCCTGACGAACCGGGTGAACCCGACGCGCAACAACAATCGTCACGTTCAGCTCCGGCGGGACGTCGCCGACGCCGTCCAGCAGGCGGTGCTGGGCGCGCGGATCGTCAACTGGGAAGCTCGGTAGTTCCGTCTCGGCGTCGAGATCGCGGCGCGACGATTGGCATCCACAAAACCAAAGCAGGGAGCAAAAAGCTTAGTCAGCTTTAAGCTCCCTGCTTTGGTTTTGTGATTGGTAGCCAGGCGTCCGTCTCAACGCCGAGACAATCGGTTGGTAGATTTTTCCCATGCGGAACCGATCTCTAATCACGCTGGCACCCCTGATTGCCGCCGCGACGCTCGTCTTCCCCACCTCGGTCCACGCCCAGGCCCTCGAGCGCCTCTTCTACTACGTCGACCGCGAGGACTCCTATCAGAGTCTCCTCAGGAACATCGACCAGATCACCGCCCTCGGACCCCAGGTCTACACCGTCGACAGCCTCGGCATCGTGTTCGGCGAGCTGGACTCCCGCGTGCTCGCGCTCGCCAAGGCGCACCGGGTGAAAGTCATGCCGCTCGTCGTGAACGAAGCTTTCAATCAGCCCGCGCTCAGAAAGCTTCTCGCTGATACGGCAGCCCGAGCGCGCGCCACGCGGAGCCTGGTCCAGCTATGTCAACAGAACGGATACTGGGGAATCCAGTTCGACATCGAGAACGTCAACATCCAGGACCGCGATCTGCTTTCGGCGTGGTACCGCGAGACGGCGAACGCGCTGCATCGCGGCGGCTTCACACTGAGCATCGCCGTCGTGCATCGGACCGAAGACAACGCCGGCCCTACCGCCTATCACCGCTTTCTCCAGGACAGCTGGCGCGCCGGCTATGATCTCGCGGCGCTCGCCCAGGCCGGCGATTTCATATCGCTCATGACCTACAGCGAGAACACTCGCCGCACTCCGCCGGGTCCGGTCGCCGCCCTGCCGTGGATGCGTGAGAACATTGAGTACTTCCTCAAATTCGTGCCGCGAGAAAAGCTGTCGCTGGGAATTCCGACTTACGGCGACCACTGGTATTCGCGCGAAGATCGCACGATTCCCGAGCGGGCGCGGTCGTGGAGCGAAACCGTCGGCTGGACATGGGGCTCGGGGATAGCCGAGCGGCACGGCGCCGTTATGCAATGGGACGGCGTGGCGGGTGTGCCATTCGCCTATTTCTCCAACGGCGGCGTCTACGAATGGGTTTTTCTCGAGAACGCGCGCAGCTTCCGCGAAAAGCTGAACTTAGTGCGCAGCTATCGCTTGCGCGGGTTCTCGGTTTGGGTGCTGGGGCCGGAGGATCCGGGAATCTGGGATGTACTTAAGACCGATCACTGACAGGGGCGATCGAGATCCGCTCGCGTGGAAAAACAAAGACGACTGCCTGCTGGGCGCTGACCGCTTTTACGCTAAGCGCTTACCGCTGCAGGCGACTAGACAGACCCCCTTGGCGCTTTAGGCAACTGCTGCAGTTTCCTGTATTTTGTGTGATCTGTCCCGTCGTAGGCAGCGGTCAGCGCCCAGCATGCAGTTGTCTTCGACCATAGGTTCGTGACCTCCCGCCAGCCACGCGCCAAAACCTATATTAGGGGTAATGGCATCCTCTAAAGAACGCGTCCCGGTAGTAATCGTCGAGTACGACGAAATCGCCCGCACCATCGCGAAGCGTATTGCCGAGATAATCAAGGAGCGTCGCCGGGAAGGCGGGCACGCGGTTCTCGGCCTCGCCACCGGTAGCACCCCGATCGGCATCTACCGCGAGCTGATCAAGATGCACCGCGAGGAGGGCCTCGATTTCTCCGACGTCGTGACGTTCAATCTCGACGAGTATTACCCGATGAAGCCGGAGAGCATCCACAGCTACCACCGGTTCATGCGGGAGAACCTCTTTAACCACATCAACGTCAAGCCGCAGAACATCCACATTCCGAAGGGCGACGTCCCGCGCGACGACGTCGAGGAGGAATGCGACAAGTACGAGCTGGCGATCAAGAAAGCGGGCGGCGTCGACCTGCAGATACTCGGCATCGGCAAGACCGGCCACATTGGGTTCAACGAGCCGGGCTCGGGCGCCGACTCGCGCACGCGTCGTATTTCGCTCGATACAGTCACCCGCCGCGATGCGGCGGGCGATTTCTTCGGTGAGGACAACGTTCCGACCGAAGCGATAACGATGGGTGTCGCCACGATCATGGAAGCGCGCGAGATCGCGCTCGTCGCTACGGGCGAGCACAAGGCAGCGATCATCAAGCGGGCGGTCGAGGGCGAGCCCGATCCCGATGTTGCCGCGACCTACCTTCAGCAACATCCCAACGCCGTCTTCTACGTCGACTTCGCCTCAGCAGCCGAATTGACCCGCATTCGCACGCCCTGGGTGATCGGCGAAGTAAAATGGAACCGCGAGCGCGAAATCGATGCCGTCATCTGGCTAGGTGAGACTACAGGGAAATCGGTGCTGAAGCTCGACGAGAACGATTATCGCGAGCACCATCTGAGCTCCCTGCTGGCCCGCCATGGAAAAGCGGGTCCCCTCAACGGCGAAGTTTTCAACGCCCTCATCGCCAAGATCCGCGGCCGCAGCAAGCTGCCGACCGGCAAGAAAGTCGTCGTGTTTTCGCCACACCCCGACGACGACGTGATCTCGATGGGCGGCATGCTCAACAAGCTCCACCAGAACAAGAATGACATCCTCGTGGCGTACCAGACCTCGGGCAACATCGCCGTGTTCGACCACGAGGTGCGGCGCTACGCGGATTTCCTGCGTCGTTTCGGCAATGACTTCGACATCAACGACTCAACGGCGGGAGCTCTTATCGAAGAAGTCGAAGATTTCCTCGAGTCGAAAAAAGTCGGCGAAATCGACGCGTTCCCTGTCCAGGTGATGAAGCGGGCGATTCGCGAAGCCGAGGCCGTCTCAGGCATCGAAACGTTCGGAATGAGGCGCGAGCAGGCGCGATTCCTCAATCTCCCCTTTTATCAGACCGGCAAGGTTCGCAAGGATCCCATCGGACCGGAGGACGTTCGCATCGTTCTCGATCTGCTCGAGGAGCAGAGGCCGGAGCTCGTTTTCGTGGCCGGCGACCTGTCCGATCCGCACGGCACGCACCGTATGTGTCTCGAGGCAGTGCAACAAGCGTTGGCCAGGTACTCGGGTCCACAGCCCGAGATGTGGTATTACCGCGGAGCGTGGCAAGAGTGGGAGATCGCCGAAGCTGACGTTCTGGTTCCGCTCTCAGAGGACGAGTTGCGGGCGAAGAAGATGGCCATCTTCAAGCACCAGAGTCAGAAGGATCGGGCGCCCTTCCCCGGCCAGGACGACCGCGAGTTCTGGCAACGCGTCGAAGAGCGCAATCGCAACACCGCCAAACGGGTCGATCAGCTCGGACTCCCCGAGTATTTCGCGATGGAGGCGTACGTCGTGCGCCGCGGCGGCGCTCCGATCGAATCAGAGATGGTCGCTACCAGCTCTCTCGCAGAGCGGGAATCGACGCGCTCTCGAAGCGGAAGTCCAGCAGGAGCAGCTCGCTAACTCGTCTCACACGAGGAACGCCCATGCGCGTCCAATCAAGGTTGTATGTCGCGGCTCTCCTGTTCGGCGGACAAGCGCTCTCCGCGCAGTCGCAGGCCGGCCTGACCTTCGACGTATATACGCGAGGGGGCAGAGGGGGCGACACCGCGACCAACGTTGTTCACATGAAAGCGACACCCAACGCGCTGCGCATGGAATTCGAAAAGCGTCCTGTGGGTGGACAATATCGCGGCCTGCCAGTTGGAGATCATGGTGTCGTCATCCTTCGAGGCGCCGGCGCAGAGCTGATCATGCTTGATCCGGAGAGGAAGCAGTACATGTCGATCAAACCGCTGGAGATGATGACGGGCGCGCGACAAATGATGGAGTCGATGGGTGGGTCGATGACCTTCGATAGCGCTGGTTCGAGCTTTCACGTGGACAGCCTCGGGCCCGGTCCAACGATCGACGGCCACAATACGATGAAGTACCGAGTGACCGCTCGCACGAGAGTGCGGGTCGCGATGATGGGCCAGGAGCAGACGGTCGAGAGTCAATTCGTTTCTGAGTCGGACAACGCCGTCGACCTTGCCGGCGTGCGTGACATGATGCAATCGATGGCTCAATCGGTCGGTTTGCCGAAGGGCTTCCTGGACCAGACAAGCAAGGAAGGGCGGAAAGTGAAAGGACTTCCGCTCCACACCGAGAGGCAAACGACGACCACAACACCCAACGGGACCCGCACCAGCAGTGAGACCTCCGACACGAAGAATGTGCGCCGAGCATCAATACCTGAATCGGCGTTTACGGTTCCCGCGGATTACAAGCTGATGCCCTTCCCTTTCGGGCAGCCGCCGCCCTCCCCTGATCGAAACTAGACTTTCAGGATGATCTTCCGCCGGTAGAGAACGAGCAGGATCCCGTACCACAGCAGAACGTAGGCGATCGCGAATCCGAGCGACGCCACCCGCGGCGGCAGCCATGTCAGAAACACCGTCTGATAGATCGCATCCTGCAGTGCGACGGATTTACCCTCATAGGTGACGTGCCAGAGCGTGTAGATCAGTCTCGCCATCACCCCTGATCCGACGAACGCCACGATCGGATTCACCCCGTAGACCACGAACGGCTTCGTCCACCACTTCACGTTGTAGTTGTCGACGATCCACATGATCGTCGCCAGCGTCACTGCCGCCATACCGGCGGTGAACATCACGTAAGAGCTCGTCCAAAGATTCTTGTTGATAGGGAACGACCAGTTCCACATCAGCCCAATGACCATCGCCAGCGAGCCGGCGGCAAAGAGACCACTGATGCGATCGAGCAGCGGCTTGTCCTTGCGCGCGATCCACGTGCCGGCGATGACACCGAGCATCGCCGTCGCGATCGCGGGCAGCGTCGAGAACGGACCCTCGGGGTCGAACGTCACGCTCCCCGTCCAGGTGTGATTCGTTCCGAGAATCAGCCGGTCGAGATAGGCGGCAAGATTCCTGTCGTGCGTGTGCAGCAGCAAACCGCCGATCTCGTGCTCGCCCGGCACCGGAATGAGCGTCATCGCGAACCAGTATCCAAAGAGCAGGGTCGCGATGATGACGATCTGCTGTTTGAGATTCGTTTTGAGCGTCAGCAGTCCGGCGCAGATATACACGATCGCTATTCGAGGCAGCACACCAAGTAACCGGACGTGCTCGATTCGGTAGATGATTCTGTCCCACGCCGTGGCGTTGGGCAGCGATTGGATGGTGCCCCACTGATAGAACGGGAACATCGCCATCGCGAAGCCGAGCAGGTAGATGATTATCCCGCGGCGAAGGATCTGTTTTACGAGAGCTGAGTCGTCGTCCCCGCGCGCGCGACGCGCCGAGAGCGAGAGGTGGGTAGTGATGCCGACGATGAAGAGGAAAAACGGGAAGATGAGATCTGTCGGAGTCCAGCCGTTCCATTCCGCATGCTCGAGGGGGGGAAAGATCGCGCCCCACGTTCCCGGATCGTTTACCAGCAACATTCCGGCGATAGTGATTCCGCGGAAAACGTCGAGCGAGAGCAGACGCTCGCGCGCCGGCGCCAGTGGTGCAACGGTGGCTGTCGTTGCATCGTAGCGGGCGGAAACCGTGCGTGGTTGCGCGGCTGTCGTCATGTCTCCCTCTGAGTGTAACGGTTGTGGCTGCCTCTATAATACGAGCGGCCATCGAGGACGTTACCTGATTATTTCCCTGACCCCGTATCGATGACTCCCGACCCTATCGACGACGCGCGCATAGTCACCTCGTGGCTCAAGAACGCCGCGCCCTGGACGACAGCGGTGAGGAAGAACGAGATCGCAAGTCGCGCTCTTGTCACCAACCAAGCGATCATCGATGCGGTGTTGAGCAGAGCGCCGCGCACGATTCTCGACATCGGTTGCGGCGAAGGCTGGCTCTCGCGCGCGCTGGCCGCAAACGGCATCAGAGCAATCGGTGTCGATGTCGTGCCGGCGCTAATCGAACGGGCCAACGAGGCTGGCGGGGGAGAATTTCGCGTCGCGTCGCACGAGGATATCGCGGCGGGCAAGCTCAATGTCCGCGTAGATGTCGCGGTGGCGAATTTTTCGCTGATCGGAAAGGAATCTGTCGAGGGAGTGCTGCGGCGCGCACCGGCTCTGATCAACCCTGGTGGATCGCTGGTGATTCAGACACTGCATCCGGTGGTTGCCACTGGAGATGAGCCGTACATCGATGGCTGGCGCCAAGGGTCGTGGACAGGCTTCAGCAAAGATTTTTCCGATCCGGCTCCCTGGTACTTTCGCACGATCGAGAGCTGGGTAAAGCTGATCACTGGTGTTGCATTCGATCTCGTCGAACTGCGCGAGCCGCTCCACCCTGAAACGAACGAGCCGGCGTCGCTGATTCTCATCGCAAAGCGATTTCGTTAGTCTTGCTCGCTCCTGTCCCGACCTTTATCGTTGGACACCTTTTACCGATGGGTCACCGTCAGCCCACCGGATCCCATCCGACGAGGAGATGCATCAAATGACGCTCGCTCTTGTTCGCCGCGCGGCCGTGTTTTGCGCGCTCACGATCGTTTCGCCGCTCCTTCTTGCCGCACAACAGCAGGCGACCAGCACGGTAAGTGGTCACGTCACCGATGCCTCCGTCGGGCGCGGCTTGCCGGATGTGCAGGTTCTGATCACCGGCACTCGCATCGGCGCCGTCACCGGACCGAACGGGGAGTTCACGCTGACCGGCGTGCCGATTGGCGCGCGCAGCATCACCGTGCGCCGCATCGGTTACGAGCCGGTCGTACGGCCAGTGACGGTAGTTCTCGGCTCAACCGCGACTGCCGATGTTGCGCTCCGCGTCAGCGCGGTGAACCTCAGTGAAGTGGTTGTCACCGGAACCGGCATCGCCACCGAGAAACGCAAAGTCGGAACGAACATCGCCACCGTCGATTCCGCTCTGATCAGTCGGGCGCAGGCGACGACGGTCGATCAGGCGATGCAGGGTAAGATTCCCGGTGCGCAGATCACGCAGAACTCGGGCAGCCCGGGCGGCGGCGGAATCTCCGTCCGTCTCCGCGGCGTCAACTCCTTCATCTCCGGCTCCGATCCGCTCTACATCATCGACGGCGTCATCGTCAACAACGAGTCCGGCCAGCTCGCCGACCTCGGCACACGCGCCAATCCGCAGAACAGACTCGCCGATCTCAATCCCGATGACATCGAGCACATTGAGGTAATCCGAGGTGCCGCCGCTGCCGCGCTCTACGGCTCGCGTGCCAACAACGGCGTCGTACAGATCTTCACCAAGCGGGGAACCAGTGGCAAGCCTCGCTTCACCTCGACGACGCGCTGGGGAACGAGCCAGCTTCGCGCACAGCAGCCGTTCAACTTCTATCCCTTCGACGTGAATGGCTTGCCGATCACCCGCTTCAACTATCAGGACGACATCTTCCACCGCGCGCCGTCGTGGGAGCAGAACGTTACTGTCGAAGGTGGCAGCGATCAGACCCGCTACTTCATGAGCGGAAACTTTGGGAATGAAGACGGCATCATGCGCTCCACTGCTTCACGGCGCACCGGCGCGCGCGTGAACCTGCAGCAGCAGCTTTCGCCGACGCTCGTCGCCAACGTGACGTCGAACTACGTCACCACCAACAATCAGCTGCAGGCCTTCGGTGAGCAGAACGACTACGGCATCATGGGCTCGCTGTTCTTCGCGCCGACCAACGTCGATTTCCGCCCGATCAACGGCGTTTACCCCTTGCCGCCGGCTCTCGGAACAAATCCACTGCTGGCGATCGCCCGCATTCGCAATCCGCAGACGATCGAGCGGTTCATTGGATCGACGAAGCTGAGCTGGACTCCTCTCAGCAAATTCCTCGTCGATTACACCATCGGCATCGACAACACCGGCTTCGAGCAGCGCCAATTCGTGCCGCGCAACGCCGTGCTCGGCACCGCCCCGCTGGCGACCGGACGCTCGCAGTCCGTTTTCGAGAACAATCGCGTCGTCAACCAGGACGCGGTAACGAGCTACGACTGGGGATCGCTGGGGTCCGCCGAGATGCGGACCACGGCCGGCGCGAACTATACGTCGCAGCGTGTGCGCATCACCCAGGCGACTGCCAACGGTCTCGCTCCGGTTGGCGATCTCGTCAGCGCTGGCTCCGTTTTTTCCGCAGCGCAGACCGACGTCGAGCTGCGTACGTTGGGTTTTTACGGACAGCACGAGCTCTCCTTCGGAGACAAGCTCTTTCTTAGCGGCGGGGTGCGCTGGGACGCATCGTCGACCTTCGCCCCGTCGGAGCGGTGGCAGGCATTCCCGAAACTGTCTGCGTCGTACGTACTCGTGGACAACCGCGCTGGATCGCTCAACAATCTCCGCCTGCGCAGCGCGCTTGGCTGGGCAGGAAGTCAGCCTGGCATTCTGAACGCCTACTCGCAATTCATCACATTCACACAGCTTCCGTTCGCTGGACGCCCCGGTTTCGTCAATGACGTCACCTTCGGCAACCCCAATCTCCGCAACGAGCGCGCTCGGGAATGGGAGCTTGGTGCCGACGCCGGATTCCTCGGCGGCCGGGTAGCCGCCGAGGCGACTTACTACGATCGGCTGGTCTCGGATCTTCTCTTCTTCCGCCCGTTGCCGACGAGCACGGGCTTCTCCCGCCAGTTCTACCCCATCGGCACGATGTCCAACAAGGGCCTCGAGCTGCTGCTGAAGACGACGAATGTCGATGCCCCAAATTTCCAATGGACATCGACGATGACATACGCCCACAACAAGAATCTCGTCGAGAGTCTCACCATCCAGGACTTTCAATCGGCGGGCGGATATCCGAATCGCATTCGTGCCGGCGAGCCGGCAGGCGTGTTTTACGGATCGTACGCCGCGCGCGACTGCGTTACCGGCGCGTTGCTGACGGATTCGCTCGGCAGATACCGCCGCAGCAATCAGACTGCGGACATGGGTGCGACGCTCGCGATCAGAGAGGCGCTGAGTCACGGGACATGCAACGATTCGCTCAATGCGGTCATCGGCGATCCGAATCCGAAGTGGACTGGCTCGTTCCTCAACGAGTTCACGCTAGGCAAGAAAATTCACTTGCGAGCGCTGCTCGACGGCGTTTTCGGCAACAAGATCATGAACCTGTCGACGCGCGCCCAGAACGCGGGCATTGCCAGCAATTCGAAATCCTACGAGCGCGAGCTTCTTCCCTATGGCGATCCTCGCAAGCTTCCGCCGGGTTGGAACGCACGCACGCAGGGAATCTTCCAGTACTGGATCGAGGACGGCACTTTCGTGAAGCTGCGCGAGTTGAGCGCGAGTTACACCGTCGACTGGCCGGGTGTCCGCCGCTACTTCCGAGACGGTGTCGACCTCACTTTGTCCGGACGCAATCTCGCGGTGTGGACCAACTACAGCGGTTACGATCCGGAAATCAATCTCTTCGGTACGAACGCCGGTGGATTGCAATCCGTACAAACGACCGCAGCAGACCGCGGTTTCGACTTTGGCGGTTATCCCATTCCCCGCGTGTGGCAGTTGAGCGCGCGGGTCACTTTCTGACGCTCGGAGAATCTCACCTATGCGCATGATGAGACAGTGTCTGGGCGCCACGGCCGCGATAATGCTCGCCGCCTGCAACCTGGATCTACAGAACCCGAATCAACCGACCGAGGGTCAGGTTACCAGCAGTCCCGACGGGGTGATCGCGCTGGCAACGGGACTGCAGGGACGATTCGCACAATCGTACGGCAATTACGCCTACATGGCTGGTCTGGTGACCGACGAGTTTGCCTCCACCACCGCCGCGCTGATTTCGATCAGCGACGCCGAGCAGGGATCGGTACCGCCGGGAACCGGCATCGCGGAGAACGTGTTCAACTCGATCTATCGCACGGTTCGCACGGCGGACGATTTGCTGAACGGTGCCAATGCGCTGGCCGGACAATTCGACGCCGGAACCCGTAGCGGTCTCCGCGCGCTCGCGTTCGCGCTGAAGGCGGAATCGCTCGGTGAGGCGCTGCAGTCTTATCAGCAGATTCCAATCAACACCTTTGGCCAGACGGCGCCTACTTACGTCGCTCGCGCCGTCGCGTTGCCGGTGGTGCGTGAGCTGTTGGACTCCGCTGAAGCGGAAATCGCCGCCACGCCGCCCAGCACGTTCTTCAACAACAACATCCTCACCCCGGGCGTGAATCTGCCGAATGTCATTCACCTGTTGCGCGCGCGCTATGCGCGAATGGCAAATGACGACGCTACCGCGCTCGCGGCGGCGAACGCGGTCGGCCGTACCGGTCCGTCGGCATTGTCGCTCCTCACCTTCCCTTCACCGGCTGTGAACTTCTACGCGAACGTGACGGGTGGCACCAACGGAGTCTCGCCGCGTCGTCAGTGGAGATTGACGATGGAGGCCGGCGATCAGCGGTTCACGTGGTTCGTGGTCCCATCAGCTACCGCGACCGGCCGCGTTGGTGCGCTATTGGATCTGTGGAATCGCTACGCCAATCCCCAATCCCCGCTGCCCGTTTATTTCCCCGACGAGGCGCTGCTGATAAAGGCGGAGGCGCTGGTGAATGGAGGTCAGATCGTGCCGGCGCAGGCGGTAATCGATTCTGTTCGGACAGATTGCACCGGCGGTCGCGGCATCGACGATCCGAAAGCATGTCTTCCACCGCTTGCTGCGGGCCAGACGGCGGCAACTCTCCTCGACGAGATTTACAGACAGCGTCGGTATGAGCTGCTCGGCACCGGCCTACGTTGGGAAGACGCACGCCGGAGAAATCACATCTTCGGCCCGGTCGCCGCACCGGGAGTCCCCAACGAGGGCCAGCGCTGCTGGCTGCCTTACGCGCTCGGCGATCGAAACGCAAACTCGAACGTGCCTCCGGATCCAGCGGAGTCGACGAGTTTCCCATCCGGCTGCACCTACTGACGAGGCCATGAAAACAATGACGATCAAATCGATTGGTTTAATCGCCGCGTTGGCCCTCGTCGGCGCCGCGTGCGGAACGAAGGAAGCACCAGGTCCGCTCGACCCTGGCGGACCAACCGGTCGCGTGAGATTCGTGAATCTGATCACTGACCCCACTCGAGTTCCGGTGAACGCAATTCTGGAGGCCGTTCCGTTCGGCGTGAACCTGGCCTATGGGGCCACCACGCCGGCAACGCTACCGTCGCCATCGAACGCGAGTTACTCAGCGATCCTGAGCGGCACGCGCTCGCTGGTGTTGAAGCGGACCGCTGACACGAGCGTGACCGTGGCGACGATCAGTTTCACTGTCCCCGACAACACGGACCAGACACTGTACGCGACCGGCGGCACTGGCGGCGCCGCGGTGACCAACTTCATCACCACCGACGCGAACCCGATGCCGACAGCCAGCCAGGTCGAGGTGCGCATCGTCAACATGAGCCCGTCAGCGGGCGCGCTCGATGTGTTCGTAACGGCGCCGAACGCGGATCTTGCGGCGGCAACTCCAACCGCGGCGAATCTGGCCTACCAGGGCGCTTCACCGTACGTGGTCTTCGCCCCGGCTACCTACCAGGTGCGCGCAGTACCAGCGGGCACCGCCGCGGCCGCGCGTTCGACGAGCGTGGTGCTCACGATCAATAACGTCGCACTCGCCGGCGGAACTGGTCGTACTGTAGTAATCGCCGATCGGGCAGCGGGGGGAGCACCGCTCGCGGGGTTCGTGTTAACGGACCGGTAGCAGGTTGATCGCACCTGTTCTGCTCTTAACTGCAAAC
>QHUA01000166.1 GCA_003221805.1 Gemmatimonadota bacterium
GCAACGGCGCCCGCGTTGCGGAAGCATCCGGAGAGGGTCGGCGTAGAACCAGTCAGGCGCGAGAGAGTCGCACCGTTCAGCGACGGGAGTACGATACGCATCCCGGCGGAGGCTTGTGTCATTGAAGCGGGCGACAGCGAAAAACTCCCGCTTCCACGCGGGCCAGCGAGGACACCATGAATTCGTTGGGCGAAGGCCGCCGCGCTTTCGTCCTTCAGTGGGTAGGGATAGACGATCGCGTGGTGCCTCGTAGCGACATCGACGCACGTACTGAACGAGAGAACGTCGACCACCACCAGCACGTCGACAGTGCCAGCGAGCGCGGCGACGCCGCCGGCGCCCCATTCGCAACGGATGTTATAACTCTGTTGATCGAACCACACTGAGACCGATCAAATCTCGTCAGAACACGAGTTGTCTGAATCGAATATGGTAAGCTGCTGACTTCCGCGGCGTTGCCGTCCAGCCAGAAGTCGTTCCCCTCGACTCCAGCGACACGAATAGGGCGGCGGGAAAACCGTCTCCCGCCGGCCCGCCCGACTGGTTATCTGGGTACTACGATTGTCCGCTTCGCGTCAGTAAAGACCGTAAACTGCGTTCCAGCGGGGATCGAGGCCGATAGTCCCTTTTTTGTCGCGCCGATTCCCAGCGTGAGAACCCCAAGAGCGGCCGCCTGACCTTGGCGGCTCTTTCCGACGACTTTCGTCGTGCCGCGAAGTGGGATATACGTGCCATCTACCGCTCGTACGGAGGTGACCTGCACCGTTAGAGCTCCGGGTCTTCCAGCCGATTTCCGGCGAGTCGACTGCGCCACGGTGCCTCGCACCGCTGTTCCCTGAGAGATCAGGACGTGGCCGAATTCCGAGTAGTCCGACGTCAGATGAAAAGAGATGCGCTGCCCTGTGTTGACCGACGCGCTCGAAAGGTCCTCATCTATTGCGACGGTAAGAGGCGTGCCGGCAGGTATTACGACGGGCATTTCCGTGCGCGAGTTCGCGGCCGCCGCGGCACGCGCGTCAGCTCGCGTTGATTGAGCTGTGAGCGGAGCCGCCGCCAGGACCAACGCCAGCGGCGTAATAAGGCGATAGGGATACTTCATTGCTGCTCTCCTCGAAAAAGTTGCGACCGCGAGATCGCGGCCCATGGGCCAAATAATCAAGGAGAATGCCATCGCGGGTAGCCGTTCCCTTCTGCCGATGACGGCTGGCTGTCGTGACCGACCTCTGCTGTGCGACAACCGTACTGTGTTCGCGCGCGTCAGAACACGAGCGTCTGAATCGAATGCGGTAAGCTGGCGACTTCCGCGGCGTTCCCGTCTACCCAGAGAAAATAGGAAATCTTCTGGTCGGTCCTGTTCATCACCACCACCGACACCTTTCCATCAGGATTGACGAAGGCACTGGAAAGCAGCGCGCTTCTGCTCGGTGACGCGGCGATTCTTCTGGCGCCCGGACGCACAAACTTTGAGAAGTGTCCGATGTAGTAGTACGAGTTGGTGTAAATCAGCTCACCCGTCTTCGTATCGGCGTGAACCGGAGCGAAGCAGAAATTCCCGACGTGATTAGGGCCGCCCTGTTCGTCCAACAGAACGTTCCAGTCCGTCCAGCCGACAGCACCATCATTGAAGTCGTTGATCATCGAGCGGCCGTAGTACTCGCCCAATCTCCAATTGTGGATATCCTCGGGCTTGAAGGAATCGACGGTGCCCTCCGTGAAAATCAGGGGCTTAGTTGGGAACATCTCACGCACGAGCCTGACGTTATCGAACATCATCTCGCCACCGCTCCACGGCTCGTACCAGTGAAAACCGATGCCCCACACGTACTGCGCGGCTTTCGGATCGGCGAGGATGGTGCTCACTCGCTGATAGATCAGATCGCGGTTGTGATCCCAGGCGATGATCTTCTTGTCGCTGAGCCCTTCCCTCTTCATCGTCGGCCCGAGGTAGTTCTTGAGGAAGTCTCGCTCGTCTTCGGCGGAGTAGATGCACGACTCCCATGTCTGCGTCGCCATCGGCTCGTTCTGAACGCTGATCCCCCAGACAGGAATTCCTTCCCGCTCGTACGCCTTGATGAACTTCGTGTAGTAGTTGGCCCAGGACTGATAGAACTCCGGTTTCAGTTTCCCACCGTGGAGCATGTCATTGTTGGTCTTCATGAATGCCGGTGGACTCCAGGGACTGCCGAAGAGAGAGAATTTCCCTCCGGCCGTCGCCAGTGCCTGCTTGATGAACGGAATCCGGAATTGTTTGTCGTGGTTGACGCTGAAGGACTTCAGCTCCTTGTCGCCTTCATTGACATACGTGTAGCTGGCGGATGAGAAGTCGCAGCTGTGGATGTTGGTTCTGCCCAGTGTGTAACCGATGCCTTTGTTGGGATCGAAGTAGGCGTCCATGAACTCCCGCTGTCTTGCCGGAGGCAACTTTGCGAACACCTCGGCGGACGCATCCGTGAGTGCGCCGCCGATACCGACCATCGTTTGAGCACGCTTCGAGGGATCGACGAAGACGCAGATCTGGGTCTCGAGGGGCTGACCCATTGGCTTGAATGTCAGCTTGTCGGTAGGAGAGAGGCGGTAGTTGGTTTTGTCGGCTGTGGTGTAGACCGCCACGTCTCTCGCTTCGATTCGCTCAAGCCCGGGCGGCTCCGGAGTCACTGAGGGCTGCTCATATGCGGTCGGCGATAGTTTGCCTTTCCCCAACACCAGTGCCGAAGACGATGCTACCAGGAAACTACGGCGATCGATTTTCATAGTTGATGATTTTGAGATTCAGGCCAGGACGATTCGACAGCGGGTTACCAAGCATGTAGTTGTTCTCCGTGAAGAGCAACTGGCCATAGTCACTTCATCAATCCAAGTTGCCTCATGTAGGTCTGATTGTCCCAGAACAGCCACTCATGGTCCATAACACCGGCATCTGTCCAATGACCTACGGTCGCCATTTGCATGTTGAGTTTCTTGCCCGTCGGCGGAATTGTCTTTCCGTCCGGCGTCTTCATTGGCCTGGAAAACGTGCCCTGCATGTTGCCGACAACTGCGGTCCAATGCCCATTGGCGATCTTGATCGGGTGTGCGGTGATCCTCGTGTCCGGCACCGCAACAAACATGGCCTTGAGATCCTCGATGTGCCGGTCGATGCCGTGGGTCTCATGCCCGTCCGGCCAGGTGACGGTGACATCGGCCGCGTGGCTCTCCTTGAGGCGATCCCACTTCTGATTACTGAACACATCAAAATCGAGAGTGTCGAATTTCATAAGGTGGTCCGCGATTTTGCTGGCCGAATCGTTTAGAGCCGCGACCTGCCCGGCCGATTCGGCCGACCGACTCGCATTTGCACCGCTCTCACCCCGCGAGCACGCCGCGAAAACGACGGCAAACATTGCGGCTACCATTCCGACGGCGCTACCCATCTTGCGATTCATGCGAACTCCTATAGGAAGGTGTTAGCTTCGGGTTGATCGCTGCCTCGAAGCGCTTTAACACGATACCTGCGTTTTCTCCGACCACAACTAGTTACCTTGGCGTAACAGGAGTTGTCGGACACTCCTGAGGACTACGAGCATGTCGCATTCGCCGACTGCATTCACAGAATTGGATGACCAGGCGTTGGCGATTTTCCAGCGTTTCGGGACGCGCTGGACGATGGTGGTCGCAAGCCTGATCGAGCCCGGGCCGATTCGCTTCGGTGAATTGCACCGGAACGCGAAGGGGATATCCCGGAAAATGCTCACTCAGACACTGCGGAGCCTGGAGCGCGACGGTGTCATCGAGCGTCGTGTCATCACCAACGTGCCGCTCGCGGTTGAATACACCTTCACCGAATTGGGTTGGTCCCTCTGTCCGA
>QHUA01000167.1 GCA_003221805.1 Gemmatimonadota bacterium
CGAGCGCGCCCACGGCCAGCTGTTTTCTGATAGTCATGCCTGTGCCGTTGCGCGCTTGCGCAGCTCCTCGATTTCCGCCTCCGGATTTTTGGCGGCGAAGATGGCGTTGCCGGCGACGAAAGTGTCGGCGCCAGCTTCGAAGACCGACCTGATCGTCTTGCGATCGATGCCGCCATCGACTTCGAGGAAAGCCTTGCTTCCGTTTTCGCTGAGTAGCTGACGCGCCCGCCGAATCTTGTCGATCGATCCTTTGATAAACTTCTGCCCGCCAAATCCGGGATTTACCGTCATTACCAATAGTAAATCCAGATCGGGGATCACTTCGCTCACTGCAGTCAAAGGGGTGGCAGGATTCACCACTGCGCCGGCTCGGCAACCGAGCTCGCGGATGCGATTGAGCTGACGCTGCAGGTGTGGCGAGACCTCGGTGTGGATCGACATGCCGTTCGCTCCGGCCGCGGCGAAGTCGTCGAAGTAATTCTCGGGTTGGACAACCATTAGATGCACGTCGAGCGAAAGCCTGGTGAGCTTGCGCACGGACTCGATCACCTTCGCCCCGAAGGTGAGGTTGGGCACGAAGCGGCCGTCCATGACGTCGATGTGAATCCAGTCGGCACCGCCTTCCTCGAGCATCGCAATTTCATCAGCAAGGTTCGACAGGTCGGCGCTCAGTATCGATGGAGCGATCCGAACGCTCATTAGCGGGAAGCGGGAAGCGGGAAGCGGGAAGGTGGAAGAGGAGGGGACGACGGAGGTGGCGCACTGATTCCCGTGTCGATCTTGATTGAGGGCGGTGGCGGGAAGTGGGAGACCGTCAGACTTACTGGACCGCCGGCAGAGATCGTCTGGCCCGCCGCGGGAATCTGGCGGATAACTGAGTTCTCCGGCTGCAGCGAGCTGGTGTCGCGCGACATTCCCGCGATTCTGAGTCCGAGCTGCTCGATCATCGACCGAGCCTCCCCAGCGCTGCGCCCGAACAGATCCGGCATCTGCACCGTCGCCGGACCCTTGCTCAGCACAACGTCCACACTTCCCGGCAGCTCGATTTTCGTTCCGGCCGGTGGATTGGTTGCGATCACCAGTCCGCGCGGCTGATCGGCGAGCTGCTCGCTGACGTTCCCCATCGTCAGACCGGTGTTCTCGATGGCGATCCGCGCCTGCTGCTGCGACATGTTCGTCGTCACCGGAACTTCCGCCGTCTTCTGGCCCGCGCTCAGGGCGAGAACGACGTTCGTGCCGCGCTTCTGCCTGCTGCCAGCGGGTGGATCCTCCTGGAGGACGATGTTCGACGGAGTCGACTTAGTGTATCGCGAGTCCCCCTGCTGCGCTGGAAATCCGGCTTTCGTTAGAATCGCCGACGCATCCTCGAAAGTTTTTCCGACGACGTTGGGCAGAATGCCATCGTCGGGAAGAACCTGCGCCGGAAACGCGAACAGGAATACCGCTGCGTAGGAGAGAAGGAATCCGCCCGCCGCGGCAATGAGATATGGAAACGCACGCCGGGGCAGCGCGCGCCAGTTCATTTAGTTGATCCTGCGCAGCCGCGCGGCGAACGCTCCATCGGTGCCGGTGCGATGTGGCAGCACGCGCAGACGCCCTGCGTCCAGCAGCTCCGGCGCCACCGTTCCTTCCGGCGGGGGGTCGAGAACGAAGCTCGGATTCTCGGAGAGGAACGTATCGATCTGCGCGTCGTTCTCCTCCGGCTCGAGCGAGCAGGTGCTGTAGATCAGGAAGCCGTCTTCTTTCACGACGCTCGCCGCGGCTCTCAGGATTTGTTTCTGCAACGCGGACATCACCGCGATATCAGAAATCTTGATTCGCCAGCGCGCATCAGGGTGACGCCGGAAAGTGCCGGTGCCGGTGCAGGGAACATCGATCAGCACGACATCCACCGGCCTGATGGCCGGATTTCTCGCATCGCCAACGAAGGGCAGGAGATTGGTGTTCTCCAGCCGCCGCTGATTCGCCAGCAGTCTTTGCAGCCGCCCGAATGATTTGTCGCTCGCCACGACCGTGCCGGCAGTGCGCGAAAATTCGAGCGACTTACCGCCTGGGGCAGCACAGAGATCCGCGACCGTCGCGTCCATTGGAACCGCTGCGTATTCCGTGACGAGCGTCGCCGCAGGATCCTGGACGAAGAAGAGTCCCTTCTTGAATGCGCCCAGCTCCGTGAACGTCGTCCCGCCCGAAATGGAAATGCTGTCGCGAGCGTAAGGCGCTTCGGCGAATCCCATATGGCCGGATCACGATTGGCGCCTCGGCGTTGTTCAACGCCAGCAGGCGCTCGGTGTCCTGGTGGCCCCACCGCGCGACCCAGCGCCCGATCAGCCAGCGCGGATGCGAGTACTTGAGAGCGAGCGTGTCCAGCAGATCGGTCGGTGTCGGTGGATTGAGTTGCTCCCGCTCGCGGTCGGTGCGACGCAGCACTGCATTTACAAGTTTGCTGGCGCCGAGTCCGTGCCTGCGCTTGGCGAGCTCGACGGTCTGGGCGATTGCGGCGTAGGCGGGCACGCTGCCCATGTGCAATAGCTGGTAGACGCCGAGTCTGAGCAAGTCGATCACATCGGGATCGAGTCGAACGAGACCACCACGCACTCGCTCGGAGAGGATGGAATCGATTCCGGCGCGCTGGCGCAGCATCCCGTAGACCAGCTCGCGCGTCCAACGCCGGTCGCGCGCATCGAGCGGCAGGATGCGCCGCTCAAACGACTGGTCGAGGAATTCTCCACGACGTAAATCGACGCAGATCTCGGCGGCTACCGCGCGTGCGGCGGTCACCCCGCCCGTAGTTGTAATGGTGGCGTTCATGATCCCAGCATCCCCATCGTCGGAGACGAAGGAACGGCGATTTCCCGCCGGGGCATCCTGCCGGCGAGATACGCATTCCTCCCCGCTTCGACAGCGGCCTTCATCGCCGCAGCCATCCGCACCGGATCCTTCGCGGCAGCGATTCCGGTGTTCATCAGGATTCCATCGACGCCCTGTTCCATCACGATGCACGCGTCGGAGGCGGTGCCTACTCCGGCGTCGACGATCACCGGCACCGTGAGTCGCTGCTTGATGATGCGAATGGCGTAAGGATTCAACATTCCGAGGCCGGAACCGATTGGCGACGCCAGGGGCATCACCGCAGCAGCGCCTGCGTCCTCGAGCTTGAGCGCGGTGACCAGGTCCTCATTGGTGTAGGCGAGGACCTTGAAGCCTTCGCTGACGAGCGTCTCCGTCGCTTCCAGCAATCCCTGAGTGTCAGGGAGAAGCGTTTCCTGATCGCCGATGACCTCGAGCTTCACCCACTCGTTGAATCCTGCGGCGCGCGAGAGACGTGCGTACCGAACGGCATCGCCTGCGCTGTAGCATCCCGCAGTGTTGGCGAGCAGGAAGAAATGCTCAGGGTCGAGATGGTGCAGAATCCCTTCATCCTTGGCACGATCGAGATCGACGCGACGCACGGCAACTGTCACGACCTCGGCACCCGAGGCTTCGATCGCCTCGACCATCTGGGCGTTCGACGCATACTTCCCCGTGCCGACCATCAGACGCGAGCGGAACTCGCGTCCCGCGATCACCAGCGGTTGCGGGTCGGTAATTGTTACCGGGGAAATCAGATCGGCGTGCGCCACTGAGGTTTAGCCTCCGCCCACGAAGTGGACAATCTCGAACGAATCGTCGGTTGCGAGCTCCAACATCGCCAAGGACGAGCGGTCGCGCAGAATGGTTCGGTTGCGCTCGACTACGACAGTACGCGGGTCGAGTTTGAGTGAGGCCAGCAGATCCGCCACCGTCGATCCAGCTGGAAGACGCCGTTCGTCGCCGTTCACGATGATTACGACCTCGCCGGCGATCGTTTCAGTCACAACACTGCCCTGCGTCATACTTGTGAAAGATAGCGGCTTGCAGCTAGTTCGGAATTCTCGTCGTTCCAGATTCCACGAATGGCGGCGACACCGTGCGCGCCGCGGTGCACGAGCGAGCGCACGTGCTCCGGGCGAATGCCGCCGATGGCAATCACCGGAAAGCTCACCGCCGCAACGACATCGGGTATGAAGTTGCTCTCCTTCCGCGGGAGACCAGGGTGGGATGGCGTCTCGAACACGTGTCCGGCCACGCACCAGTCCGCTCCCGCCTGCTCGGCGTCCTTTGCTTCCTCAGCCGAGTGGACGCTGGCGCCGATTCTCAACGCCGGCGCTATTCGCTGCGCGTCGGGCACGGAGATCGATTTGTGGGTGAGCTGCACTCCCTGAACGCCGCAGGCGAGGGCGATGTCGACGCGGTCGTTGACGATGCACCAGCATTTCGTCTGCTCGTGCAGCTCCAGCAGCGCCAGCGTCAGCGAGTAGAGCGTTGGGGTATCCAGGAGCTGCGACCGGATGTGGATCGCGCCTTTGTCGCCGAGCACGCGCATGATCCCCATTGCCTTTCTGAGGAAGCCGGGGCGAAGCATGATCTCGTCGTTGGTGACGGCGTGGACGACCGGCAAGGCCTCGATCGGCGCTTTGACCGGCGGCGTGGTCATCCGCCTTCCGATTCTTTCCCGCCGGTTGCACCTCGCTGATGCGCAGCGCGTCCAGCCCGCAGGCGATCACCAGCTCGCCGGTCGTCTTCAGCACTTCGCCCGGCTTCCCCTTGATTCCATCCATTACTTTCGGACCGAACATTTTCACGTCACCCTTCGGCGTCTTCGCGAACGCGCCCGGCTTGGGATCCGACGCGCGAATCAATCGGGAAACCTCCAACGCGCTGTCCCGCCAGTCGATGCGCGACGTCTCGCGGGTGACTTTCGGCGCGTACGTCGCTCGCGACTCGTCCTGTTCGGTCTCCTCGGCTTTCCCGAGTGAGATGAGCGTCAGCGCTTCCACCAGCGTCAGTGCGCCCAGCTCGGCGAGACGCACCTGGAGCTCGCCGTAAGTTTCGTCCTCGAGAATCGGCGCTTCAGCCTGCAGAATCATCGGACCCGCATCGAGCGCCGGCACGACCCGCATCACCGTCACACCCGTCTCGGTGTGGCCGAGGCGAATCGCCGCCTGAATCGGCCCGGCGCCGCGCAGCGCCGGCAACAGCGACGCGTGGATGTTCAACGTTCCCAACCGAGGAAGATCAATGATCTTCTGCGGCAGGATATGTCCGTAGGCGACGACGACGGAGACGTCCGGCCTGAGTTCGGTCAACTCTTCGTACAGATCGCCGTCGCGCGCATTCTTCGGCTGGAAGAGCGTGATCTCTTCGTCGAGCGCAATCTGCTTCACCGGCGACGGAATTATCTCGCGCGATCGTCCCTGCGGCTTGTCCGGCCGGGTGACGACGCCAACGACCTCGAATCCTTCACCGATGAGAGCGCGCAGAGCGGGCTCGGCAAAGTCCGGCGTGCCCCAGAATACTACGCGCACTACATCTCCGTCTCGTGATGGTGCTCGCCCTTCACCTCGGTGCGGACTTTCCGGATGAATCCCGGGTATTCAGCCTTCGCTTTCTCCCATTTCGCCATCGCCGCCTTACGCTTGAGCGGACTCAGGTAATCGATGAAAAGCTTTCCATCGAGGTGGTCGATCTCGTGCTGGAAGCAGCGCCCGAGTAACTCTTGTCCCGTTGCCTCGTATTCCACACCATTTTCGTCGGTGGCGCGGATGGTCACCGTGCCACGACGCTCGACGTCCCCGTAGATGTCGGGGATCGATAGACAACCTTCTTCCGCTTTCTCGTCGAGGCCATCGCGGGTGACGACCTGCGGATTGATGAGCGTGAACTTGGCACCGTCGACATCGACCACGGCCAGCCGCTCAGCGCGACCAACCTGCGGTGCGGCCAGGCCAATGCCCTCGGCGGCGTACATTGTCTCGAACATGTCGGCGATGAGCTGCTTCAGCTCGTCGGTGATCTCGGTGACGCGCTTTGTCGGCTTGCGTAGAACCGGGTCGCCCAGCACCCGGATGTCGAGGATGCTCACCCAGCGTTCACGTTGGAGGCCGCCACTGGCCTGTTGATCTTGGCGATGCGTCCCCGCTCGATGATGACGCGGGTGTCGCCGGACTTGATGGTGACGCGGTCTTCCATGCCGCCGGCCTTGTCGTCGCCACTGCGTTCCTTGATGAACAGCACTTCGCCGACGAGGCCGCCATTAGTGACGATCTCGTCACCTTTTTTCAGGTTGCGCACCATCTCATCGTGCTTCTTTCGCTGCGTCGACTGCGGACGGATGAGAACGAAGTAGAAAATCGCGAAGATCGCTCCATACATGAAAATGGAGCCGAGAATTGGATTGCCTTGCATATGTCAAAACCGATTGGGTTGAGTCAGACCGCGAGCGGTGAAGCGGAGCGATAGCGAGAGAGCCAGTCGCGCGCCCACGCATCGATATCGCCGTTCAGAATCCCCTGACGCGCCGCCCGCGCCAGCGACAGCAGGAAATGTACATTGTGCAGGGAGAGTAGGCGCAGCCCGAGTATCTCGTCGGAGACGAAGAGATGGCGCACATAGGCACGGGTGAACCGGGTGCAGCAGGTACAGTCACACTCCGGATCGAGAGGGCGCGGGTCGGTGCGGTACTCCGTCCGCTTGATGTTGATCCGGCCGTCGCGCGTGAAGGCTGCGCCGTTCCGCCCCATGCGTGTCGGCGCGACGCATCAGGTAACGCGGGTGAGTCGGAGGCAGCACGTCTTCGACGACTTCGATCATCTCGTACATCGCGTCTTTCTCTTCACCGACCGATAGCCCGCCAATTCCAAATCCTTTCCAGTCGTTCATCGAGCGGATTGCCTGCGCCGCTTCCTGACGAAGGTGGGCGTGGATTCCGCCCTGAACGATCGGGAAGAGTGCCTGGTGGTTGCGCGGATTGTCGGCGGGGAATTCTTCGCGCGGAGTATCCTCGAGCGGTTGGCTTTCCTCCAGCGTGCGCAGCTCCGCCAGACATCGCGCCAGCCAGCGAATGCTCCGCTCGCTGGCGTCGCGTGCGGAAACCTCGCTCGACTGGCCGGGAATGACGTGATCGAACGGCATGATGACGTCGGCGCCGAGGTTGCGCTCGATCTGCATTACGATCTCGGGAGTGAAGAAGCGTCGCGACCCGTCGACGTGGGACTGAAACTCGACGCCTTCTTCGGTGACCGTGCGCAGCTGTGCCAGCGAGAAAACCTGGAAGCCGCCGGAGTCGGTGAGGATCGGCCGATCCCAGCGCATGAACCTGTGCACCCCGCCCATCTCCCGCACGACTTCGTCGCCGGGACGCAGATGCAAATGATACGCGTTACCCAGTATCATCGTCGCGCCCATCTGGACGAGGTCGTCTGGGTCGAGCGCCTTCACCGTCGCCAGTGTTCCGACCGGCATGAACGCCGGCGTCTCCACATTTCCGTGGGGCGTGGAAAAAACGCCGGCCCGTGCGGCACCGGCAGTGGCGGCGATCTCGAAGGAAAAACTCATCGCCTTTGAAGCTAACGAACTGGCGGTCGAAGCTCGCCGCGGCGAATTTACTCCCAACAATTAGTGTCAGTTGGCGGACAAAAATGCAGAACGACAAAGTTTGGTTCATCACCGGCTGCTCGACCGGCTTCGGCCGCGAGCTGGCCAAGATGGTTCTCGATCGAGGTTACCCTGCCGTCGTCACCGCGCGCGATCCCGCCAAAGCGGAAGACATCGTCAAGGGTCGAGAGAACCGCGCACTGGTCCTCGAGCTGGACGTAACGAATCCAGTCGAGGTCGAAGCAGCGACGAAGAGCGCCGAGAAACGCTTTGGAAGAATCGACGTGCTGGTGAATAACGCCGGCATCGGGTATTTCGCCGCGGTTGAAGAGAGCGACGAGCAGGAAGTCCGGCGCATGTTCGAGATCAACTTCTTCGGCCTGTCGCGAATGACGCGCGCCGTGCTGCCGATCATGCGGCGTCAGCGCAGCGGACACATCGTCAACATTTCCTCGATCGGCGGACTGAAGAGTTTTCCGGCGCTCGCCTACTACCACGCGACCAAGTTTGCCGTGGAAGGGTTCTCGGAATCGCTGGCGATCGAAGTTGCGCCGCTCGGCATCAAGGTCACGCTCGTCGAGCCCAGTGGATTTCGCACCGACTGGGCGGGACGCTCGGCGAGCGAGCGAAAGAGTGCGATTGCCGACTACGCGGACACCGCCGGTCGAAACGTGGAGAACCTGCGCGACAGCAGTGGAAAGCAACCGGGCGATCCCGTTCGTGCCGCAGCGGCAATCATCGCCGCGGTCGAATCCCCGGATCCGCCGCTGCACCTCCTGCTCGGCAAGGCAGCGCTCAAAGGCGCGCGCGGAAAGCTGGAGACCCTGAAGCACGACTTCGACGCCTGGGAGGAGACGACACTTGGCGCCGATTTCCCTGACGCTTAGCCCGAAACCTGACTAACCGCGCTCGCGTGGGGCAAGGGACCCGTTCGGTCACCGCCTTTAAACAATGACCATCGCATCGCCATACGAATAGAGCCTGTACTGCTCGGCGATCGCTTCCTGATACGCCCGCATAGTGAGGTCATAGCCCGCGAAGGCGGCGACGAGCATCATGAGCGTCGATCGAGGCAAGTGAAAGTTGGTGATCAAACGATCGACGGCGCGGAACTTATAGGGCGGGCGAATGAAGATGCGCGTATCGGCGGATTTCTCGCGGAAGACCCCGTCCTCGTCGATTGCACTCTCCAGAGTGCGCACGCTCGTGGTTCCGACCGCCCAGATCTTCGCGCCGCTCGATCGCGTCTCGTTCAGAATGTCTGCCGTGCGCGCAGGAAGTGTGTAGGACTCTTCGTGCATGACGTGATCGGCGGGATGCTCGGTCTCCACCGGTTTGAATGTGCCGGCGCCGACGTGGAGTATCACATCTGCTCGTCTGACTCCTTTGGCGCCCAGCCTCTCGAGGATCTCCGGCGTGAAATGCAACCCGGCGGTTGGCGCGGCAACGGATCCGGTCTCCTTTGCGTAGACGGTCTGATACCGCTCGGCGTCGGCCGGTTCATCGGCGCGTGTGATGTACGGCGGCAGCGGAACGTGCCCGTATTTCTCGATCGCTTCATCAATCGGAAGCCGCGAGTTGAGCTGCACCACTCTCGTCCGCCGCTCCGTCGTCGAGAGAATCTCCGCCTCGAAACCCTCGACGAATTTTACCACGCGTCCGGGCTTGAGCTTGCCGCCGGGATGCACCATTGCTTCCCACATCGACTCGCCGAGCGGCCGCAACAATAGAATCTCGGCCGGAGTTCCGTTGTCGCGGACGCCGAGGAGCCGGGCGCGGAAGACGCGGGTGGTGTTGAGCACGATGGTGTCACCGGCGGGAATCAGTTGCTCGAGATCGCTGAAATGCTTGTGCTCGATCTCGCCGGTCGATCGATTCACCACCATCATCCTGCTGTCGCCGCGGTGCTCGGTCGGGAACTGAGCGATGCGATCGACGGGAAGCTCGAAATCGTAATGGGAAGTGCGGGAGCCGTCGCGGATGGTCATGTTGTCAGTAAAAGCTATCAAAGCGGCGGAACACTACCGCCAGGCCGTCCGGAGCCCTAAAATAGATATGCAACCTTGGGGTTGCATATTGGCGCGAGTCCCTCTACATTATGCAACCACGGGGTTGCATATAACGACAATGACTAAGCCATGAGGTTGCAATGACGACAATGACGGAGACGGATCGAATCGAAAAGAAGGTGACCCTGAAGGCTCCCCGATCGCGCGTTTGGCGCGCCATTGCCGAAGCCGATCAGTTCGGGGAATGGTTTCGCGTCAAGCTCGAGAGCCCATTCAAGGCAGGAAAAACAGTCCGTGGGCGAATTCTCCATCCGGGATATGAGCACATGGCGATGGATATGATTATCGAGAAGATCGAGCCGGAGCGCTATTTCTCGTATCGATGGCACCCATATCCCTCCGATCCAAAGGTGGATTACTCGCTTGAACCGACGACGCTCGTCGAATTCATCCTCGAAGACGACAACGGCGGGACCGCTCTTACCATCGTTGAGTCGGGTTTCGATCGCATTCCACTGGCACGCCGCGCCGAGGCTTACCGCATGGACGACCAGGGCTGGACCGGACAGATCAAAGCCATCGAGAAGTATGTCTCGAGGCCGTAGTGCAGCGCTCAAGCTTGCCGACGTGGCACCCGTGTTCGCCGCCCTCGGCGACGACACCCGGGCTCGCCTCGTCGGCCGGCTTTGCGTCGAAGGGCCTCTCTCGATCACACACCTCAGCGAGGGGACCGGCGTCACTCGCCAGGCGGTCACCAAGCAGCTGCGCACGCTCGGCCGGGCTGGTCTGGTGAGAGACAGTCGTCGCGGGCGCGAAACGATCTGGGAGCTGGAGCCGAAGCGACTCGAGAAGGCTCGGCGCGCCCTCGATCAGATTTCGAATGACTGGGACCAGGCGATCGGTCGACTGCAGGCATTCGTCGAGGACGATCGCGACGATGACGGACACCGATAAAGGAGAAAGAGAATCGATGACAAAGCAGAAGACCGGAACGCGTGAAGAATGGCTTGCAGCGCGGCTCAAGCTGCTCGAGGCGGAGAAGGAGCACACTCGGCGCGGTGACGAGCTGGCGCGGCAGCGGCAGGAGCTGCCGTGGGTGCGGATCGACAAGGAGTACCGGTTCGAGACCGACGAGGGGAGCGCCTCGCTGGCCGACCTCTTCCGAGGGCGACTACACCGCCGGCTGCGCGACGTGCTCGACGATTGCGGACGGCTTCAACGGGTTTGCTATTCACCTGGCCCACCATGACGTGATGCTCTGGTCGGTGTCGCGGGCGCCGCTCGCCAAGCTGCAGGCGTACAAGCAGCGGATGGGGTGGACATTTCCGTGGGCGTCCTCGTTCAGCGGCGATTTCAACTTCGACTTCGACGTCTCATTCACCAAGGAGCAGCAGCGCGGGGAGGAGGGAGGCATCGAATACAACTACCGGCACGAGCCGCCGTGGCGCGGCGACGATCGGATCATAACCCGCATGTCGGGCGATCCTGTCGCCGATAACGCTTTCATGACGGGAACCGACCCGGCCACGTACACGCGCGAGCGGCCGGGCGTGAGCGCGTTCGCTCTCGAGGACGGCGTCGTCTACCACACCTATTCCGCCTTCGCACGCGGA
>QHUA01000122.1:0-32423 GCA_003221805.1 Gemmatimonadota bacterium
CAGAAACGCGGACGCGAACGCGCCCCTCCGGAAGAGACTCGGCGGAGATCTGGACTCTGCCATCGCGCCCGGCCAGCGCATCGATCGCGTTCTTGGTAAGCGATTCGAGCGCCCACTCTAGCAATACGGCGTCGCCCTGGATGACCAGATCGCCCTGATGCGATGAGCTCACCGTCACTCGCTGAGCGAGTGTCGGCACGCGGGCGCGGAAGTACACAGCCACCCGATCGACGAGCTCACCCAGATCAACCGCCTCCTGGCGCGGTGGTCGCCCGATGCGCTCGAATCTGTGCGCGACGCGCTTTAGTCGCTCCAGATCAGCGTCCATGTGATCGATAGCAGCGATGGTAGTCGGCTCTGGATCGGTCTCACGCAAAAGCTCGATCCAGCCGCTGATGCTGGAGAGAGGCGTTCCGAGCTGGTGCGCGGATTCGCGCGCCATGCCCGCCCAGATTTGTTCGCGATCAGCGCGCCCGCGAGTGCGCAGAGCGTAGGCACCGGCGAGCAATACCATCCCAATGAGAATCGATTGTAGCACCGGAATCAGGATCAACCCGCGCACCAGCGGCGTGTTGCCAAAGTGGACCGTTCCCATTCCCGGCTCGACGATGGGAAGGTTCTGTCGATCCAGCTCGAGCATGTAGTTGCGCATCTGCTTCGACCGCATGTCGGCGGTGAATGGCAGATTTGCAGTGTCCGTGGGATTCCCGGCATCGTCGGCAAGGATCATCGGCACTCCCGACTCTCTGATGTGGCGCGAGAGATCGAGCAGTGCCGCGTTGGCGGCGTCGGGATTGGGATCGCTCAGCCCATTATAGACGCGCGCGTACATGAGTCCGACGCGCGACGCTTCCTGTCTCAGCTCGTGAACGACGCTTCGTGTGTAGATGACGTACCACACCAGCAGCGCCAGGACGCCGATCGTGATGAGCGTTACCGGAGCGAGCCGGCGCATCGGTCAGCTCAGGCGCTCAGCGCCAAGGTACTTGCTGAGCGCAGCGGGGACGCGGACGCTGCCATCCTCCTGCTGATGGTGCTCGAGGAGCGACGCGATGATGCGGGGAAACGCGAGCCCCGAGCCGTTGAGAGTGTGAACGAAGCGAGGCTTTCCGCCTTCGGTCGGCTTGTACCTGATGTTGGCGCGGCGAGCCTGGAAGTCTGTGAAGTTGCTGCAAGAGGAGACCTCGAGCCATTTCCCGACGCCGGGCGCGTAACTCTCCAGATCGTAGGTGTGGGCGCTGGCAAATCCGGTGTCGCCAGAGGCCAATCGAACGACGCGATAGGGTAACTCGAGCAATTGAAGAATTTTCTCGGCGTGTCCCGTGAGAAGCTCGAGCTGTTCGCCGGAAGTCTCCGGAGTCGTGTACCGAACGAGCTCGATCTTGTCGAACTCGTGCACGCGCAACAGCCCGCGAGTGTCTTTCCCTGCCGCACCCGCCTCGCGCCTGAAGCAGGCCGAATACGCGGTGAAACTCTTTGGCAAATCGCCCTCGGCGAGGATCTCATCGCGATAAAGGTTCGTGAGCGGAACTTCCGCTGTCGGAATCAGGAACAGGTCCTCATCCTTCAGCGCATACATATCTTCTTCGAACTTGGGCAGCTGGGCCGTTCCGGTCATGCTGGTGCGATTTACCACCACCGGTACCCAGATCTCCTCGTAGCTGTGATCGCCGGTGTGCACGTCGAGCATGAGATTCATGAGCGACCGAACCAGCCGCGCTCCGAGCCCGCGAAACACGATGAATCCCGAGCCGCTGATCTTTGCGCCGCGCTCAAAATCGATGAGGCCGAGACGGGTCCCGATTTCCCAATGCGGTTGAACGCGCGCACCTTCACGCGGCGTTCCCCAGCTCCTGACGACGGAGTTGTTCTCTTCTCCGCCGGCCGGTACCTGGTCGAGCGTGATGTTGGGCAGCTCGAGGAGAATCGATGACAGCTGACTCTCTACCTTCGCAAGCTCCTGATCGAGCCGCGCGATTTCCTCACCCAGCGCGCGCGACTGCTGCTGAAGATCATCGGCTGCTTCTCCGCCTCGCTTTCGTTGGCCAACCTGCTGACTGATTGCATTCCGAGCAGCCTTTCGCTCCTCGACGGCCTGAATGGTCTCGCGGCGCCATTTATCGAGCTCGGCGGCGCGATCAATGGTCGAGAGCGCATCGTTTGCTCCGCGCCGACGCATGCCGGCCCGAAGTGCGTCGATGTGCTCGCGCACCATCCTCAGGTCGTGCACGAATCAGCTCGTCGGAACGCCAGCCACGAAGGATCGGAACCCGCAGTTAGGATCGAGTCCCAGTCTTAGATAAATCGTACGCGAAGCGAGATTGACGCTGTCGACGGCGAGCTTCGCGAAAATGTTGGGGTTGAGGGCGAACTGGCAGATGTCCCCGGAGAAATTGTGCTGAGACTGGACAACTAAAGTCGCGCCGGGGGTCAGCACGAACGACGTCGAATCAATTTGGTAGCCCGATTTCGGGGCGTCGGCGACAGAGTCGAACTGGACCAGCAGCTTCTGCATGCCGACCGCTCTCGAGGTACCCGGCAAGCTCACTACCTGCTTGACCGGATAAACGACGGCGTCGCCGTTGGCATCGATGTCGAAGGCGACGTCGAAGCTCGCGCCACCGTCGACGCGGACCGCCTGCCTGGCGAGGACATTGATGCCGCTCGGATATGACGGCGGGGTGCCGGAGAGTGCGAAAACGGACAGTGTGTCCACCGATGTGATCAAAGACGCGTGGAGGCTGGTTGGATCGCCACAGGCGTTCAGACCAACAACGACGAACATCGTCGCGAGCAATGCGAGACGTGCTTTCATGCAGTAAATGAGACAGGAAAGAGACTGGAGGGGTTGCTCTCGATAATACCCCGTAACTTACGACAGTTCAAGCGATTGCCGCGCTTGACTTCACTCTTGCTGCTTCCTACCTTCGCAACTTCTCACCCACCAATGCCCAACATCCGAGATTTCACCACCGCGCTCCGCCAGCGACCCGGAGTTGACGCCGTTCTCGTGCTTGGAAAGGACGGCCTCCTCATCGAGGGTTTTGCCGCGCCGGGTCTGAACAACGAAGACCTGGCGGCAAGGGTTCCCGCACTGGTGTCTGAGGCGGAGAGTCTCGGCCGCGCGACCATTCAGGGTCCGCTGAACACAGCGATACTCGAGCACCAGAAGGGATACGCGATCGTAGCAGCACTTGCTGACGACACCCTGCTGCTCATACTGCTTCGGCCATCGGCAGATCTGGGTGGGCTGCTGTTCGATGTACGCCGGTACCGCGGCAACATCGCCGCCCTGATCTGACGTGACTGAGCCGGCGACGCGTCTCTGCCACATTCTGGTCGCGGACGACGAGCCGCACATCGGGCGCATCATCAAGATGAAGCTCGAGCAGGGATGATGACCCGGTAGATCTGGTCCTGCTCGATCTGATGATGCCGAAGCTCAGTGGACTGGACGTGCTCAGACAGATTCGCGAGCAGGAGCGATTCAAATCGCTTCCCTGCATCATCCTCACCGCCGGCGGAGACGCGAAGCACGAGCGCGATGCGCTGGCCCTCGGCGCGACCCAGTTTCTCACCAAACCGTTCAGCCCGAAGAAACTCTACGCGCTCGTCGCGCGTCTCACCGGAGCGCCTGACGAAGCGGGAATAAGCGGCGAGTGAGCCGCTGGGCAGTCGTTCTCGCCGGTGGAATCGGCTCCCGGTTCTGGCCGCTTAGCACCCCATCTCGGCCCAAGCAGCTGCTTCCTCTTGTAACGGGAAAGCCGCTGCTGGTCGATGCGATGGACCGACTGGCGCCCATCGTCGATCCGGCGCACACGCTGGTGTTGACGAATGCCAGCCTCGTCAAGCCGATCCGTGCGCTGCTGCCGCCGATCCCGCGCGAGAACATCATCGCCGAGCCTCGCCCTGCCGGTACCGCTGCCGCGCTTACATGGGCCGCGCTAACGATCGAGCGCCGCGATGGAAAGGATGCGACGATGATGTCGATCCACGCCGATTGGGCAATCGGCGACGACGCCGAATTCCGCTCTGTACTCCTCGAGGGGGAGAAAGTCGCCCGCAAGATGCACACGCTCGTCACCGTTGGAGTTGTCCCGACGCGGGCGGATCAGGGCTTCGGCTACATCCAACCGTCGGAGCCGAACAAGGACGGCGCCTCGTCCGTCAAACGCTTCGTTGAAAAACCCGACCGAGAGCGCGCCGAGAAGCTCCGCCAGGAAGGCTATCTCTGGAACTCAGGAATCTTCGTCTGGACCGTCGGCGATTTTCTGGCGCAGGTCAAGCAGCACGCGCGCGAATTGAAAAGAGCGCTCGCGCTGCCGCCCGACGGCGAGGCGTCTGAGTTCTTCAATCGGATCGACGATCCGATTTCGATCGACTCGAGCGTTCTGGAGCGCAGCAAGAACGTCACAGTCCTTCCCGGGAAATTCGGCTGGGATGATATCGGGACGTGGGATGCGCTCGGCCGCGTACGCGATAAGGACGAATTCGGCAACGTGACCAGCGGCGACGTCCACCTGCTGGATGGGTGTGACAACGTCGTTCACACGGATTCCGGACGGGTTGTCATTTACGGCGTTGACAATCTGGTAGTAGTGGTGCACGATGGCCTGACGCTGGTCACGACGAGGGAGAAGGCGGCGGACCTGAAGCGGCTCATTCAGTCGCTTCCGGCGCAGGAGAAGGGTGACGCATGAGCGCGCTCTACTTTTATGATGACGTACGCGCCAGGCAGTTCGAGCCGTTTGCGCTGACACGGCCGGCGTGCGAGCTGCGAGCCGGAACATCGCTCATACGCCGGCGATGGGAGCGGGCGACGTCACTCGACAGCGCCGGGTTCATCAGCTCGCCACACCTCGCACACTTCGAGGAAGGCAACGCTCCACCAGCGGTGCCCGCCAAAGCCGAAATCCCGGCGGGATCGGTAATCGTGAACTCGCGCTGCGTGATTCCTTTCGGACTGGAGCTCGATCGCTTCGACTTACTGATGTGCGAGGGCGCGGCGTGCGCGGTGCGACTCGCCAGATCGATACCACTCTCGCAGTTCGCCGATGGATCCGTCGACATCGGTAGCATCCAGACGAGCCTGGGCGGCCGCAAGATTCAGGGGCGCTGGATGAACGAAGTGTGGGACTACGTGGCGACCCTCACCGATCAGTTGATGGAGGACATTCCGCTCCGCGCGAAAGCGATGTCCGCGACAGCAAAGTTCAGTGCGACAACTCTGGGCGAACACGGAGTGTTCGTCGAAGAAGGCGCCGAGATTGGACCGCAGGTCGTGCTCGATGCATCGGGCGGACCCATACTGATACGACGCGGCGCGGCGATCGCTCCCTTCACGCACCTGGTCGGACCGATCGCGGTCGGGCGCGGTTCTCAGATTCTGGGAGATCGCGTTGGCACGTCATCTATCGGCGATCATTGCAAAGTGCGGGGCGAGTTCAGCAATTCGATCGTGCTCGGCCATAGCAACAAGGGCCACGCCGGCTTCGTTGGCCATTCGTACCTTGGCCGCTGGGTCAACCTCGGCGCGCTCACCGCGACGAGCAATCTCAAGAACACCTACGGCCCGGTTCAGCTTTGGACTCCGTCAGGCGTGCGCGGCACCGGCCAACAATTTCTGGGTACGATCTTCGGCGATCACGCCAAGACGGGTATCGGGACGATGCTCAGCACTGGGACGGTGGTCGGAGCCGGCGCTAACCTCTTCGGTTCGAACATGCCGCCGAAGGTGGTCCCACCCTTTGCGTGGGGCGACGGAGAACCCTACGACACCTACGACGTCACTAGATTCCTTACGGTGGCAGAGCGCGTAATGTCGCGTCGACATGTCGAGCTGGGAGACAACACGCGAAAGCAGCTGAGCGAGGCACACAAGAAGCGTTGGAGCGTTTGATGAAGTTGTGGGTTCTTGGCAGCGGCAGTAGTGGAAATGCGATACTTCTGGAGACAGCGCGTTCGAGAATACTCGTCGACGCGGGTTTCTCTCCGCGCGTGCTCAAGCAACGCCTTGCTGTGGCCGGTGTCTCACCGAAATCGATCGAAGCGGTCGTCGTCACCCACGAGCACACCGACCACGCTAAGGGCGCCGCTGCAGCGGCTCGCAAGTGGGGCTGGACCATCGTCTCGACCGCGGGAACGCGGATGATGTGCCCGGACTGGGTGGAGGCCAAAACGATCCTCACGCCGCGAAAGAGCGCGGTGGTCGTTGGCGATTTTCATCTGGAGACTGTTCCGGTTTCGCACGATGCCAATGAGCCGATCGCGGTGATAGTGACCTCGATAGGTGAAGGAGCGAGGGCGGGGATCGTTTACGATCTCGGGCACGTGACGGAGACGATCTCGCGTGCGCTCGACAAGCTCGACATTCTGGTGATCGAGGCCAATCACGACGAAGGCATGCTGAGGGCTGGTCCGTATCCGCCTTCGGTACAGGCAAGAATCCGAGGGAAATTCGGACATCTGAGCAACAGCGACGCGGGGAAACTGGCGGGTGGGAGCATTCACTCGGGTCTCAACAACATCGTGCTGGCGCACCTCAGTGAAGAGAACAACACTCCACGAGTCGCGCTGAACACCGTTGGGGATTCTCTTCGGCGTGGTCGATTCAAGGGCCGCCTGACCGCGGCGTCGCAGGGCAACGTCGTAGGGCCGATCTGCGTCGGACCGCCGAGTGTGTCGACCCAATTGGCGCCCGTGCAACTGGCGCTGGGCCTGTAGCTCAGGGCTTCGGTCGGCGATTGCCGGCGTAGATCGCGAACGCCAGCGCCGCGACAATCAGAATTCCAAAAACCCAATAAAAGTTCATCGGCCCTCGATATCGCGCTCGCCGGGAATTTTTCTTTCTGCCCTCCCCTCTCCTGGATGCGCCTGCGCTTCGTGAAAGCGCGCGCCTTTCAACCGTATCGCGTCGACGAACCTCTCGTACTCCGTATCCGAGAGATCGTCGGCGATTGCGGGTACCAGACCCTTTACGAGCGTAATTCGCTCGGCGAGGGTCAGCTCATTTATCGCAGTGACGAGCTTCCGCAGCCGCGGATGATTCATCCACTCCGTTTCCTTGCTTGTCGTCATGACGTTCTCCAATGGGTGCGCATGCGGAAACTCTATTTTCTCTCAGTGCGTAATCGGGTGCCCCTGATCTCGGTCCAGCGCCTGAGCAAGGCGTTGAGTGCTCGCTCAAGATCTGCTGCCGCTTGTGCGGCCTGAGTCGTTGGCTCGGCGTCTGCCCCCTCGACGGTGTCGAGCACACTCGCCAGCTGCTCGTTGAGCTGCACGAGACCAGCTGCGGCTCCGCCGCGCGCTCCCGTTTCGATGCCCGCCAGCGTTGAGTCAAGAGCGACAAGTGAATCTGCAACTTCCTTCGCCTTGGCGCCTTCGCGCTGGGTTCGCAGCAGTCCGCGTTGCGAACGCAGGTCACTGAGCGCGGCGAAGTCACGGCTGATGGCGTCGTTCATTCGCACGCCGATGTCGAGCTGCGACCGTAATCCGGCGTCAGTGATCCGCACCCGAGGATCCAGTCTTATTGTGAGCGGTTGCTCATAACGGCGTCCTTTCACAGTCAGTCTGACGGTATAAGTGCCTGGCAGCACCGCCGGCCCCAATGGAAAGCGCGGCGTGTCGCCGTAGATCGCCGAGATCGGGTAATCGTGCGCCAGCACTTTCGGGGGCGGGTAGTGCAGATCCCAGACAAAACGATGCGTGCCCGTTTCTGCAGGGAGACGTTGTTGAGGGCGAATCCAATAGGTGGGAACGTTGACATCGGTTTCGATCGGCTCGACCGAATCCGCACTCGAGAAACTGCGGACGATCTTACCCGCGTGGTCGAGGATGTCGAGCAAGACAGGACGGGCTGCGTCGGCGCCAAGCCGATAGTTGATAACCGCGCCGTCGGGAGGGTTCTTCCCGGCCGGTTCCTCCGGTGGTAAGGGCGTATCGGTGTTCTTGTCGCGACGGAACCGGTAGGTGAGCTTGGGCGTGAAGAGAAAAGTCTCGGCGGCCGGCTTGGCATCGAGCTGTCGCAACGGCGACATGTCGTCGAGGATCCAGAACGAGCGGCCGTGGGTGCCGACAACGATGTCATCATCATGGATGACGAGATCCCGAATCGATGTCGCCGGCATGTTCAGGCGCAGGCTCTGCTCACCGGATCCTCGCGTACCGAGTTCACAACTTCGCCGCTCGGGATCCCATTCACGATCTCGGTCCAGGTCTTCCCGCCGTCATGCGTTCGATAAATGTGCGGACGCAGATCGTCGAGCTTGAATCGGTTGATCGCCGCATACGCTGTCGCGTCGTCGAAGTGTGAAGCTTCCATCAACGACACTTTGCTCCACGGAGTTAGCGGAGCCGGCGTGACGTTCGTCCAGTTTTTTCCGCCATCGCGAGTGAGATTGATCACTCCGTCGTCAGAGCCGGTCCAGATCGTATTCACGTTTCTGAACGAGGGCGCGACGGTGTAGATCACGCCGCGATTCTGCGCTTTCGACGCATCACCATTGGTGAAAATTCCATAGCTGGCGGGGACTTCGTAGTTTTTGCGAGTGAGGTCAGGGCTGATGACGTCCCAGCTGTGTCCACCATTGGTGGTCTTGAAGAGAACGTTGCCGGCGAAATAAAGGATGTGCGGATCGACCGTCGAAAAAATGACCGGCGCGGTGCGGAGAAACCTGTACTTGCCCGAGCGGACCACTTCGGGACTGATGTTCTGCACTTCGCGTGAGCGCTGGTCGAAGCGCGAAATCTTGCCGCCGTAGATGATGTTCGGGTCCAGCGGATCGGGAGCGACGTAGCCGTACTCTTCGACACCAACCGGATTCCACTCGCGAAAGGTGATCGCGCCGTAGTCGCCGCGGCTCATTGTTCCGATGGAGCCACTCTCCTGCTGACCGCCGTACACCCAATATGGAACCTGGTTGTCGGTGATCACGTGATAGAACTGCGCAGTCGGCTGATTGTACCACGAGCTCCAGGTCTTGCCGCCGTTAACGGTGATGGTCGCGCCTTGATCGGCGGCGATGAGCATGATGTCCGGGTTATCGGGGTTGATCCAAATGCGATGATAGTCGTCACCGCCGGGGGCACCTTTGATTGCGGTGAAGGTCGTTCCGCCGTCGGTCGAGCGATAAGTCGACGTGTTCGCGGAGTACATCACATCCGGATTCCGGGGGTCGACTTTCACCTCGGCGAAATCAGAAGCGCGTCCCCAGACCCGAACTTCTGAATTGGTGCGTCGCCAGGTCTCGCCGGCGTCGTCGGAGCGATAAATCCCTCCCAGCGCCGGCGCGTCGACCGTTGCGTACATGCGCCGTGGATCACTCGGCGCAATGGTGAAGCCGATTCTGCCAAGTCCCTGCGCGGCGGTGGGAAATCCGGCGCCGATCTGCCGCCAGGTCGTGCCACCGTCGACCGATTTGAAGAGTCCGCTCAACGGACCGTTCCAGGACGAGTTTTCCCAGGGCCCTTGTCGGCCGGCCCACAGCGCGGCGTAGATCGTTTGCGGGTTGGTCGGATCGAACCCTACCTGAATCGCGCCGGTGTTTTCGTCCTTGTAGAGAACTTTCTCGAACGTCTCGCCGCCGTTCGTAGAGCGATAGACACCTCGCTCCGGGTTCGGTCCGTACGGGTGGCCGAGGACCGCGACAAATATTCTGTTCTCATCACGCGGGTCGGCGATGATGCCGCCGATTTGTTGACCGTCGCGCAGTCCGAGGTGTCGCCAGGTTTTTCCGGCATCGGTTGATTTGTACACGCCGTCGCCTGTAGCGAGATCGGGTCGCTGTATTCCTTCGCCCGTCGCGACGTACACCACGTTTGGATTTGATGGAGCGACGGCAAGATCACCAATGGAGCCCGTCGGCTGTTCGTCGAAGATTGGTGTCCACGTGTGCCCGAAATCGGTCGTCTTCCAGACGCCGCCGTTGTTGACGCCAACGTAGAAGACGTTGGGCTGCCCGCGAACTCCGGTCGCGCCAACGGTGCGTCCCGCTCGAAACGGGCCGATCATCCGCCACTGCAGGTTCGAGTACAGTGACGCATTGCCCTGCCCCGGCAAATCGGTTGTCGCTGCGGCCACCGCAATCAGGCAGATCGGCAGGAGTGGACGGCGAAGGTTTTTTGCTGCGCTCAGGTGGCAACTCCCGGTGAGTGAATACGCAAGAAAATGCAATGGCCCTCTTACCCGGGCCAGTCACAGCAGAGCCGGATTCAGTGGAACGGCATTTGAATAATCATGTGTATGCCCGAACACCAATAATGACTCGAATAAACCCTATAAATGACGATATCTCGTAAGACTTTAGTAGCGCTGACATTTCTAATGGCGGGACTCGTTTCACTGCCGGCTTGTGCCCAGATCGAGCTGCCGCGAACGGCGCCCACGGCTGGAAGGGATAGCGGGAAGCCTGAGCCGGGCGCGCTGGTCAGAAATGCGCCGCTCGAACTTCGCGCAGATCTCCGCGCGCGCATCCTCACCGCCAGCCAGGGCGGCTCCACCCTCCGAACGTATTCGATCGCGATCGGGCAGCCCAAGTACCCGACGCCACCGGGGATTTACATGATCAGGAAAATCGTGTGGAATCCGAGTTGGAAGCCGCCACCGGGCTCAGATTGGGCGAAGGGAAAAACCGAGAAAGGCCCCGGCGATCCCGGAAACCCGATGAAAGTCGTAAAGATCTTCTTCAAGGAGCCCGACTACTACATCCACGGCACCGACGACGTCGAAAGCCTGGGCGGCGCGGAATCGCACGGGTGTTTGAGAATGGATCCCGGCGAAGTAGCCGATCTCGCGAAAATGGTCATGGAGCACGGCGGCCAGCCACGCGGCGAGAACTGGTTCTGGCGTGTCATCCACTTCCGGCGTCAGGAACAAGTCGTTTATATCGACGAACCCGTTTCGCTGGTAATTTCCGACTGACTTCCTGTCAGAGAAGGGCGACAGAATTCCGTCGCCCGTTTTTTTTTCTGGCTCCGCTAGCTAGTCCGGTGCGCGCGCCTCGATGCGATGGATCCAGCCAAGCCACCGGCGATGACCTTCAGCGCCGACGCCAGCAGGTACATAGGCGGAACTCCCTGATGCCCCGCGAGGGAGCCGGTCACAGAAAGCACGATCGCCGCGATCGCCACTACGATTCCATGCGCGACAAATCGGGTTGCGAGACGACCCATTAACAAATGCGCAAAGAGATAGACGTAGAGAGTGCCACCGATCACGCCCAGCAGCGCGCCCACCCGTTCCGCAAACGCGATGTAGTCCGCGTCCGACAGACCTCGCGCAAACGCGTACTTATACAAGAGAACTATGGCGACGATGGTAAAGATCGTCGCGATTTCAGCAAGCAATCCGTAGCCGATCGCGCGTAGCCAGCGATCCTTGGGGGCCGTGATGTCCGGTGTTGTCATCGCTCATTTCACTGTGAAAGGAACACTGTATTGACGGTCGTCCCAGGTAAAGCTCAGAAGACCACCACTCGCCTGCGGTGTCACTCCGATCACGAACTGCTCGACGGATGGAGATACTTGCTTCCCCAACAGATCGACGCGGGCAAAATCCTTGTCAGCGTGATAGTCGGTTCCCCACTGACCCGTCTCGCTGTTGAAGATCAACTTCGCGCCCGTCGGAGTGGGCACTGTCCACAGGGTGTATTTCCCCGCCGGCACAACTGTCGATCCAAAAACGAGATCCTTATCGGTGGTGAACATGGTTGCCGCGTTGGCGCCGGTCCGCCAGACCTGATTCCAGGGAACGATGTTGCCGAAGATCACCCGGCCGCGCTTCAACGGTCGGCTATAGGCCACAACGAGGTTGGCACCGCCGATCGTCGCCCTGGCAGTGTCGGGTGGGGACATCTGCCCCATTGTTCCCCCGCGCGCGGTTTCGATCGCCGCCCAAGACTTAACGATGTTGTCGAAATCCATGCTGCTGACACGCTGCGCGACGGTCTTCACCGTCGTCGCACTGGCGTCGATGCCCAGGATGCGACCGCGCGAATCCACGCTGGCGACTTCCGTCCAGCCAGGGAAGAACGTGCTGGTAAACGCCACCGAGTCGGCGCCACGCCGGCGCAGAATGATCGCCGGCGCTGGTCCGGCGCCAGCGGCGATGAGAGCGTACGACGCGCTATCACGTCCGAGTTTCGCAGCTGACAACAGCTGCTCGTAAATCCCGTATGACGTAGGCTCGACGCCGATCATCGGAGCAGGGGCACCGTGATAGGTTTTCCTCCCACTAGACGCGGTGTCGACTTGTCCGTTGCGCTGGACCTCGACGACGGCGAGCGTGTCCCCGAATCTCGATACGGTCCTTAGCACGGGCGGCGCACTCGGATCCGTGCCCGGCCTGCGAACGGTGGTGGTGAAGGACTTGATCCGCCCCTGCGGACCGAGATCGGCTATGTAGTGAATCGTGCGGACTCTCGGGTGCCGAAGCACGAGGTCTCCCTCGAGCTTGTCACTCGAGCGGGTGTATCGCTCGATGGCAACGGTGTCAACGCCAAGTCGAGTTACGATGTAAGCCGTGGCCGGCGCCTGCGCTGTGAGCGGAGCGGCACCGAACAGGAAGACCGCGGCTGATGCGAGTTTCATCGACATGAGAGCACCATGCTGCGAAAGCGTGAGGGTTTGGAGGCCAGCGATAGATACTGCACCGCCGCACTCACGCTCGCAACGCCTCAAATGCCTGCGCCGATCTCCTCTGGCTCCGGGTCTGCCAACTCATCGGAGCGCGCGACGACCGCGTCGAGCGCCGAGGTGAGATCAGCGATGAGATCGTCTCCGTCCTCGATCCCCACCGACAGCCGCAGCAGCGAATCAGCGATGCCGGCCGTACGGCGCGCCTCCTCATCCATCGACGCGTGAGTCATCGTCGCCGGGTGCGCAACCAGGCTCTCAACCCCGCCCAGCGATTCCGCCAATGTGAAACACTGGAGGTTGTTGACGAATCGCTCCACACCAGCGAGCCCGCCTTCGACCTCGAAGCTCACCATGGCGCCGAAATCGCCCTGCTGTCTCGCCGCGACCGCGTGCCCGGGGTGGAACGCCAAACCGGGATAATAGACACGCTTCACACCGGAGTGAGCGCACAGCGTGTCGACCACCCGACGCGCGTTCTCACAGTGAACGCGCATGCGCGCGTGCAACGTTCGCACTCCACGCAGAGTGAGGAAGCTGTCGAACGGGGCGCCGGTGATGCCAAGGCAGTTCGCCCACCACGCCAGCTCCTCGGCGAGGCTCGGGTCCGCAGCGATCACCGCCCCGCCGACGACATCGCTGTGCCCGTTGAGATACTTGGTGGTCGAATGGACGACAAGATCGGCACCGAATTCGATCGGCCGTTGCAGCGCTGGTGAGAGAAAGGTGTTGTCGACACACACTATTGAGCCGACATCGTGACCGGCGGCGACGACAGAGGAGAGATCGGTTATCCGCAGCACCGGATTACTCGGCGTCTCGATCAAGAGGAGCTTCGGCCGGCGTGCGTTAATTAATTCGGCTGCGTTCTCAGCAGTGAGATCGGCGAACACTACATCGAAATGCCCACGGGCTGCCAGTGAGCGGAGGAGGCGATGCGTTCCTCCGTAACAGTCGTGCGCGGCAAGGATCAAGTCCCCCGGACGCACAAGCTGTAACACCAACGCCACCGCAGACATCCCGGTGCTCGTCACCACTCCGCCTTCCCCGCCCTCCAGCTCGGCGAGCGCATTGGCGAGATATTCTCGCGTCGGGTTGCCGGTCCGGGTATAATCGTAGAGGCGCTTCTTGCCGAACCCATCGAACGCAAATGTCGAAGACAGATGGGCGATTCCCGCGCGTACGGCGCACGTCGCCGGCTTCCTCGAAGCTCGAGCGGGTTGCTGTGGCCGCTTATCCGTCATGACCAGACCCTCCGTTCCACCTGCAGCAGCTCATTAATGAACGGAGCCACGCGCGGCCAGTCGCCGAGAAACGCATCGTGACCAAACGAGGAGTCGAGCTCGACGAGCTGGCTCGGTCCGCCGAGGCGACTGGCCAGCTCCCGCGATTGCGCAATCGGCACCAGGCGGTCACTGCTGACGGCGATGATCGTGGTCGGCGTAGTGATCTCCTCGGGTCGGACCTTGTGCAGATCGAGTGAGAGCGACAACGAGTTGTATCTCTCGGACGTCCACTTATCCGCGAACCGCTCGCCCTGGGCTCTCAGGTAGCTACCAATTCGATCCTCGGTTGCTTGTATGTCATTCCCATCATCCTCGGCTAGCCGCTCCTCGAAATAGCGCGGCGTTAGATAGCTGGTCATCGCGATGCCGCGGGCGATGGCAAGTCCATCGCGCTCGCGACCCACGGCTGTGCCCAGTTCAACCACGCGCCGCTGCAGATGACGGAGGGCGGTCGCCATTGGGTCACTCTCATGGGCTGCGCCGATCACAATCAGCCGATCGGCGCGCGCGGGAAAGGCAGCGCCGAAAGCCAGGGCGACCATTCCGCCGTAGGAGGCGCCAACGACGGCCTGCAAGCGGTCGATGCCCAATTCGTCAAGAGCCCTCGCCAGACCACGTGCCTGATCCTCGGTCGTAACGGGAAGACTTCCCTTCACGTGCGTGAGATAGTCGACGGAGATGACGCGAAACTTGTTGGTATCGATCGCGCGACCTTCACCGACGACTTCCTCCCACCAACCCTGTCGCGGATCAGACGCCGATGATGTCACGTGTTTCGAAGCGGAGATGCCGCCGAGGACGGCGACGACGGGCGCGCCGGGGGCGCCGGTGATTTCGTAGCACGCAGCAGAACCATCGACCAGCGGCTCACACTCGCGCAGCAGTGCCAGGGCGGTCATTGGAGCTCCTCCCCGCGGTCCGAGATTTCGTACCGCGCGACGAAGGGCGTGGCGTTTAGCGCTTTGAGTTCGCCGAGTAGCAGTTTGGTGCTTTCCCAGCTCGCTGGCTCGGTGACAAGAAACGGGTAGTCCCGGCCAAGCTGCCGATCCCGAATTGGTAGATTCACCGCCGCGGCCCGCGCATTCAGAGTCGCCGCGTCGACTCTCGCACCTATTAGCCAGCAATGGTCACGGTCGTCGCGAGCCGAGATGAATTGAAGCGCTTCTGCCCCACGATCGTTTGGCGGCGCGGAAACGCGGACGAGATCGCTCAATAGCGCGGCCGCTGTTGGCTCTCCACCAGCGCCCGGGCCCGACACGCTGAGTGGTGATGTCCAGCCAAGATCGACTTCAACGCGATTGTCTTCGAGCGTGGTGCGGGCAAACGCAGTGGATTCGGAGACGATTACGGGCTCGACGGCAGCGACGACGCGATTCTCGTCCAGCCGCGTACACTCGGCGATGAGCCGCAGCCGACCTCCGCGCGAGACAGCGATTCGCGTGAGTTGCTCGAGACCGGGCACCAGAGAAATCCGTCGCAGCTGGAGCGCGGACGGCCGGATTCCGAAAGCGATCCAGGCAATGATCGAGAGCTTCGCCGCCGCATCGCGTCCGTCGAAATCCCGCGTGAAGTCGGCTTCTGCAAGGCCGCGAGCGCACGCCGACTCGAGTGCTGATTCAAGCTTTGCTCCGCGCTCGAGGTGGGTGATTACGAAATTCGATGTCCCGTTCAGAATTCCGCGCACCGACCGCGGCGCCGAGGCGCCAACGAGGTCACGCAGCGTGGATATGACGGGTGCGCTGCCACCGACGGCGGCGCCGAAGTCCAGTCCGGTGCGATGCAGATTGGCGAGCTCATCGAGACTCTCGCCGTGGGCAGCAATCAGCTCCTTGTTGGCGGTGATCAGCTTGCTGCCACGTCGTAGTGCGCTGATGGCAATGGTGCGTGCCGGCTCCTCGCCGCCAACTGCCTCGATGACAACGTCGGCGTCGTGCGCGAGAAAGAACTCCAGATCGTTGGTAAAGACCCGCGAATCGATTGGCACGCGCCGGTCTCGCGTCGTGTCTCGGACCAGAACGCTGGTGATGGCGAAGCGAACTCCGAAACGCGAAGCAATCGCCGCAGCAGAGTTGTGGAGTAATCGCACGAGCCCACTGCCGACGACACCGCACCCGGCAAGTGCGATGCGAATGGTTCGCTGCGGCTTTGCCGTGGCGGAACCAAATTGCGGGACTGTGTCAGTGAACCTCGAAGCCTTGCGATTGATTCCGATACTCGCCGCCGGGAGGGGAAATCGAACCTCGGGCGAGCTTGGTACCTCGAGCTGCTGCAGGGGAGTCATGTGGATCCTCGGTGAAAGACTCCGCGCACAAAGCAGAACGCCCGGGGCTGTGAGGCCGCGGGCGTTCCTCGCTTTTTAGCATTTATTTAACGTGGCTGCAATACGCGGCAAATGACCACAGGTATTTCGATTGTCTGGTGATGATATCTGCAGCCAAAATTACGCTCCCCGCCTTTCAGCTGTGGCTCCCGGCTGCTAGCCGCTAGCGCCTAGCTGCTCTTAATACATTCCTCCCATACCACCCGGAGGACCGCCTCCCGCTGCGCCCGCTCCAGCCGGCTCCTTCTTCTCCACGATCAACGCTTCGGTCGTGAGGAGAAGTCCGGCGATCGACGCGGCGTTTTGCAGCGCCGTACGCGTAACCTTGGTCGGGTCGATGACACCGGCCGCAACCAGATCCTCGTACTCGTCGGTCAGCGCGTTGTAGCCGTAGTTGATCTCCTTCGACTGGCGAATCTTCTCAACGACGATCGAGCCTTCACCGCCGGCGTTCTGGACGATAATCCGCATCGGCTCCTCGATCGCGCGACGGACAATGTCGACACCGATCTGCTCGTCGGCTTCCTCGAGCTTGAGAGCCTTGAGCGCCTTCTGCGAACGCACGAAGGCGACGCCACCGCCGGGAACGATTCCCTCTTCGACGGCTGCACGGGTTGCATGAAGCGCATCCTCGACTCTTGCCTTCTTCTCCTTCATCTCGCTCTCGGTGGGCGCGCCGACGTTGATCACCGCCACACCGCCGGCGAGCTTGGCCAAACGCTCCTGGAGCTTCTCACGATCGTAATCCGAGGTCGTCTTGTCGATCGCGGCCTTGATCTCCTTGATACGCCCCTTGATCTTCTCTTCCTCGCCCTGGCCATCGATGATGGTGGTGTTTTCCTTGTCGATGACGATCCGCTTGGCGCGGCCGAGATCGGTGACGACCGCGTTCTCCAGCTTGAACCCGACTTCCTCGGAGATCACCTGGCCGGCCGTCACGACCGCAATGTCCTCGAGCATGGCCTTGCGACGATCGCCGAAGCCCGGCGCCTTGACGGCGGCAACGCGGAGCGTGCCGCGGAGCTTGTTGACGACCAGCGTCGCCAGCGCCTCTCCTTCAATGTCCTCAGCGATGATGAGCAACGGCTTGCCCAGCTGCGCGACCTTCTCGAGAATCGGCAGGAGATCCTTCATCGACGAGATCTTCTTGTCGTGAATGAGGACATGCGCGTCCTCGAGTACCGCTTCCATCTTCTCGGGATCGGTGACGAAGTACGGTGAGAGATATCCGCGGTCGAACTGCATGCCCTCGACAGTCTCCAGCGTCGTCTCGAGGCCCTTCGCCTCCTCAACGGTAATGACGCCATCCTTGCCGACCTTCTCCATGGCCTCGGCGATCAGATCACCGATTTCCTTGTCGTTGTTGGCGGAGATGGAGCCGACCTGAGCGATCTCCTTCTTGCCCTTGGTCGGGACGCTCATCTTCTTGAGCTCGTCGACGACGGCGGTGACGGCGGAATCGATGCCGCGCTTGAGCGCCATCGGGTTCACACCGGCGGTGACGTTCTTGAGGCCTTCGCGGAAAATCGCCTGAGCGAGAACCGTCGCGGTGGTGGTGCCGTCGCCGGCAAGATCACTCGTCTTGGTGGCGACTTCCTTGACCATCTGGGCGCCCATGTTCTCGAGGGCATCAGAAAGCTCGATCTCCTTGGCGACGGTAACGCCGTCCTTGGTGACGGTCGGCGCACCGAACTTCTTGTCGATGACGACGTTTCGTCCCTTGGGGCCAAGAGTAACCTTGACCGCCTCGGCGAGCTGATCGACGCCGCGCTTGAGAGCCGCACGCGCGTCGGTGTTGAAGTGTAGTTCCTTGGCTGCCATATGTTCGCTCTGTTAGGTAATGGTTAGTTCACGACCGCGAGCACATCGGACTCGCGAAGGATCAACAACTGTTCGGTGTCAATGGTGACTTCGGTACCGCTGTACTTCCCGTAGAGAACCTTGTCCCCGACCTTGAGCTCCATCGGGACGCGGACATTCTTCTCATAGCGTCCGGGGCCGACAGCGATGATCTCGCCCTGCTGCGGCTTTTCCTTGGCGGTGTCGGGAATAAAGAGACCGCCGCGCATCTGCTCCGTGTCCTCGAGCGCCCTGACGACGACGCGATCGGAGAGGGGAGCGACCTTGGTGCTGGTTTGTGTTTTTGTGGCCATAGTTGGCTGCCCTTTGCTGGAATGAGTGGCTTTGGGTAGGAGGCTCTGCTGTTAGCACTCGACCTTAGTGAGTGCTAAGCCGCTAAGTTAATGGCTCTCTGGCCGAGGGTCAACCCGGAAACACCCCGCCGTAACCAATCCGTTACCAGTCAGCGAGTTAGAAGCTCGTAGCCCAGGCGGATGCCCTTTAGCGTCAGAAAGGAGTCGACCAATTCCAGTTCGGCCGAGTGGGGTCGGATCGTCTCGGCCATGCCACCCGTGGCAATCACCAGAGGCTTGGCCTTTCCGGGCCATTCCTTTTTGATTCGGCGGACGATTCCATCGATCGAGTCCACGGCGCCATACAGCACGCCAGCTCTGATGCATTCGTCGGTTCGACGCGATATCACTCGCTTTGGGGGAACGATGTCGGTGGCGGGTAGTTGTGCGGTGCGTCGAAAAAGGGTGTCGGCCGATATCATAATACCGGGCTGAATGACGCCGCCGAGGAAAGTGCCGTCGCCAGTTATGCAGTCGTAGGTCGTAGCCGTTCCCATGTCGACGACGATTGCGTCGCGCTTGTGTATGCGGCTCGCTGCAAGCGTGTTTGCAATCCGGTCTGCGCCGACGGTGAATGGTTCCTCGACATCCAACTTGATCGGCAGCTTTGCGTGCGCGTCAATCATTATCGGCTTCGCACCGAACGACGTCTCGCAGGCCTCCGCGAGCATCGGAGTTATCGCCGGGACGACGGAGCAGATCGCTGACCCTTCGGCTCCTCCCGGTGTCGCCACATCTGCTCCCACTATCGAGCGTATGAGCAGCGCCAGCTCGTCGGCGGTGCGGGGCGCGGCGGTGGTGAGACGCCAATGGGCGGTTAGCTCCGCGCCTTCGAAGATGCCGATGGTGATTTCGGAATTGCCGACATCAAACACAACAATCACGGCAATTCCTCGAGCACGAGCGATCCAGAACGAAACGGGGTAACCGAGTCTGCTAGGGCGACGAGGAGCTCGCCCGCTGCCGAAATTCCGGCCACTCTGCCTAGCGCCGGTTGGACGCAGGTCCTGCCACGGGCGAGATCCCGGGCGTTGAATTCCTCCAATTCTTCTGGTCGCAAGGAACCGCGAGCTTGGGCAGCAGCGCGAATACCGGGTATCAGCTCGCCAAGCACGTCGAGTCGGTCGGTTCCGGGCTCCAATCCGGCGGCCGACTCCACGTTGTCGGGCGCTTGAACGTTCACCCCCAGGCCTATCGCGACCCATTCGGCTGTCGACTCCCGCCAGCGGGCTTCGACGAGGATGCCGGCGAGTTTCCCCTGGTCGACGTAGAGATCGTTTGGCCACTTGAGGCGAATCGGCTCCGACGCAAACCGGTCGAGGGCTTCGGCGGCAACCAGTCCTACACGCAAAGAAAGCACCCCGAGTCCGGAGGTGTCTTTCGGTCGCTCGATCAAAGTCAACCACAATCCGGCGCCAGCAGATGATTGCCAGCTTCGACCTTCTCGCCCCCTCCCCGCGGTCTGCTCGTTTGCAATTACCAGCGTGCCGGACGGCGCTCCCTGACTGGCGAGGCGATGCGCGACGTCGAGAGTGGAAGTTGTCGTTTCGAGCAGCTCGACTCGTGGGAGGTCGAGCACCCGCTCCATCTGCTCTCGCGTCGCGCCGTCGAAGCAGACACCCTTATCCGCGCGCGTAGATCACCGCCAGGACAGCAATGCCAAGTACCACGCGATAAAGGGCGAAAATTCCGTAGCTGTGTCTGCTGACGTACCGCATCAAAATCGAGATGGCGAGCCATCCACTAACCGCTGATGCGACGACACCGGAAATCAGCTCGTTTGTAATCCCTCCCTCGTGCAGTGCTTTCGGGCCCTCGAGAACTACTGCCGCCGCGATGATCGGCATGCTCATCAGGAAGCTGAATTCGGCTGCGCTTTCACGATCGAAGCGGAGACCACGCGCGGTGGTGATCGTCGATCCGGATCGCGAGACGCCGGGAATAAGCGCAATCACCTGCGACAATCCGACGAGAAGCGAGTCGATCCAGCGCATTTCGCCGAGGATTCTTCGCTGGTCTACGAGCTTGTCGACCAGCCAGAGAACGATTCCCATCGCAATGAGGGCGATGGCAATGATTTGTGGACTGCGGAACGCGGATTCCGCCCTGCTCTGCAACAGGTAACCGCCGATCGCGCCCGGAATCGTGGCGATTATCAGGTAGACAACCTTCCGCTTTTCCGGAGTCTCGATCCGTCCGCTGGTAATTATTCCAAACGCAGCCTTGATCAGCGCCAGCCATTCCATGCGGAAGTACCAGAGAACGGCGAGGAGCGTTCCAAAATGCAGAGCCACGTCGAACGCGAGTCCGGGATCCTCCCAACCCAGAAGCCAGGGTGCGAGCGTGAGATGCGCCGAGCTGCTGATGGGGAGGAATTCGGACAGGCCCTGAAGGATGCCGAGTACCGTTGCCTGAAGTGGTGTCATGTTTTGCTGGCGGGAAGTGAAGTGCGGTAGAGTGCCTCGTATTTGCTGACGATTGCGTCTTGCGCGAACCGCTCACGCGCGTCGGAAGATGCGAGCTTGCTCATTTCGGTCCAGCGCCTGCGGTCGCTAAGAATCGCTAAAGAAGCGGCGGACATCCCCGGTACGTCGCCGATTCCGCACAGAAATCCCGTTTCGCCGTCCCGGATGACCTCAGGAAGTCCACCGGCGTTGGTTCCCACCACCGGCACGCCTGAAGCGAGCGCCTCCAGCGCACTCAAACCGAACGATTCGCTCTGGCTCGGGAGAAGGAAAAGATCCGCAGCCGCGAGCAAGGGCGCGATTTGATCGAGTTTGCCGAGGAACGAAACAGAGTCTTCGACGCCGAGCATTCGCGCTTCCTCCTCGGCTGCCGGGCGATCCGGCCCGTCACCGATCATCACCAGCACACTCGGCAGCTCGCGATTCACCTCGGCGTAGACCCTTACGACATCGCGCACCCGCTTTACCGTTCGGAAGTTGGAAACGTGCATCAGAATCGGCTTGGTGGCGCCGAACTCGTTTTTCAGGAGCGGTGGGTATTTGTCGCGGTCGTAAACCTTGGGGTCGATGAAATTGTGGATGACTTCTATCTCGGGACCCTCGCAGCCGAACGCGCGACAAGTCTCCTCACGCAAATACTGCGAGACGGCCGTTATGCGGTCGGATTTTTCGATCGAGAATTTGGTAATCGGATAAAACGATGGGTCCTGTCCGACGATGGTGATGTCGGTTCCGTGCAGGGTGGTGACGAGGTGCACGTCCTGTCCCGCTTCACGCAACATTTCGCGCGCGATCCAGGCGCTGGCCGCGTGTGGAATCGCGTAATGACAATGGAGAAGCTCGAGACCGTGTGTTAGCACGACCTCGTGCATGCGCACCGCAAGGGCGAGGTCGTAGGGCGGGAATTCAAAAAGGGGATAACGCCCGACGTCAACTTCGTGGAAAAAAATCCGGGGTAGAAACGCCGGAAGCCTGAAGGGCTGGCGATACGTGATGAAGTGGACTTCGTGCCCACGCTCGGCGAGGGCAATGCCCAATTCGGTGGCCACGGCGCCGGAGCCACCGTACGTCGGGTAACAGGTGATGCCAATCTTCACTCGGCTCTCTCCCACCACTCTCGCACCATCGCACGAGAACGAGAGTCTTCAGGATTTACGTGTTTCACCGCTGACTGAGGCAGCTGATGTCGAAACCAGGTACGCTGTCGCTTCGCGTACTGTCGTGTCTCAATAATGACCCGCTGTCTTGCGGTTGACAAATCACAACGGCCTTCGACGTGATCACGCACGGCCTGGTATCCACTCGCTTTCCACGCGGGTGCGTCAACAGGCACTTTGTCAATCAGATCGCGAACCTCCTCAGCCCAACCGGTGTTTAGCATCGCAGCTACGCGATTTTCAATCCGCGACGCCAGAGACGGGCCGGGATCGACGACGAGATAAGCCGGCTGAGAGGTGGTTTCGAGTGATGACGTCGCTTTGTGCGCTGCGTGCAGGTCGCTGATGCGAGATCCTGTAAGAATTGCTGTCTCGATGGCCCGCACCAGTTGCGCGCGCCCGAGGTGCGCACGTGATGGATCGAGGCTACGACACCAATCGCGCAGCACCTGCAGAGATTTGTTCTCCAGCTCATTCTCCAGCTGCGCACGCTGCACCGGATCAATTTCAGGTGCGTGGAACAGGGGCTCCACGAACGCTTTGATATAAAGCCCGGTACCGCCAACGATAACTGGCGTTTTATCGATCTCCGCCGCGGACTCGATCCATTCCTCGGCCTCCATTGCCCAGCGCGCTGCCGAGTATCGCTGCTCCGGCTCGACGACATCGACGCCGTAGTGCGTCGCCCGGGCGCATTCCTCTCGCGTCGGCTTGGCGGTGCCAATGTTGAAATAGCAGTAGATCTGACGCGAATCTGCGCTGACAATTGCCGCGTTCCCCTCCGCTGCCAGCTCCAGCGCGATCGACGACTTTCCCGCCGCCGTCGGCCCGCAGATTATGCGCAGCTTATCGCCGGCCAAAGCGGCGCTCGACCTCGTCCCAGGTTAGGTGAATGATCGTGGAGCGACCGTGGACGTCGTGCGCCGGGAGGGTCGTATCGCGGAGCGCGGCAAACAGGGATCGCATCTCACCCTGTGACAGCTCTTCCCCGGCTTTGATCGCCGCTTTGCAGGCAACGGTCGCGGCGAGGCGCTCGTGTTTGGCGGCGACGCCAGCAACGCGATCGCCCGTAAGCGCATCAAGTGTCTCGCGCAGACAGCGCTCAGCATCGAATCGCGGATGCGGCATCGGCACCGTGTTGACGATTAAAGTGTGGCCACCAAAACCCTCGACCTCATAGCCGAGGCGTGTCAGATACTCACGATGCGCATCAAAGGCCTCGCCCTCGGCCGGGCCGAGATGAAGGGTGAGCGGCAGCAGCAGTCGCTGTGCGGGAGCGGCCCCGCTCTCCAGCGTGCGCATGAATTGCTCGTAGAGAATGCGCTCGTGGGCGGAGTGTTGATCGATGAGAACGATCCCATCTTCGTGCTCGAACGCAATGTAGGTGCGGCGCAGCTGAAATAACGGCGGAATGATTTCGGGCGGCGCTTCTTCCACACCGGTGGAGACGCCCGCCGAATAATCCTCATGCGCGTCGGGGTCCGTGCCGGCGCCGTTTGAAAACAGCGGAGAACCCGCCCCCGGTTGCGGCCGAAGAATCTCCGCATCAACGCTCGCGACGACATTAACCGGTCGGAAGCTGAAACTCGAGCCGCGAAATCCAAGCGCGGCAGCGCTGTCGAAGGTGCCCAGCGCCCGCCTTACAGTCGTCTCGACAGCGCGTTCAACGGACCAGCGATCGCGAAAACGAACTTCTGCCTTCGCCGGATGCACGTTCACGTCGACCATGTCGGCGGGCAGCGTGATGTTCAGGAAGAACGACGGACGAACTCCCGCCACAATCGTCGACCGATAGGCTGCCTCGACGGCGCGCGCGATTCCCGCATCGCGCACCGCGCGTCCGTTGATCGACAGGAATGCGCGACGTGTCGATGTGCCCACGTCTCCCGGCCGTTGGACGAGGCCACTGGTGTGAATTACACCTGCGACTTCGTCCACATCCAACAGGTCTTCCGCGTAGCGCCCTCCCCACATCGCCCCCAGTCGAGAGCGGACGCTCGCCACCGGCGGCAGAATCAGTGCGCTGCGGCCGTCGTGCGACAAGTGGATGCGTATCGAGGGCTGCGTGAGCGCGAGCGCGGTGAGCGATTCGACCGCACCCCGCCATTCGGACCGCGCGCTGCGGAGGAACTTGAGACGCGCGGGAATGTTGTAGAAGAGCTGACCGACAGTGACCGTGGTCCCACGGCGGCGGGCAATGCGCTGAGGGGAGGAGACTTTTCCGCCGGCAGCTTTCGTCGACGTGCCCTCGCCGTCAGCCGCCGCCGTCTCGAGCTCGAAGATCGACACCGATGCAATCGCCGGGAGAGCCTCTCCGCGAAACCCGAACGTAGAAACGCCGACGAGGTCCGACGCCTTTGTGATTTTCGACGTGCCGTGTCGCGCCAGCGCCAACGGAACATCCTCCGCTGTCATCCCTGAGCCGTCATCGCTCACGCGAATCAGCTTCCGGCCGCCGTCCTCGAGCGCGATCTCGATAGTTGTGGCGCCGGCGTCGATGGAGTTCTCGACCAGCTCTTTGACGACAGACGACGGCCGCTCGACGACCTCACCGGCGGCAATCTGGTCTGCGACGGCGGGAGGAAGGATGGAAATCACCGACATGGTGATATCCAAACTACCAATCCTTACCCCTCGGTGGAGTGGGGACGTTCTTCTTTTGTCGCTTGCCTTGCACGTCGGTCTCTTGGTCTTCGGCAGCGTTCAGAACCGCTTCTGCCTGCTGCGGCGTCATCCCAGGAACCGGTTTCGGGGCCTGCGACCGATTGGGGCTTTGGGCGGGCGCAGGACTTGGCGTGTTGCTCTTTCCGCCGCCTCCTCCACCGCCACCACCGCCTCCACCTCCACCACCGCCTCCTTTCTTCTGACGCAGAGCCAACTCGTAGTTCCAGCGCGCGTCGGAATCGGCGACAGCAACTTCCAGAATCTGCTTGTACCTATACAACGCGCTGTCGAGCGGGGCGTCGGCTGAATCCTTCGCCCGCCGGCCCTGCACGAGATAATCGAGGCCGAGATTGAATCGCGAATGGTGACGGGCCTCGGCGTCTTTAGAGTCGACGACTTTCGTGAGTGGCTCGATCGCAGGCTTCAACGAGTCGCGAAGAAGCAGAGTTGTTCCCGCGTTGTACAATGCGATACCGGGCTTGTCCCGCTCGAGCCTTCTGCACGAAGTCGTCGTCAGCAGCAGCATCGTCGCGGTGGTCGCCGCGGCCGCAAATGCCCGTCTCCGCCTGCGTTTGGTCTGCAGGAAGGTATCAACGCCAAGAAAGAGAAGCGCGGCCAGAACGAACCACTGGAATTGCACGCCGAGGTTCTCCCCGGAGACGAGAGTACGCGGATTCGCGTGGAGTGTATTCAGAGCGACCCGGATCCGCCCCGCCTTGTTTGGCGTGCGCGCATCGACGAAGGTCCCCTTCGCTTCGTCGGCGATGGATTTGAGCAGCGCCGGGTCATAATGAGTCACCACGATGTTGCCGTTCTGGTCGCGCTTCTGCGTCACGACACGATTCTCGATGACTGGGATCGTCGACCCTTCTGTCGTTCCGAAACCGACGGTGATGACTGTGTACCCCATCTCGCGCGCACGCCGAGCCTCTGATAAAACCTCGTCAGGGTTGTCGAAACCTTCGCCGTCGCTCATGAGAATTATTGCTTTGTCGCCCTGCGATTTGCTGAGCGAGAGGAGATTCGTCGCCTGGCGCAGGGCGCTGGCAAGCGAGCTGCCTCCCTGCCCAACTATGGTCGGATCCAGATTCTGCAGAAACAGGTCGAGCGCGCTGTTGTCGATCGTAAGCGGCGTCAGTATATAGCTGCGGCCCGCAAAGGCGAGCAGAGCGAATCGGTCTCCAGGGGACAAGTCTCTCAGTCGATCGATCTCCTGCTTCATCGCCAGAAGCCTGCTCGGCTTCTCGTCCGTTGCCAGCATCGAAAGCGATGCATCGAGCGCGAGCACCACATCCACGCCCTGTTGCTTGACGACGTTTTGTTCGACGCCCCACCGCGGGCCGGCGATGGCAACCCCGAGAAGAAGTGTCGCGAGACCGGCGCGTAGAATCGCTGACCAGGTGCGCTGCTGCGTAACTGATGGTGCGAGCCGCGCAATCATCGATTCCGTTCCGAGTCGGGCGAGGCGCTCGCGCCGCGCACGCAATCCCCAGCGAACGAGCCACCCCGTTACAAGTGGCAGCATAATCGCCAGCGCCAGCGCCCACGGCCACTGGATGTAGCGGAGGTACGACGTGATGATGGTCATGGGAGGGGCGCCTTCCAGGCCACGACTGACAGCTCGGCGAATAGCGCCAGCAGTCCCAGGATCAGGGGCCAGCGATAAAGCTCGCTGTATTGCACAACCGTCGCCGAATGAACGGGAGCGCGCTCCATCTGATCGATGTAGGCGTAGATGGTCTTCAGAGCGGCGGCGTCGCGGGCGCGGAAGTATCTGCCGCCGGTCATGCGCGCTATGTTGGTCAACAGTGCTTCGTCGATCTCGACCGGCTGATACTCGTAGCGCAGCCCACCGGCCGCATTTCTTCCAACCGGCACAGGTGCCATTCCAATGCTGCCGACTCCAATCCCGTAAATCTTGATGCCGTACGCTTCGGCAGCCTTGGCCGCCGCGAGCGGCTCGATCGATCCACGGTTGTTGACACCGTCGGTGAGGAGAATGATCACCTTCGACTTGCCTGGCGCGTCACGAAGACGGTTGGCTGCCGTCGCGATCGCGTTGCCGATCGCCGTTCCATCCTCCAGCTGCCCCGCCTGAAGATTCGAGACCGCCTGCTGGACCACTGCGTAATCAGTGGTCAGCGGTACCTGGGTCAGCGCTTCGCCGGCGAATGCGACGACACCGATCCGGTCGGAAGTGCGCCGGGCGATGAACTGCTTCACCGTCGCCTTGGCAACTTCAATCCGGTTGTTCGGACGGAAATCGAGGGCCAGCATCGAGCTGGACAAATCGATCGCCAAAACGATGTTGATTCCTTCGCTCGTCTGAGTTTCAGTATGTGCTCCCGACCGCGGGCGAGAGAGTGCAAGGACGAGAAACGCGAGCGCGAGATTTCTGAGCGTGAATATCGCCGGCGGTACCCAGCCGCCGACGCGCGGACCTGCGGCCAGGGCCGGCGTCCGCGAAAACACGATCGCGTCCTTTCTGCGAAGACGTCGCCACAGCCACCACGCTGGAAGCAGGAGCAGAAGCCAGAGCGCCTCCGGCGTGAAGAGCTCGAACAGGCCGAAGACCTTCACGCTGCTCTCCCCTTGGCCGCCGCCTGCCGTTTTGCCGGCTCGGATTCCGGATTCACCCGGGCCTCGACGTTATCGACTATCGCCCGCAACTGAGCGCCCGCCTCACGGGCTTCCTGCTGCGCAGCATCCGCGCGCGCGAACTTCACCATGTCGGCGCGATCGAGCAATCGCGGCAGCTCGGCTTCCACACCTTCGCGCGGCTGCATTGTTCGCAGCAGCTCGCGCGTCGTGTCGGACCGACGCACTCCAGGAACGCGCGCCGCCAGATATTCACGCGTGACATCCACCATCGCTGCGAAGTACTCCTCGGGTTCTCCCGTCTCGAGGAGCCGACGCGCTTCGATTCTGGCGAACTCCTGCTGCGCGCGCACATAGGGATCGACCGGCGGCTTGGGTCTGTTGCGGTATCGTCTCCACGCCCACCACGCGAGCGCGATTGCGATCAGAGCCGCCAACAGCGCCAGCCAGCGCAGCCAGTTGAAAACCGGAAGAACGATGAGCGGCCTCGCCGGCCTCGGCACTCTTAGCGACGTGTCTGCCGGAAGCACCGATTTGACGAATACCGATGCACCGCCTAACGGTGGCCTCCGCTCCTGCCCCTCGAATGTGACGCGAACATCGGGGAACCTGAGTGGTTGGGTGCCAATGTCCCAGGCGACCAGATGGTAGAGCGCGACTGCAGTGTCGCCGAGCATGGTGACGATTTTTTCGCCGCGGAGTTCGATGGGTCGAACGCCGTTTTGAGTCGCTGTGTCTGGCCCGGAAGGAAACTCGAAGCGCACACCTTTCGGGGCGACGACCTTGATGAAGAGACTGAACGGCTGGCCGATCAGCACGGTGTCTGGGCTGACGCGAAATCCCATTTGCACCGGTAGCTCGTTCGTCGGCGTCGACGCGGCCTGTGGGCGTACCGCCTGCATCAGCAGTAGCAGAAAACCGAGGAACGTCACCGGCGTAGGCGCGTCTCGCGCGTCCGGAAAAAGCGGAGCAGCGGCTCGACGACGCCGCCTTCGGTGCGGACGGGGATCTCGTCGATCGCCAGGCGACGCAGCAAATGCTTGCGCTCCTCGCGCTCCTTCATCACTCGATCGGTGTAAGCGGTGCGAACAACCGGACTGCTGGTATCGACCTCGAAGGTCTCGCCGGTTTCCGGATCTATCAGGCGAGCGATGCCAATGTTGGGCAGATCGCGCTCACTCGGATCCTCCACCGTCACCGCGACGACGTCGTGTCGCTGGGCCAGCAGCTTCAGCGGGTGCGATATATCCTCTTCCAGGAAATCCGATACGATGAAGACGATGGCGTGCTCGTTGAGCATGCGCGCGACGTAATCGATCGCGCGCACCATGTCGGTGCCTCTCCCAACCGGCTCAAACGCCAGCAGATCGCGAATGATGCGCAGCACGTGACGGCGGCCTTTGCGCGGCGGAACGACGTGCTCGATCCGGTCCGTGAAGAGAAGAACTCCGACACGATCGTTGTTGCGGACCGCCGACATCGCCAGCACGGCGGCCAGCTCGCTGGCCAGCTCGCTCTTGAACCTTCTCACCGTACCGAAGCGCTCGGAACCGGAAAGATCGACCACCAGCATCACCGTCAGCTCGCGCTCCTCGATGTAGCGCTTCACGAACGGACGGCTCATGCGCGCAGTGACGTTCCAATCGATCGAGCGGACTTCGTCGCCTGGCTGGTATTCCCGCACCTCGGAGAACTCCATGCCCTGTCCCTTGAAGACCGAGCGGTACTCTCCGGTGAAAACTGAATTGACGAGCCCTCGCGTACGCAGCTCGATCAGTTTTACCTGGCGCAGGATTTCCGGCGGCACGCCCATCGGCTTCTCGGGCGTGCGCCTGGGAGCCTCCTTGCGGCGGCGGCGCGAGCGGAAGATGCCGATCACGGAACTGGAATAGCCTCCAGAATTCGCCCGACGATCTCGTCGCTGGTCACCTCTTCGGCTTCCGCTTCGTAGGTGCGCAACACACGGTGCCGCAGCACGTCGGGGGCAATCGCTTTAACATCGTCGGGAGTGACGAATGCGCGTCCGCGCAGAAACGCGTGAGCGCGCGAGCCCTGGGCAAGCGCCAGAGTCGCGCGCGGGCTGGCACCGAATTCGATCAACGGTTTGAGCTCAGCGAGACCAGCCTGATCCGGATTGCGCGTGGCGTGAACGATCTCGACGATGTAGTCGACCACGCGCTCATCGATGTACAGCTCGGCGATGTGACGACGCGTCTCCAGAATCTGCGTTGGCGACGCGACGCGATCGACGGGAATGGGCTCACCGCTCGCCATTCGTCGCAAGACTTCCTTTTCCTCGTCGCGCGATGGATAACCGATGTGCAGCTTCAGCATGAAGCGATCGACTTGCGCTTCCGGAAGTGGGTATGTGCCTTCCTGTTCGATCGGGTTCTGCGTTGCCAGAACGAGGAAGGGCTCCTCGAGGATGTGCGTGGTCCCGCCGATGGTAACCTGTTTCTCCTGCATCGCCTCGAGGAGCGCCGCCTGGACTTTGGCCGGCGCGCGATTGATCTCGTCGGCGAGGATGATGTTGGCGAAGATTGGTCCTTTCTTCACCGAGAATCTTCCATTCGACTGGTCGTAGATCTGGGTGCCAACGACGTCAGCAGGCAACAAATCCGGGGTAAATTGGATGCGGCTGAATGACGTATTGATCGTCTCGGCCATCGTTCGGACGGTCAGCGTTTTTGCCAGACCCGGAACGCCCTCAAGCAACACGTGCCCGCCGGTGAGCAAGCTTATCATCAAGCGCTCGACCATGTAATCCTTACCGACGATGCGTCGGCCTACCTGATGAACAACCTCATGGATGATGGATGCATCAGCGGCTGTAACGGTTTGTGCGCTCACGTCTTGGTCCTCTGGTGGTGTTCTTTCTCTTGCCGCCGCTCTTCGTGAGCGCGGTGATGATCTCCGCTTCCCGTGCCGTCAGATTTCGCGTCTTCCCCGGTGCCAGCGACCCAAGTTTTACCGGCCCGAATTGAGTTCTCACCAGTCGCTCGACTCGAAGATTCAGCGCTTCACACAACCTTCGTACTTCTCTCGTCCTTCCTTCAGCGATAGTTATTTCGATCTCCCAGAGTCCCCGGCCAATTCGTCGCGGCTGAAATTCACCGGGCACCACGATGCCGTCTTCCAGCTCTACACCCTTCATCGCCGCTCGTGCCGCCTCAGCGCCGTCCCCGCGTACTGTTGCGAGGTAGGTGCGCTCAATCTCGCCGCTCGGATGTGTCAATTTGTGCGCCGCTTCACCGTCGTTGGTCAGGAGAAGCACGCCCTCTGTCATGTAATCGAGCCTGCCGACATAGGTCATCCCGGGACTGTCGTCGATTATGTCGAACACCGTGCGCCGCCCGGCGGGGTCGGAACGAGTGGTCAGGACACCCGTCGGTTTGTTGAGTACGATCCATCGCGCTGTTGCCGGCGGGCCTACGCGTTTGCCGTCAACGAGAATCTCGTCGTGCTCCGGATCGACCGTCTGGCCAATGACGGCGACCCGGCCGTTGATCCGCACCCGTCCGGCGGCGACCAGATCGTCAGCCGCGCGGCGAGACGCAAATCCGGCGCGCGCGATCGCGCGCTGAATGCGCATCGATTCGGGCATCAATCTGCCCGAGGGGGCGCCTCGCCGTTTCCCCGGGTTGGTGCGGCAGCGACGGCAGGCATCGCCTGACGCGGCGCGCGCAGCGCGATCGCCAGCTCGTCAGAGCGGGGCAGCTCTTCGAGATGTCGTAGCGCGAATTGTTCGAGGAAGGAGGGGGTAGTGCCGTACAGCAACGGACGGCCCAGGCCTTCGCCGCGGCCGGTGACGTCGATCAGCCCGCGCTCGAGCAATGATTTGAGGATGGCGCCCGCACCAACTCCTCTGATCTCCTCGATTTCTGCTCTGCCGATCGGCTGCCGATAGGCTATAATCGCCAGCGTCTCCAACGCCGCCGCCGAAAGACGTTGCGGCCGCGCGGCGAGCTGCGCCCTTTCGATTGCTTCCGTGTATTCGGGTCGCGTGAGGATCTGCCAGCCTCCGGCAACCTCTACCAGCTCGACCCCGTGACCGTCGTTCTCATAATGGTCGCGCAGCTCTTCGAGCGCAGATTCAAGTGTGTTCTCGCCATCTTCAGCGTGCGCCGCCATCACGCGCAACGCCTCCGCCGGAACCGGAATGGCGCTCGCAAAGAGCGCGGCTTCAAGCAGCTTCGCTAGAGGAGTCACGGGTTATTTCGAAGGCGGCGAAGGCGCGTGGCTGCGCCAACCGAAGCTCACCCTGCTTGGCGAGCTCCAGCAATGCGAGCAGCAGCGAAAGGACCTCCCACGGCTCGGCCTTCCGCGGCAGAATGTCTTTCCACTGCGCGCGCGCCCGAATCGCCAACAGTGCGCGCACGATTCCAATCGCGCCGTCGACGTCGAGCGCGCGCGGAACGACGTCGTGCACCTGCGGCTTCCGCGCCAGACGCAGCACGCGGTCGACGGCAGAAAGCAGCTCCGGCAGAGAGATCGTCAGTGGACCGGAGACGGGCATCTGCACCGCCGCCTGTGTGTACGCCCGTGCAAATCTGGATCGCCGATCCTCGGCGCGTCGCTCGAGTACGTCGACGACTTCCCTCACCTGCTGATACTCCAGAAGTCGTCGCACCAGCTCGGCGCGCGGATCCTCCCAGACGTCTTCGCCCTCTCGTCGGCTGCTTCGTCGAGCTTCAGCGAAGAAATCCGTGAGAGAAACTGCTCGGCAATTCGAGCGATAGGAATGTCGTAGATGTCGATCTGCTCGTCGCGAATCAGAGTCAGCAGCAGATCCAGCGGACCCGAGTACTCGGCGAGCTCGACGACGAAGACCTCGGACGCTGCCGAGTCAGCAACGGCCGTCGAGCTCGAATGCGTCAACGTCACATCGTCCATGGACTGGGCAGGATATAAGGGAAGACAGCCCGCGTTGCGAGTTTACTGAGCAGAAAAACTGGTGCAAACCAGAAATCGAGTACCGGCGCTCCGAAGCCGATGAGCAGGAAAAGTATCAGCAAGCCCCGTGCGCCGAGTCGCTGGTAATTGAGCGCCCACGCCGGCGGCAGGATGTACTTGAAAACGTGCGACCCATCCAGTGGCGGAATCGGAATCAG
>QHUA01000122.1:32456-39764 GCA_003221805.1 Gemmatimonadota bacterium
CGACTAAACCGACCAGGATGATGAGCGGAATGCAGCAGATGGCGATGACGAAATTCGTTGCCACTCCGGCCAGCGACACGATGATGTCGCCTCTCTTGAAGTTGCGATAATTCCGCGGAATCACCGGAACCGGTTTCGCGCCCCCGAACGCAATCCCTGTTGTGAAATAAGTCAGGAGCGGCAGCAGGATCGTCATGAACGGGTCGATGTGCGGAAGCGGATTCCAGGTCAGGCGGCCCAGGGTGTAGGCGGTCGTGTCGCCCTGCTTGAGTGCAGCGTAGCCGTGCGCGTACTCGTGCGCGACCATCGAAAACAAGAGCACAGGCACGACGAGGATGAACTGTTCGAGCGACTTGTTCAATTGACGAAGGCTGTGTGCTGGAAAGTGAGACTGAAGCGTTCGATCTGCGCTGGAAGTTAGCACCTCTGAACAACTTCGGCAGCTTGACCTGAGAGTGGTCGAGCGGCAAATTTAACGGCTACACACCCCCAAAAAATACCGGAGATCAGTTAGTGCCGAATCTTGCTTCAGCCAAAAAGAACATGCGGAAATCACGCGCCGCTGCCATCCGCAACCGCGCCCAGAAATCCGCGCTTCGCACCGCGCTCAAGCGCGCTACCGGCGGCACTGCTGAGGACCGAATGGCAGCAGTCAGACTACTCGATCGCGCGTCGCGCAAAGGCTTGATCCACAGGAATGCAGCCGCGCGCCAAAAGAGTCGTCTCGCCAAAGCGGCCAAGTAAGCGAAACACGCAGAAAATAAAATGGGCGCCTCCCGGCGCCCTTTTTACATCGTGGCCAGTTCGCCACCGCATCGCTCACAATACCATTCCGTCGGGTAATTCGCCGCGCCGCATTCAGGACACTTGAGGGTCTTGTGCTGCTCGGAACGCGGATCCTGCGCCCCGCCGCTCTTCGGAACCGACGGCGGCGTTGCGACTGCTGCCGTTGACGGCGGCGAGACCGTTCCAGTCCCGGGTCGCAACACAGGAAATTCATCGAATGGCGTTCGCGTCGGAGTCGAGCTCGCCGCCGGCGACTGCGCCCGCGGTGCAACCGACTCGACACGACTCGGCGGATTGAGTGTCGGTGGTTCCGGAATCGCGGGGCGCGGCACTACCGGAGAAATCGGCGTACGTGAGCCGTCCTCAGAGCCAACCCGGTTGAAAATCGCTTCTGCCTGCTTCTCTTTCAGACTGAGGGCGAAAATTCGATTGAGCTCGGTGAGCTGCGCATCGACGACGTTCTTTTCCTTCACCAGTCTGGCCAGCTCTTTATCCCAGGCGCCGCCGATCTCCTTCCATTGCTTTTCGGTGTATTCGCCGACGGCCGCCCGAAGTTCCGCTTCCTGACGTGCCTCACGCTGCTGCAATTCCTGGCGGGTTATTTCCTCGAGTCGCGCAGTAAGCGTCTCGATGCTATCGCGCAGCTCCCCGGCGCGCTCGGCAAGTTTGCTCGACACCTCACGGAGCCGCGTCTCATAATCGGCGTGGACGCGCGCAAAAACAGACTCGGAAGTGTTCACGCGCCTTTGCTCGAGCGCGGTGAGCCACTCCTCGTATCTTTGTCTTTCCTTTAAGAGTCCGTTTAGTGCGTCCAGCGAGACTGGCTCTTTATCAGCCATCGTCCTTTATCCCTTTGCTCGTTTCGTCTGCTTACGAGTGCCGCCACCTTCCCGACCGCGGACAGGCATCCCCGATCGATAGACGACCGACCCTGCCACAATAGTACAAGCGGCGCGCCCAACGAGGGTCATTCCGTTGTACGGAGTGTTCCTGCCCTTGCTGGTGAATTGAGATGCGTCAACTGTCCAACGAGCCTTTGGGTCGAACACGGTTACGTCGGCGGCGGTGCCGCGCTTCAACGATCCGCCCGGCAGATTGAAGAGACGCGCGGGAGTGCACGCCATTCTATCGACGAGATCGGGAAAGCCGATATAGCCCTTCTCGACGAGATTCGTCACGATCACTGCCAGCGCGGTTTCGAGACCGACGATTCCGTTTGGAGCATCGGCGAACTCGCGCTCCTTCTCGTCATAGTGGTGCGGCGCGTGATCCGTGGCGATGACGTCGATGGTCCCATCTTTCACCGCCTGTCGCAGCGCCTCGCAGTCCTTCTCCGTGCGGAGCGGCGGATTCATCTTCGCGTTGGTGTCGTAGCCGCGCACCCGTTCTTCGGTCAGGGAGAGGTGATGCGGGCAGACCTCGGCGGTGACGTTGATGCCGCGGTCTTTCCCCCAGCGAATCAACTCGACCGATCCTTTGGTGCTCACATGCGCGAGGTGCACGTGCCCACCGGACAGCCGCGCGAGGAGTATGTCGCGAATCACCATTATCTCCTCGGCCTCGGGAGGAATTCCCTTGAGGCCGAGTCGAGCGCTGACGATCCCCTCGTTCATTGATCCGCCGGCGGAAAGAGTCGGCTCCTCGCAATGATCGATTACCGGAATCCGAAATGTGCGCGCGTATTCGAGCGCAGTGCGCATCAATTGTGCGCTGGCGACGGGCTTGCCATCATCGCTGACCGCCACCGCCCCTGCCCCAACCATTTCCCCGAATTCGGCGAGGACCTTTCCTTCCTGGCCGAGCGAAATCGCGCCGATCGGATACACGCGTGCGGCCTGCGCGCGCTGCGCCTGTCGGACGATGAACCCGACCGCTGCCTGATTGTCGGTGACCGGATCGGTGTTGGGCATCGCGCAAACTGCCGTGAAGCCACCAGCAGCAGCTGCCTTCGCTCCGGTTGCAATCGTCTCCACGTCCTCGCGTCCCGGCTCGCGCAGGTGGCAGTGGACGTCGATGAATCCGGGCGAGACGACGAGCCCATCACAGTCGATCACCTCGGCGTCCTCGGGCGCGTTGATCCCGTGACCACTGGCGGCGATCACACCATCCGCCACCAACAGATCACCCACTCCGTTCAGACGCTGCGACGGATCGATGAGCGTGCCCCCGCGCAGAAAGAGCGGCTTCATTCCTTTTCCTTGCGACGGCGACTGCTTCCACCCTTCGCCGCCTCGGCCAGCTCGGGTTTGCCACCAGCGAGGAGGTAGAGCACCGCCATTCGTACCGCCACGCCGTTCGTTACCTGATCGAGGATCACGCTGTGCGGACCATCAGCGACATCGGAGTCGATCTCCACTCCTCGATTCATCGGACCCGGGTGCAGAATGAGTATGTCCCTCTGGGCGCGGTCGAGTCGCTCACGCGAAATTCCAAAAACGCGATTGTATTCGCGCGCCGAGGGGATATAGCCGGCCGTCATCCGCTCGAACTGGAGACGGAGGACGTTGAGCGCCTCCGCCCATTCGATTGCTTCCTCGACCCGATCAAAGATCTTGACTCCAAATTCATCGATCGCGTTGGGAAGGAGCGATCGCGGTCCGCAGACAGCGACTTCGGCTCCGAGTTTCGTCAGGCCCCAGATGTTGGACCTGGCGACCCGCGAGTGCAGGATGTCGCCGCAAATGCAGACGCGACGACCCTTCAGGTCGCCAAACCGATCGCGCAGCGTCAGTATGTCGAGCAGCCCCTGCGTCGGGTGCTCGTGTGTTCCGTCGCCCGCATTTATGACGTTCGACTGAATGCGATCGGCGAGGAACTTCGCCGCCCCCGAAGCGGAGTGACGTATCACTACCATGTCGATCCGCATCGCTTCGAGATTGCGCGCGGTATCGACCAGGGTCTCACCCTTCGATACGCTCGAACCCGTCGCCGAGACGTTGACCGTGTCCGCCGAAAGTCTCTTCTCGGCGAACTCGAATGAGATTCTGGTGCGGGTCGAGTTTTCGAAGAAGAGATTTACGATCGTCGACCCGCGCAACGCGGGAACCTTTTTGATCGCCCGCTCGCTGATCTCTTTGAAAGGCTCGGCGGTGTCGAGAATGAGACGAATCTGCTCGCCCGTCAGCGACTCGAGCCCGAGCAGATCCTTGCCGAGCGTTCCCGTCACGCCGCCGACTTGGGCACGATCACGACCTCCGTTCGCTCATCGAGCTCGGCAACCATGACATCGACGCGCTCGTCTTCGCCTACTTCGACCTTCTTTCCGACGACGTCGGCATGGATCGGCAGCTCGCGTCCACCCCTGTTGATAAACACGTCGTCGACGATCACCACGTGCTTTGCATCGAGATCCCACGGCAGATACGTCGGGCCCACGACCGGGCGTGGGCCAACGGTTTGGAGATCATCACGGTAGAGCGTGATATCGAGCGAGCCTTGCGGAACCGTAACTCCTTCTCCGCCTTCGATCATCTTGACCAGTCGGTCTGCGAGCTGAACGCCGCGACGCTGAATTCCAACGACGATGAGATCGTCCGTTCCTTTGTTTAGCTCGACGATCTCCACGGACATGCGCTTCAAGGTGCGCTCGACGGCCCGGGCGTCGAGGACCGTCGTTGTTTTCGTAGCCATTGGTGCACAAATATGGCGCCGGGTCGGGCCTAATTGAAGTCAGACTTTTACGGAAAGGGCCTCTCGCGCGATTAAAATTAGACATGCTCAATCGTTTTCTGACTCGCTTGTTCGGCGAGGGATCAGCTGGTCTCGAGCGCTCCGAAGTGCTGGGAATTCCGGTCGTGGTCGAGAACACCCGGCCAGACATCAATACGAGCGACGTAATTACGCGGCTCGAGGCATCGCTCGCTTTGATCCGCCAGTACGTGCCGCACCATTTCTGGCATCTCCGGCACGACTTCAATCAGATCATCGTCAAGCGCTTCGCATGCCGCGGCGCCTATTTCTACGAGCAGCGCGCCTGCCTGGTGGAGCTGACCTTCTGCGTCAACCCTGATTTCTCCGATTCCCAGCGGGCAGCGACGATCCTGCATGAGGCGATGCACGCACGGCTGCACGCCCTTGGATTTCCAATGGAGATGGAAGATCGGGCTAGACAGGAGCGATTCTGCCGGCGGGCAGAGATCGAGTTCGGTCGGCTCGTTCCCAACGGCGAGCGAGTCGTGGCGAGAGCCGCGGAGACTTCCGAGCTATCGGATGAAGACGTTGCGCCCGAGATTGATCCGGAGATCGCAGCTCAGCGAATCGCCGAAGTCGACCGCGCCGCGCTCCAAAATCGCCTGTAATGACCTGCGAGGTCCTCGCGACAGCGAGCTTACTTGATCTCGACGCCGTTTTCCTCCTCGACGATCTTCACCACCTCGACGTGATCAGCCCGCTCACCCAGTTTTTCCCGCGCCTCGTGAAACCGCTCCGCCGTCAGCGCGATTAGCGGCGTTTTCGCGCCTAGATCTTCGGACAGTACAGATGCGATACCGATGTCTTTTTCCAGCAGCGCCAGTCTGAACGTCCGGGGGAACGCACGCGTGATGACGCGTTGCGGAATCAGATTTTCAGAGGTGTTCGAGCGCCCGCTGGATGCGTTGATCACATCGAGCGCGACTTTCGGGTCGACGCCTGCCTTAGCCAGAATCGCCAGTCCTTCAGCGGCGGAGAGAATGTGAACGGCGAGCAAAGCGTTGTTGACCGCCTTCAGCGCGTCGCCCGATCCGACCGGTCCGGCGTGCACGATCTTTTTGCCGAAAGCTTCGATGACCGGCCGTACCCGCTCGAAGACGGTGGTATCGCCGCCCCACATGACGGTGAGGGTCCCCGATTTAGCGCCGGCAGTTCCGCCGCTGACCGGTGCGTCGATGAATTCGACGCCGCGTCCGCCGAGCTCGGCAGCAATCGATCGTGAAGTCGGAGGATCGCCGGAGGTGCAGTCGATGAGCACGGAGCCTTTGCGTATCGCTTCGAGAATGCCGTTATCTCCATGCAGCACTGCCTCGACTTCGGCAGACGACGGTAAGCAGGTGATGACGACCGCGGCATCGCGAACTGCATCCGCCGGGGTCGCGGCGACGCGCGCCTGGTGGTTCCGGGCGAATTCATCTGCCTTCGAGGAGGTCCGATTCCAGACGGTGAGCTCGAATGGCTCCTTTGCCAGGTGGGACGCTATCGGCTCCCCGATGTCACCCAGTCCGATAAAACCGATTTTCATTCAGTTACTCGAAAGAGGATTCGCATGTAAGGCGTGAGCTGCGGCGTTGTGTGAGAAGACCATCGACGAAATATCCGCGATTAATTTCGCCGACTTGGCTCCATCGGTGATGCCCCGTGTCAGCACGACCAGGACGTAAGGTTGCCTGCCTGGTGGATAAACGATCGCCGCATCATGAGAGACGGCAGTAATGTCGCCCGTCTTGTGCGCGACGCGAATTCCTGGTGGCAAGCCCGCCGGAATCTTCTCGTTGAACTCCTGCGCCAGCATGATGGCCAGCATTTGCTGGGTCGCGTCCGGCGGCGCCGCCTTTCCGTCCTCTATTGCGCGCATGATGATTGCCAGATCACGAGCAGTAGTCGTGTTGTTGAGACCGGCCTGAAACGCCTTTCCGTCTTCCACTCCGCGCCTCACCTGGATCCGCCGGGCACCGAGCACGCGCATCGTTTTAGTCACCGCGTCGGCGCCGACGAGAGTGATCAATGTGTTCGTGGCAAAGTTGCTCGAGCGCGTAATCATCAGGCGGAGCAAACTGTCGACCCGCACTCGCTCTCCAATGCGATGGTAAAGCGAGGAATCGCTGTCAGAGCCGACATCGAGCGAGTACGGCGATCCATCCGCGAGCGACGCGAACTGGTTCACCATCATCAGGCCCTGGTCCATCCTGAAGGACCCCGTATTCGCCCGCCGGAAGAGCTCGATCATCACCGGAACCTTCATCGTGCTCGCGGCGTGGAAGCTCGAGTCGGGGTTGACGAAAAGTGTGTCGGAGGAACCGAGGTCGATGTACGCGACGCCCGCGTACGCTCCGGAATCCTGCGCAATACGAGTCTCGATTTTCTGCAGCAGCGAATCCCGACTTTGCGCCGCGAGGAGCAAAGCTCCGGCGATCAGAAACATCATTTCGGAAGACTAGACCGCCGGACTGACGGCCGAGCGGCCGCTACGTCCGACTTCGGCCCAGATGCTCTCGTTGTGCCGATCGCGTAGCGTTATCGACCCCACCACGAAGGTTATCAGCGCGACAACTATGGGGAACGCGAGACCGGCGTAAATATTTCCTGTTCGCGCGACCAGGCTCGTGGCAATGATTGGCAGAAAGCCCCCGAACCAGCCGTTGCCGAAGTGATACGGCAACGAAAGCGATGTGTATCTGATCTTCGCCGGAAACGCCTCGACGAGGAACGCCGCAATCGGGCCATACACCATCGTCACAAAGACCACCTGGACGAACACCAACGCTGTGAGCGCAACCGCATTGACCGGACTGGAGTAGAACTTCATCGCGTGATAAATCGGGACGTATA
>QHUA01000159.1 GCA_003221805.1 Gemmatimonadota bacterium
GCGGTTCGATGCGCCCGGGTTGTAAACGCTGGAGAGATCGCCTTTGGCGATCGCTTCGTGCGTACGAGCGAGCTCGGCGGCCGGTCCGCTCACGTGCTGTCGAACGAAAATGAGCGCTGCCGCTGCCGTGGCGCTGAATGCAACCCCGATCCAGAGGAAGGCAATGATCAAAGCCGTGGGAACGCCGTCCACCCCGAGCACTTCGGCGCGGGTGGCTGCCGGAAGCAATCGATAGATCTGCCAGCAGATGACGATGAGTCCGATCAGGAACACCGAACCGAACACCATGCTCGTCCTCAGCGCGCGACGCTGCAGGGCGCTGAAGACCGGCTTGAGGAAGCCGGAAGCGGAGCGAGGGACGATCGGAAGCGGCGTTGCTGTCATCTGGAAAATCGATTTTGAGACGACTCGGTTGACTGCGCCGACAGATGAAACTCCGTCGTTGAGCCGCTAGTTTGTACGAATGGACAAATCGGCAACACGGGACGATCCTTTCACGCCGTCGGTGGTTGTGTACGACCCGCAGACCATCGAGCGAAAGTGGCAGCGCATCTGGCAGGAGCGTGGCACCAACCACACCGATCTGCAGCGCGCCCAAAGGCCGTTCTATGCACTGATGATGTTCCCCTATCCCTCGGCAGAAGGCCTGCACGTCGGGAATCTCTTTGCCTTCACGGGGAACGACATTTATGGACGATTCCAGCGGCTCATGGGACACAACGTCTTCGAGCCGCTCGGCTACGATGCCTTCGGGATTCATTCGGAGAACTACGCCCTTAAGGTAGGGGTGCATCCGATGGACCTCATCCCGCGGAACATCGCCAACTTCCAGCGGCAGCTCGAAAGCGCGGGGCTGATGGTCGACTGGCGGTACACGCTCGCCACCACCGATCCCAATTATTACAAGTGGACGCAGTGGCTCTTCCTCCAGCTGTTCGAGCAGGGCCTGGCATACAGAAAGAAGGCGGCCGTCAACTGGTGCCCCAGCTGCAAAACCGTCCTGGCAAACGAGCAGGTCGTGTCCGGCGGTTTCTGCGAGCGCTGTGGAACCGAGGTAGAGCAGCGTCTGCTCGAACAGTGGTTCTTCCGCATCAGCGACTACGCGCCGCGGCTGCTCGAGAATCTCGATCACATCGATTGGTCGGAGACTACGAAGACCGCGCAGCGGAACTGGATTGGCCGGTCGGAAGGCGCCGAGCTGGAGTTCGAGACAAAGAAAGTCACCGGCGAGGAGTGCGAGATTCGCGTCTTCACCACACGTCCGGACACGATCTTCGGCGCGACTTACATGGTGCTCGCTCCCGAGCACCCGCTGGTCGAGTCGCTGACGACGGCGAAGGAAAAGAAAAAGGTTGAGGCCTATCGCGAAAGGACGACGAAGCAGGATCTGGTCGCGCGGAAGACGAGCATCGATAAGACCGGTGTCTTCACCGGCTCCTACGCAATAAATCCGGCGACGGAGAAAGAAATCCCAATCTGGATTTCCGATTACGTGCTGATGGAATACGGAACGGGCGCCATCATGGGCGTGCCCGGCCACGATCAGCGCGACTTCGATTTTGCCAGGAAGTTCGACCTGCCGATCGTGCGCGTCGTCTGCGGCGAACGCGACGATGCGAATACGCCGCTGGCCGAGGCATTCACTCAGTGCGAGTCGGGAACGTTGGTGAATTCCGGCATCTTCGATGGCTACGACGTCGAGGCTGGCAAAAAAGCGATCGTAGAGTTCCTGTCGAAGGCAGGATCTGCCAAGCCGGTGGTCCACTATCGCCTGCACGACTGGTGCATCTCCCGTCAGCGGTACTGGGGTCCACCGATCCCGATCATCTACTGCGACGATTGCGGAACAGTGCCGGTGCCGGAAAAGGATCTGCCGGTGGTGCTGCCGTTCATCCCGGACTTCAAGCCGGACGACTCCGGTGTGTCACCGCTGGCGCGACACGAGGAGTGGTACCGTGTCGCGTGTCCGAAATGCGGCAAGACTGGTCGCCGCGAGACAGATGTGTCGGACAACTTTCTCGACAACTCCTGGTATTTCCTGCGCTACCCGAGCGTCGGTCACGACGATGTTCCCTTCGAGGAGAAAGTCACTAAGAAATGGCTGCCGGTCACGTCGTACATCGGCGGCAACGAGCACGCGGTATTGCACCTGCTGTACTCGCGATTCATCACGATGGCGCTGCATGACGCCGGGCAGCTCGCTTTCGAGGAGCCGTTCACTCGCTTCCGTGCGCATGGCCACATCATCCGCGAAGGGGCGAAGATGTCCAAGACGCAGGGCAACATCGTGAATCCCGACGAGTACATCGAGCACTGGGGCGCTGACGCGTTCCGCAGCTACCTGATGTTCCTTGGGCCCTACGAGCAGGGCGGCGATTTCAGGGACGCCAGCATCTCAGGCACTCGTCGGTTTCTGGACCGTCTCTTCGCGTCGGTGCAAACGATGTCGAGCGAGGGCACTCCCGATCACACGGTGATGCGGAAGCTGCACCAGACGATTCGCAAGGTCAGCGAAGACATTCCGCGTCTGAGCTACAACACCGCCATCGCGTCGATGATGGAGTACATCAACGTTCTTCGCAAAGGCGAGCGCACGCCTCATCGCGATGAGGTGCTTCCCGTAATTACACTCGTTGCGCCGTTCGCGCCGCACATCGCCGAAGAGCTGTGGGAGCAGACCGGCGGGACGGGGAGCGTTTTCGATTCAGCCTGGCCGAGCTTCGATCCAGCGCTGGCGAAGGAGGATACGATCGAGCTGGTGGTTCAGGTGAATGGGAAGGTGCGCGGGAGGATCCATGTCGCTCCGGACATCACCGAAGCCGCGGCCGTGGTTGCCGCGCTGGCGGAGCCCGCGGTCTCCAAGTTTGTAGGTGGCACGCCGAAGAAAGTCGTTTTTGTTCCGGGTCGGTTGCTGAACATCGTCGCGTAGTCGGGAACTGCAACAGAACGGGTGTGAGGTGAGAGTGGCATAGCTGCCAGCACTCAGTTCACGACGTCGCGACGTCATTGGGCGCCGTTCGAAGCACAAGCATTTGCCTGTGCCATCACGCGGGTAGAAACGTCCCGACGTACTGAACTTGTAACTACGAACTATGCTGCTCACGCCTCGCACGCGTGCTGTTGCAGTTTTTTTATTCATACAGTTTGTTTAGGTCCGCCGCGGCCAGCTCCACCAAGAACCCCCCGATTCTCTCCGACACCGCCCGCAGAAACTTCTCCCCCTTCTCGGGCGTCGCTGCCGCCGGGTTTCCAGTTCCCGTGTCATCAGTAACTTCGCGCCAGTGCCGCGGCGCCCACGCCCAGCCATCGCGCAATCCGGCGATGCGGAATTTCCTCGCTTTCCCCGTCCCTGCGTCTGACAATGGCCGGATGATGTCGGAGGCGATGGACATCATGATGCTGGTCTCCATTTCGCCGGCGTGATCGCCCGGCTCGTCGAAAAATTCCGCGGCCTTGATGCACGTCCACCAGTTGATGGTGCAGATGAAGAGATCGACCTTGGGCTGCAGCTCGCGGATCATCTGCTTGAAATCGTTACCGCCGTGCCCGTTGAGGACGAGCAGCTTCTTCACACCCTGGCCGGCGAGCGCAGATGCAACGTCGGTGAGCACAGCGAACTGGGTGCTCGGATTCATGTTGATTGCCAGACGGAGATCGAGCTGACCGGTGTTCACTCCGAACGGGACTGTCGGCAGCGCCACGACCTTGGCGCCTTTCTTCCACGCGAACTCGGCCGCGCGCTCGGCGAGCGCGGTCGTCTCGTACGTGTCGGTTCCGTAAGGCAGATGGAAATTGTGCGGCTCGGTCGCGCCCCAGGGGAGAATCGCGACTTCGAACGGAGTCTCCTTGACGGATTTCCAGTTGGTTTCCGCGAGGACGAATGGGCGTGATGGCATCAATGATGGTAGCAAAAAAGGAGAATCCCTGCTTGCCGGGAACGACCGGGCGCACAACATTCTCGGCACGTTGTAGTCCCCGTGGTGTTGCTT
>QHUA01000042.1 GCA_003221805.1 Gemmatimonadota bacterium
GGGCGGGTATTCGAAGTCGATCACGATCCAGTTCTTCTTGAACCACTCGTCAATCAGCTCGAACAGTCCCGCGCCAGATGCGCCAGATTCGTAGATGTCCCGGGTCAGACGCGCGTCGATCGACGCTTGCTGCTCGTCCGTCAGCCCGCCGTGATTCCATCCCTGGGGCTGGAAATGACCGATGCCGCGCGATGAAGGAACGCCATACTCACTGATGACGACAGGCATGTCCCCGTGATGCGCCACGAGTGCTCTCAGATAGCCGATATAGTTGCTCGGCCCCTCCGATGAGCGCGCGTTCAGATATCCCGGATCGACGCGCATGAAATCGGGGTAGTACGGATACGCGTGATACGAGGCGAAAATGCCTGCCGGAAACGCCGCGGTGGCGTGCATCTTCACTGCGTCGAGGCCGACCGCGTCGTTGTCGTACTCCTTCGACATCTCCACGATCTTCTCACCACGCGCTTTCAACAGCGAAAGCTCCAGCGCCTTCGTTGTTTCGGTCGGATGCGTCAGCGGATCGAGCGTCGGCCAGTTCGTGTAGGCGATCGGACGCTGGGAGTTGTATCGCTCCATCTCAAAAGCCACGATGAAGTCGCATTGCTCAGCGAGCCATGCCTCCAGAGCATTGGCGCCGGAAATCGTGATGTACTTGCCTGCAAAGCTTGTTTTGCGGGCCCGTAGGGTATTGTACGCCACGACAGAATACGGCTCCCACTCCCGTCCGATGATGTAACCCAGCGTCCAGGGCGAGACGTCAGCCGTGTAGGCGCCGCTGGCATGACCAGGGCGCGCTGGAATCACCACGTCGCCATGAATGAGCGACGCGACGTGCTGCATCTCCGCGTGAAACTGTGCCGTCCAGTTTGGGTCGTCGTACTTCTCTTCTTTCTTACCTGGAGGCGGTTCGGCCCAAACACCGTGAATCAACCACACCGGGTGCGCCGGGTGCGCGAGATTCCACTTTCTCAGTGCCGCGTAGAAATGGGGCGGGTGGATCGTGTATACACGAATCGCATTGGCTCCCATTTGCGCCATCAGCGCGATCCACTTCTCGTACGTGCTGTCGTTGGGAGGAAACTCCGAGGCGAACTTCCCTGGCAAAGCGGCCCCCAGGTTGACTGCCTTGATCCACATCGGCGACCACTGACCGTTAGCTGCTCTGACTTCTATAACTCGCCGCCCCGTTCTTGCCGCGACAGTTGTCACCGACGGTCGCACATGTGGAGCGAGGGCTACCTCGTGTGTGGTAGCTCCGAGTCGAGCCAGATAGTCCAGTGCGGTTGAATCGCGAGGAACGATCCTGAGGGCGCGCTCAAAGGCCTGACGCGCGGCCTTCGCATCACCAGTCCTGTATGCCGCCATCCCGCCGCCGGAAACGGCATCGTACGAGGTTGAATCCATGGCAATAGCTCGAGCGAAAAAGCCACGCGCTGCGGGCAGTCGGTTTTGTCGCATTGCCGCGTAGCCTGCACCGGTCAGGGCCGCTGGCTCATTCGGACAGAGTGAGAGCGCCCGCTTGAACTCGCTCTCAGCGGCGGCGATGTCGTTTGCGCGGTAAGTGTTCCAACCTCGCTCGATTGCCTGTCTCGCTGCCGGAAGCGTCGGGCAGGGCCTCTGGGCGAGCGCGGGCGCGGATACAGCAGCGGCCAATGCCACGCCGAGGATTAGACGCATGCCTGTTGACGAGGCTTGGCGAGACCGAGTCACCGGATTAGACGACTTGCCCCCGAATGGATTTGACCCTGCGTGCCGGATTGAGCGCCCTAGCTTGCGGCCATGAGCGCTGTTCTCGAACCGCCAACCGATCAGTGGCTCCTTCCTGTGCTCCGGGACATTCTGCCACAGAGCGCCATTGAGCAGGTCGAATCGACTGTAGCCGTCAGTTACTGGCGAGCAATCGTGGAAGGTGGCTTGGCCACCGACGAGGACTTACTGGCGGAGCTGTCGGCGCGTACCCATTTCCGAATTGCGACCGATCTGTTGGTGACCACCGAGGCTTGCGAACGGGTACCCGAAAAGCTCGCCCGGAAGTTCGGTGTCCTGCCGCTCTCCATCTCCCAAACCATTCTCGACATCGCCACTGCGAACCCGTACGACCTCGATTGCGAGAAGACGCTCGCTTTTGCGACTGGCCGCACTGTAAGGATGTCGCTTGCGCCGCCCCACCGAATCATGGAGCGGATCGAGGAGGTTTACGCCCCCGTCGACCGCGTCAGCAAACTGCTCAACCAGGCCGGCACAAGCTCGATTCAGTCGGTAATCGAAAAAGCCGACGACACCGAGACCGCGCTGGATGAAAAAGAGGCCGAGCGCCCGGTCATCAAGCTGGTCGATCACATCGTGGCGGAAGGAATCGCCGCCGGTGCCAGCGATATCCATCTCGAGGCAGGTGAGACCGGTATAGCCGTCCGATACCGGATAGACGGCATGCTCAAGGAAGTGATGGTCCTCCCGAAAGCCGTCGGCGTACCGCTCGTATCGCGCATCAAGATCATGTCACAGATGGACATCGCCGACCGTTTGCGTCCGCAGGGTGGGCGCGCCCGCGTCTCCATCAACGGCGCTCGAGTCGACCTCCGTGTCTCGACGTTGCCCGCGTCTCACGGTGAGAAGGTCGTCATCAGAATCCTGGACTCGCGCGCAGCTCTGCGTTCAGTGGAGTCGCTCGGCCTCGACCCCGTCGATGGACCGCGCATGCAGAAGCTGCTCGACGTGCGCGAGGGCCTGATTCTCGTCACCGGACCGACGGGATCGGGGAAGACGACGACGCTCTACGCCGCGCTGCGCCTGCTGCTGCGTCGCGGAGTCAACATCATCACCGTCGAGGATCCGGTCGAGTACCGCATTCCCGGAATCGTGCAGGTCCAGATCCATGAAAAGGCGGGGCTGACCTTTGCTTCCGCGCTGCGCTCGGTTCTCCGCCAGGATCCGGACGTCGTGCTGATCGGCGAGATACGCGATCGCGAGACAGCATCTATAGCGATTCAGGCATCGCTTACTGGTCACCTTGTCTTCGCCACTCTGCACACCAACGATGCGTGCAGCTCCATCATCCGCCTCACCGACCTCGGCGTCGACCCGGTCAAGCTGGCGGGTGCCCTCAAGGGAGTAGTGGCGCAGAGACTGATTCGGCGGCTTTGTCGCTCGTGCAGGCTGGTAGCAAACGCTGGTGTCCCGCGGCGCCTGCGCGACTCAGTCCCGGGCGATTCGATGATCTACATTCCCGTCGGCTGCGTTGAATGTTCACTGACCGGCTACTCGGGCCGCGTCGCCGTCACCGAAGTGTTGGTGACGACTCCGGAGATCGAGCGGGCGATCGCCGAGAACGCACCGCCCGAGCGATTGCTCGCCGCTGCGCGCGCGTCCGGTACGCGGTCTCTGTGGGCATGTGGCTGCGCGCAGCTGATCGCCGGCAATACGAGCGCTGAAGAGTTGGTGCGGGTAATCGAGCCGGAGAGCTCTCGCGGTGCCCAGCTGGACAACACGGCATATAATTCGCCGCGACCGATCGTCTATGAAAAACCTCCGGATCAAGGCATGACGAAAATCACTCCTGGTGTCATCGAGCTGTTCGTGATAAAACACAACGGTGGCGACTGGCGCGTTCTCACCTTGCAGCGCGCTCCCGACGGGAAAAGGCCGGGCTCCTGGGAGACGGTATACGGAAAGATCGACGCGCGCGAGAAGCCGGAAAAGGCGGCAGTCCGTGAGCTGCGCGAAGAGACCGGCCTCGAGGTCGAATCACTCTACAACGTGACGGTGAGCAATTTTTACCTGCACGCCAGCCACACCATCCAGATGTGCATCACTTTCTCCGCATTCGTCGCTGAAGATGCGGCGGTGACGCTGAGCGAGGAACACCAGCGATTCGAGTGGCTCTCGATCGACGAAGCCTGCGATCGCTTCACCTGGCCGCGCGAAGCGCATGCTCTGCGCGACGCACATCATCTCCTCAGCCGCGGCAATGCCGGGTCCGTCGAGGACGTGCTAAGAATCCAGTAGTGTCACTTGCCATAGCTCGCCGCTCCCAGCCGCTCCGCCCACCGCTCCCAGCTGGTAGTCTTCAGTTGCAGTTCTTTACCGGGGTTTGACGGTAGTTAACGCATCCTGCCCGACGGGCGCATTCGGCTTCACCCTCACGCTCTTCGCCGGAATCCCCACGTAGACGTGATACGGCCTCACGTCCTTGGTCGCCACCGCCATCGCCCCCACCATCGCCTGCTCGTTGACGTGCACTCCGGCAAGCACCGTCGCGTGGTAAGTGATGCGCACTCCGTCTTCGAGTCTAGTCAGCGCGTCGGTGACGTCGCGCTGGTCGACAATGCTGTGGGTGTGACTGTAGATGTTCGCGTAGTCACTGATAGAAACGTTGTTGCCCAGCGAGATCCCGCCTCGGTCGTCCAGCAGCACGTGTCGATGCACTACGACGTTGTTGCCGACCTCCATGTTGTACCCGAACGAGAACTCCACGTACTGAAACGCTTTGAAGTTCTCGCCGCACCGCTTGAAGATGTAGGGCGCCAGGAGCCGCCTGAACTGAACGCCAAGCTCCACATTTTGGCCGCCGAGCGGAGTGCGATCGAACGAATACCATAGCCAGAGCAGCGGCTTGACCTTCTGAAAGCGCGCGTCATCGCACTCGGCGTAATACTCGGGCTCGAGCGTCACGTTGCGTGGATCGAGTGAGGAAAGCGCAAGCCGCGTCGGTAACGGCAACTTCACATCCTCGACTGCGGTCTCCCAGTTCCCTGCAAACTGCGGATAAGCGATCTCGCACAGAGTACGGCGGCACAGAAGGGCACGGTCGGTCCCGGACTCGAGGTCGCCGCCAAGCTTCTCGAGCCACTGAGACTCGATCCCCGCTATAGGCAGAGACGGCAGCTTGCGCAGAGGGTAGATCGGCATGGCTGGAAAGTTGGCCTTCACCCAGCCGAAAAACCAGTTATTGACTCGGATGCGATGCGCGTGCGCGAACGAGCGCTCTCTCGCGCTCTATTCTGGTCAGAACCTGTTCCCAGGTATCGTCTCGGACGTTCTGGAAAGTGACTGATAAGGGTTGATCGAGGTCGATCGCTTCATCGAAGAGATAAATCGCGCTCTGCGCTTCCCGCTGCTTCAATCGCTGCTCTCCAAACCCCGAGCTGAGTGGGAGGACTTCTAGCGGTCGAAAGTCGCGACCGCTGCTCGTGATCACCAGCTCCATCGGACTAAAGTGAACGTCGGGCTGAACTCCGTAAAACGACACGTACCACAGATCGGGAGGTCTGCCACCGGTGCGTCGACTGACCGCGGCAATCGCCTGCTGGTTGCTCTCCTGCAGTTCCCGGAGGGCACGATACGAATCCGGAGTCAATAGCCTGATCAGGTTTTCTTCGAGGGGAATCGCCCTCACTATCAGGCCCGGCAGCTCCATTCTGATGGCGATGTCATCCTGACGCAGTGTTCCGTATCCAACGGGGACGCTGGCGCGGCCGGTTGTGTCCTCTGCGATCGGAGTAAGCGTTTGTTGTTGCGCTGACGCGGAGGACGTCCCGCCGGCGCACGCCGCCAACGCCAGCATTGCAGCGGCCAGAGCAATCGGCTCGGATAGCGATCTCACGTCGAGTCGCCCGGCGCGGCCACCAGATCCGTGATTGCCTCCAGCAGCTCCACCCGTCCCTCTCCCGAATGTGCGCTGAACGGGATGATCTGGTCGGCATCCAAAGCCAGTGCGGCAGAGATCTCGGCCACTCTCTGACCGGCGGCGGCTTTGCTCAACTTGTCGGTCTTCGTCAATGCGACGATCGTCGGGACCTCCATTGCTGCCAGAAAGTCCAGCATAGCCTGATCATCTTCGCTCGGATCGCGCCTGATGTCCAGCAGCAGGACGATACCCCGCAGCTGCCGCGTTTGCCCCAGGTACCTCTCCAGCAAAGGCCGCCACTCGGCACGCCTCTCCTTCGATACCCGCGCATAGCCGTACCCGGGTAGATCGACCAGTACGAAGCCGTTGTTGACGCGAAAGAAGTTGATCTCGCGGGTGCGACCGGGTGTGCGACTGACGCGGGCGAACGATTTGCGGCGCACCAATGTGTTGAGCAGGGAAGACTTTCCGACGTTCGACCGGCCGGCGAAGGCAATCTCAGGCAGCGTCGACTCGGGACGCCAACCGTGCTTTTCTGCCATGCCGCCGATGAACTCCACGTTCCGGATGACCAGCTTCTCCGCGGGCGCGCGCGGGTCCTTCGGCATCAGTGCGTTACTGAATCGTAGAGCGCTTCGCCGGAGGATGTCGTTGCCGCTGGTTGTGGACGCAGAGCGATCGCCAGCACTTCGTCCATCGTCTTCACCGGATGAAAGCGCACTGTCGCCCGCACTTCGTCGGGCAGCTCTTCGATGTCGCGGGCATTGGCGTATGGGACGATGACGTCGGTCACCTTGTTCCGGTGAGCCGCCACGGATTTCTCTTTCAGTCCGCCGATCGGCAGCACCCGGCCGCGCAGCGTGATCTCGCCGGTCATAGCCACATCGCCGCGCACTGGCACTCCAGTCAGGGCGCTGATTACCGCCGTCGCGATGGCGATACCGGCCGACGGTCCGTCCTTTGGCGTCGCGCCAGCGGGCATGTGAATGTGGATGTCCTTCGTCCGGTAGAACTCGGACTCGATGCCCAGCGGACGCGCCCTTGCACGCGCGTACGACAATGCTGCGCTCGCCGATTCTTTCATCACGTCGCCGAGTGTCCCGGTCAGCTGCACTTTGCCGCGTCCTTTGACGACGCTGACTTCGATCTCCAGCACCTCACCGCCCGCCGACGTGTATGCCAGGCCCGATGCGACTCCGACCTTGTCGTCGAGTGAAGTGTCGTCGGGGTCGAATGGTGGCGAACCCAGCAGCTCTTTGAGGTCCTCGACGCCAACCGTCTGCTTTTGCCCCGCTTCGGTTGGTACCTCCGCGCGGCGACGTGCGAGCTTGCGCGCGACCCGGGCAATTCGGCGCTCAAGCTCGCGCACCCCTGCTTCGCGGGTATAGCCGCGCATGATCGCCATCATCACGTCCGGCTGGACTATGACGTCCTCTTTCTTAAGTCCGTTCGCTTCGATTTGCCTCGGCAGCAGATATTGACGCGCGATCGCCAGCTTCTCGTGGTCGAGATATCCGGCGATGCGCAGAATCTCCATGCGGTCGCGCAGCGCCTCCGGAATTCCAGCGAGCGAGTTGGCCGTGGTGATGAACAACACCTGCGAGAGATCGTAGTCGACCTCGAGATAATTGTCGTTGAAGGTTGTGTTCTGTTCGGGGTCCAGCACTTCGAGCAGCGCTGCCGCCGGATCACCACGGAAATCCTGGCCCAGCTTGTCGACTTCGTCGAGCAGAATGACCGGATTGATCACCTCGGCCCGTCTCATCGCCTGGACGATCCGTCCGGGCATCGAGCCGATGTACGTTCGGCGGTGGCCGCGGATCTCAGCCTCGTCGCGTACGCCGCCGAGCGCCATGCGCACGAACTTGCGACCGAGGGCCCGCGCGATCGAGCGACCGAGAGAGGTCTTGCCGACGCCCGGGGGACCGACGAGGCAGAGAATCTGACCATCTAGCCGCCCCACCAGGGACATCACGGCAATGAAGTCGAGGATCCTGTCCTTGACCTCGTCGAGGCCATAGTGGTCGGCATCAAGAATGGCGCGAGCTCGGGCGACATCGAGCACTTCGTCGGTGCGTTCGCTCCATGGGATGGCGACGATCCAGTCGACGAAGTTTCTCGCCACCGTGAATTCCGGCGACATCGGCGGCATCCGCCGCAGCTTTCTCAGCTCGCGCAGCGTCCGCTCTTCAACGACCTTCGGCAGCGCTTTCTTCCTGATCAGCGCCTCGAGGTCGGCGAAATCATCGCCGTCGTCCTCCCCCAGCTCCTTATGAATGACGCGGAGCTGCTCCTGCAGGTAGAACTCGCGCTGATTCTGGAACATCGCGCCGCGCACATCGTCGTCGATCTTTCGCTCGAGGCGCAGCAGCTCGATTTCTCCCGACAGCAGCTCGGCCAGCATCTCCAGCAGGCTTCGCAGGGAGTCCGCTTCGAGCAGTGACTGACGTAACTCGAAGCGAACTGCGACGTGGGCCGCTACGCCGAACGCCTGTCGTTCCGCGGAGTCAGTGCTCTGAATGATCGAGACGATCTCGGCCGGGATGCGGCGGTGGAGGCTTACGTATTCCTCGAAGGAATTGAGGACACGTCTGCTGAGCGCCTCCGTCTCGGCGGCGTCCTGCGGCCCGGGTCCCTCGAACGGGAACGGTGATGCTGCGGCGCGCAGCACGTTCCCGGTCGGGATGTAGCGGGTGACGCGTGCGCGGGCGACGCCTTCGACCAGGACACGCGTCGTGCCCGTCGGGAGCCGCGACACTTGTACGATGCGTCCGATGACGCCAGTGCGATGCAGATCCGCTGCGGCTGGCTCCTGCTTCTCACCGTCGTGCTGCGCGACGAGCAGGATGATCTTGTCTTCGGCGAGCGCTGCCTCGATCGCGGCCAGGGAAGCCGGCCGCCCAACGAGGAGCGGGATGACTACATAGGGGAAAATGACGACATCCCGAAGCGGCAGGACCGGAATCCGGTCCGACGTCGGGATGCTCTCGTTGTCGCGCTGGAAAATTTGTGGCAGGACTTACGCCTCTTTCTTTCTCCGCATCGGCGAGATCTCGAGGAGCGGCTGAGTGCCGTTGGTGATGCAGGACTCGGTGACCTTGACCTCGACGACGTCCTCTCTGCCCGGAAGGTCGAACATCACTTCCATCAGGACCTCTTCGAGGATCGCGCGCAGGCCGCGCGCACCTGTGCCGCGCTTGAGCGCCTTGCTGGCGATCGCCACCAGGGCCGCTTCGTCGAACGTGATCTTCACATCCTCGAGACCAAACAATTTCGCGTACTGCTTGGTGAGGGCATTCTTTGGCTCCTTGAGGATGCGCACCAGCGCCTCTTCGTCGAGTCCTTCCAGGGCAACCGTCACCGGCAGACGACCCACCAGCTCCGGAATCAGGCCGTAGCGGAGCAGATCGTCCGGCTCGACTTCGCTGAACATCTTCGTCTGCGCCAGCTTCTTGTCCCTCGCCGCGGTGCCGTTGAATCCAATTTGGCGGCGGCCCGTTCGGGCTTCGATGATCTTCTCCAATCCATCGAAGGCGCCACCGCAAATGAAGAGAATGTCCTTCGTGTTGAGCTGGATATACTCCTGCTGCGGGTGCTTGCGACCCCCCTGTGGTGGAACGGAAGCGACCGTTCCTTCGATGATTTTGAGCAGCGCCTGCTGCACGCCCTCGCCCGAGACGTCGCGTGTGATACTGGGGTTTTCAGACTTGCGGGCGATCTTGTCGATTTCGTCGATGTAGACGATGCCGCGCTCGCATTCGGCGACGTTGAAGTCACCGGCCTGCAGCAGTCTGACGAGGATGTTCTCTACGTCCTCACCGACATATCCCGCTTCAGTGAGGGTCGTGGCGTCGGCGATGGTGAACGGAACGTCAAGAATTCGAGCCAGCGTCCTGGCCAGAAGCGTCTTGCCGACTCCGGTCGGACCAATCAGCAGGATGTTCGATTTGTCGAGCTCGACGTCGTCGTCCTTGAGCGACGTGGAGTTGATGCGCTTGTAGTGATTGTAGACTGAGACAGCCAGCGCCTTCTTTGCCTGCTCCTGGCCGATCACATACTGGTCCAGCACGTCCTTTATTTCCTGCGGCGACGGTACCTGGGTTATCGCCTCAGCTACCTCGCGCTCCTCGTCCTCCGCCAGAATCTCATTGCAGAGCGCAATGCACTCGTTGCAGATGTAAACGGACGGCCCGGAGATGAACTTCCGGACTGAGTCTTTCGATTTTCCGCAGAATGAGCAGCGAAGGTGTTTCTCTTGGGACATTAATCGAAATGAGCAGAGGGAGCAGCGGCGATTCCGCGCCTGAACTAAAGATACCTAACAGCAGGTCCGGAAGCGGTCAAGAAACAATCCGAAAGCAGGACTCGTGAAGATTTTCACAAGTAACAGAGCCCTGCTGTTCAGGCCTGTTTGAGCGCCTCCTCCATCTCTCCGCGATAGGAGATCACGTTGTCGATGAGCCCGTACTCCTTCGCCTCCGTTGCGGACATGAAACGGTCCCTGTCGGTGTCGCGCTCGATCCGCTCCGTCGGCTGTCCGGTATGCTTGGCCATCAGCTTGTTCATCTCCGAACGGAGGTGCAGAATCTCCTTCGCCTGGATCTCGATATCGGACGCGGTTCCACCACCGCCACCCTGCGACGGCTGGTGGATCATTATCCTGGAGTGGGGAAGCGCCGAGCGCTTTCCGGGACGACCGGCTGCAAGGAGGAAGGCTCCCATGCTCGCCGCCAGACCCATGCAGTTCGTGTTCACCGGCGACTTCAGGAACTGCATCGTGTCGTAAATCGCCAGTCCCGCCGAGACACTTCCGCCCGGAGAGTTGATGTAGATGTGGATGTCCCGCTCGGGATTGTCCGATTCGAGAAAGAGGAGCTGCGCGATCACGATATTGGCGACGTCGTCGTTGATCGGCGTGCCAAGAAAAATGATGCGGTCCATGAGTAGCCGCGAAAAGACATCGTAGGTGCGCTCGCCACGGCTCGAGCGCTCGATTACGTACGGCGTGTAAATCGTCGGCATTGGTTCGTCTTCTTCCTCGCGCCGTTTAGGCATTAGTCGATACATCGTTTCTGTCCAGCAGCCACTTGAAGACCTTTTCCTCAGTGATGCTGCGCTCCATTTCCTTCAGCCGGCCGCTCTTTTCCAATTGCGCGTAAATCTGGCCGGGGTTCGCGCCCCTCTTTTCCGCTTGCTCGGCAATGCGGTCGTCAAGGTCCTTTTCGGTCGCGGTCAGACCTTCCTTTTCCGCGATCGTCTCGATCACCAGGTCGCGCCGGATCTGCCGCTCTGCCATCGAGCGCATCTCTCCCGCGAATTGGTCCCGCTGGTCCACGGGAATCTGATACACCTCGGCGTAGTTCTGCACGAATTGCTGGATCCAGCTCTTTGGCACGTCAAACGCATTTGCAGAAATGATCTGGTCGATCAGCTGCTGGCGCACGCTGGCCTCGCCTTCGTGCTCCCCGTGCTTCTGCAGGTCGGATCGTACTGCGTTTCTTAGCGCGTCGAGCGACTCGAAATCTCCGACTTCACGCGCCAAGGCGTCGTCGAGAGGAGGGGCAGCTTTCCGCTTCACCTCATTGAGTGTGACGCGCACGATCTTCGTCTGACCACGCTGCGCCTCCTCCGGAAAATCGTCGGGCCATTTGACCGCTCGCTCGACGGTCTCACCCGGAGCCGTGGACATGATTAACTCTTCGATTCCGGGAATTGCCTGTCCTGCACCGAGCACCAGCGGATAACTCTTCCCCTCACCAGTATCATCACCGGCGGCCGCCGTCGCGATCTGCACGTTCACCATGTCGCCGGTCTGCGGCTTTTCCGTCACCGGCGTCCATGTCGCCTTCTCGTCGCGGATCTGCTCCAGCTGCTGAGTGACTTGCTCTTCCGTCACCGAGACTGGTGGGCGCTGGATTCGAAACCCCTTGGTTCGCGCCAGCTCGATCGTTGGCCGCACCTCGAGGTGAAGCTCGAAGGTGAGCGGCTTACCCTCCTCGAACTTTAGATCATGGACGTGGGGCTGAGCCGCGACCTTGATGCTCTCCTTTTCCACGAACTCCTGATACGCTTCGCGTACGAGCGCTTCGAGAGCTTCCTGCCGAATAGCGTCCCCGAATTTTTTGCGGACGACGGTCGCCGGCGCCTTCCCCGGCCTGAATCCGGGCAGTCTCACGGTCGACGCATATCGCCTCGCCGCTTTGTCTTCAGCGTCCTTGACCGCCTCAGCAGGCACTGAAACCTGAATGTGGCGCTCAACCCCCTCCGACGCGCGCGGCGTGAACTCGATTTTCATGCCAGCAATATAACAGAGTGAAGACGGATCGAAGCGGCACCGCTATTGCCTTTTCCATCGAGCAGAAAATCAAACCAAACAACGAGAATTCCCGCGGAGGTGTGATAATGGAGATCGATACGCTGAAAGGACTTTACGTCGAGGAGCTCAAAGACCTTTACAGCGCAGAGAAGCAGCTGATAAAGGCGTTGCCGAAGATGGCAAAGGCAGCCAAGGACAAGCAGCTCCAGCAGGCATTTCGCAATCATCTCAAGGAGACGGAGCAGCACGTCGCCCGAATCGAGATGATTTGTCAGGAGTTGGGCGTCAGTCCACGCGGCAAGAAGTGCGTTGGCATGGAAGGGCTGATCGAAGAAGGAAGCGAGATGATCAACGAAGCGAATGATGCGGCGCTTGATGCCGGGTTGATCTCCAAGGCGCAGCATGTCGAGCACTACGAGATGGCGGGCTACGGAACCGTGCGCACCTACGCGCGGCAGCTAGGCTTCGAAAATCAGGCAGAGCTGCTCCAGCAGACACTCGATGAGGAAGGCAGGGCGGACCAAGTGCTCACGGAGCTCGCTGAAGCTGGCATCAACGTCGAAGCCGAAGTTTGATCTGATCGGGCACAAAGAACCCGACGTCACAACGATGCCGGGTTCTTTCCTTTTCGCCCCCTCGCCCTGAGAGGACTACGACCCGCGACGCCCCGATTTCATCGACGTCGCCGGCGGCTTGCCCGAGCGCACGGGAGGATTCGGTACGTGCTGCTGTTGAATCTTGGTGGTATCGGGGACGCCGTGAGGCTGGCTATCCTTTTTTTTCTTCGAGAAATCGGGGATCGTGTTTTTTCTTTTCATATGGTCTCCGCTCCGGAAGATGCTTGTTCTGCTCATGCTAGCGCTAGAAGGAAATCGTGACACTCACTCAAAATCTGACGACCGCGCTCATGGCCGTGGGCGTTGCTGCGTGAGCCGGCTGTGTGACGATCGTCTTAACCAATTCGCCGGTGGTCTGGTCAAGGCTGATTCTGGGAAGTCGCATTGAGCTAAAGCGTCGGTGCCGACGCTTTTTAGGTCGGTACAGACCTATCGCGAATTGCAATGGCAGTTGCAAAATGCGGCAATTCGAGGCGTGTGTACGCCAAAGTCATTTTGTAAGTAGCTGCCCTATAAGGACTTAGCGTTGAGGCGAGTCTGGGATCGCCGGTTGCCGTTAACTAGGGTTGCTTCAGTTCGTTCCGCCGCGTCTTCTTGATACGCTGAAGGCTCAGGAGCCGGCGGCGATTTACAAACGCTTCAGGAGAGTCTTAAATGAGCAACAAAAAGGGTTTTACACTCATTGAGCTTCTGATCGTGGTCGTCATCATCGGCATTCTTGCCGCGATCGCGATTCCGAAGTTCGCAAATACGAAGGACAAGGCGTACGTTGCCGCGATGAAGTCTGACCTTCGCAACATGGCGACGTACGAAGAGCAGTACGCTGCCGACAATGGTGGTGCCTACTTCTCTGGAACCGCCACGATGGCTTCGCCCCTTCAGGGCTTTACGCCTTCGCAGAACGTAACCGTTACGGTCACTGCGGCTCCGGGACCACCGCAGACCTGGACCGGCACAGCAGTTCACTCGCAGTCGGCTAAGACTTGCGACAACTCAACTGGCGTGATCGTCTGCGCCTAAGCAAGCATCTAAGTCTGGTCTATAGAAACGGGGACGTCATCAGACGTCCCCGTTTCTATTCCTCGCCTCCCGACCGGAGTTTGCGCACTAAGGGGGAGCGCAGGGAATGGCGCCGCCGATTTCGCGCAAAAGAGGGATAACGCCTTGTGCTGCAGCGCCATGCGAAAGGGGGGACTCGAACCCCCACGGATTGCTCCACTGGATCCTAAGTCCAGCGCGTCTACCAATTCCGCCACTTCCGCAGTGCAATCAAAATATCGACAACAAAAAGCCCCTGCGGATCTACCGCAGGGGCTCTTCGTCAAATCAAAAGACTTTACTTGCCTACCTGCAGGTTCACGATCCGCGGTGCGTGTTGCGGATCGGCTAGCGAGTAGACGCTGAGGCTGATGTAATCTCCATCCTTCAGCCTGGTCAACACCGCCTGCAGATCGCTGGGCGTGTTGATCGCCCGGCGCGGTGCGGGATACAGGACGTCGGTGATCACATCGTTGCGCGAGAGCTTTTCGTCCGCCGGACCACCAGGAGTGACGTCGGCAACCATGACGCCCCGCACGGGCGTGCTGACTCTCGCCTGCGCCGCGATCTCCGGACTTACTGGAGCGACTGAGATGCCCAGCGCCGGATGCAGCATCCCACCGCCGCTGGTCGGAGCCGGCGTGGAGCTGCTGGCGACTTCCTGATCCGTTGGCGCTTGCATCAGCGTCACGCGGAAAGTCTTCCTCTGGATCCACTGGCTGGCCATCTGCGGTGATGATGACGTCGCCGGGCTGCAGACCCGCCTGCTTCGCGGGAGTGTTTTCCGTCGGGAAATTACGGACGAGCACGCCGCGAATATCCTTCACCCCGGCGACCGCTGCATCTTCGGGACTCACGTCATCAATGCCGATGCCCAGCGCCGGAACGCGCACGCGGCCGTTGGCGATCAACTGATCCATCACTCTCTTGGCGAGCGTGATCGGAATCGCGAAGCCGTAACCCGCGTTGTAGCCCGTCGGGCTGGCGATCGCGCTGTTGATACCGATCACTTCACCTCTCGCATTCACGAGCGGACCACCCGAATTGCCGGGGTTGATTGCGGCGTCGGTCTGAATCAGGTCGCTGATCGCGTACTGGTTCGTTCCGTTCGGGTTCATCAGCTCGGCGAGGCTGCGTCCCTTGGCGCTGATGATTCCCGCCGTGACTGTGTTCTCGAGGCCAAGCGGATTACCGATCGCCAGCACCCACTCACCGATGCGCGACGTCACGTCATTGCCGAGCGAGATTGTGGGGAAGTTGCTGCCATCGATCTTGATCACGGCGACATCGGTGGTGCGATCGTGTCCGATCACTTTCGCGGTGAAGACACGGTGATCGAGCATGCGCACCGTCACCTTGTCGGCGATCGTTTCGCGATCGGAGTTCGTGACGACGTGGTTATTGGTAAGGATGTAGCCGTTCGAGGTTACGATGAATCCCGATCCCTGTCCGCGCATCGGACGCGACTGCTGAGGGATGTCGAACTGGCGGAAGAAATCTTCCATTCCCGGCGGAACGCCTTGCGGGGTTTGTGCGCGTCCGCGTGTGGCGTTACCGGTGCGCGGCGCACTGAAGACTTCGATCGATACGACGGCGGGCGTCACGTTGTTCGCGATCGCCACGAATGCATTACTTGCTTCGGCAATGGGCTGGACGACTGCCGGTGCGGGACGAGTCTGCGCGAATCCGAGTTTGGTCCAGTTCAGTCCGGATGCGATGATGAGTCCGCCAACGAAGGCGGTAACAGCGGCTACGAAGAGCCGCGCTCTTTGTGTTCCAATGGACATGCGACTATGCGGCTAAAGGGTGTAACTATAAGACACAATGCGGCGGCTTCAGGTTTCACGCCAGTCCGAAAATTTCGCAGCTGAGAAGGGCGTTAAGAAAAACCGGCAACGCATATCCTTATACGCGTGAACCCGGCATTTCGCTCCACTTGGTGCGAGCGACCCTTCTCATTCAGTTCCGTTACCCGGACGACCGGAGCACGAACGCTCCACCTCTTTGACGACCAAGCCGGCGGAGCGCGACGAGGGCCTCTTCTCTTGTAATGAAACGATGCGGGTGTAAAAAAATGTTGCACCGTTATTGATGAGGTTGGTAATCCCTGAACGCAAGTCGTTGTAACACAACGCGTTCTTGCGAGGCACAGCGGTTGCCTTAGCCTGACCATCTTGGCCCTCACCTCAAACCGCAGACGGTCCTCGATGCTCCGCCTCAGACTTTTTCGCTCCTTCGCTCCGCTAGTCGGCGCTTTCCTTATTGCGTCGTGCGCGGCCCCGGACCTTGTCGATCCGACGGCGCCCGTCACGACAGTGACTGACGTCGCGGGATTCCAGCTCCAAGGGGTCACGTGGAATACGCCCCTGGAAGCCCCACTTATGGTTTCCCAGACCATCGATCCGTCTGGCGGTACCATCACCATCCCACAGACGGGCCTGACCATCGAGTTTCCGGCCGGATCCGTGACGTCCTCGGTCACCATAACCGTTACTCCTGACGACAAGTACGTCGCCTATAAGATGGAGCCTGCGGGTACGCAATTCCTGAAGGATGTCCGCGTCACTCAGCTCCTCAATACGACCTCGGTCTTCGGCGTGCCGCTGATCAGTGGGCTCTACGCCGCTTACGTCGCTGATGACGGTGTCAATTTGAGCGGAGTTCTGCCGGTTCTGGAACTCGAGCCTTCCAGCACGATTTTCTCCCTGCTTTCTCCACTCCTTCCGCAGGCGGAAGTCTGGACCATCAGACACTTCTCCCGCTACATACTCGCTTCCGGCTGAGCGGAGACGCCAAGAATGGATTCAACTCCTCCTACCACCAATGCGCGGGCGCGCATGCACAAATCGGATAACGTAGAACGCGCGCACATGCTCGTCGAAATGGCTCGCTTGGCGGAGCAGCTGGAGGAGGACGCCAAGGCGATCCGACTCTACGACGACGCGCTGGCGCAGTTCTCCACGGACAGCCTCGATCCCTTCCTCCCGGAAGTTCTGCGCTGGAAGGGATCATTGCTTCGGGAGATAGGCGAGACCGAAGGCGCTTTCCGCTGTTACGTGATAAGTCTCGAGAAGGCACGACTGATTGGCTCGGACCAGGCGCAGGCACATGCGCTTAACTGCCTGGGAACGATCGCACAGCGGCGAGGTGACCATAGGGAAACCAGGCGCCTCTACGCCGAAGCGTCTCAGCTCGCAAAATCGGCGGGCGATTCCAGACTACTCGGTATGATCGAGCAGAATCGCGGCGTGTTGGCAAGCACGCAGGGTGATTTCGAGGCAGCGGCGGAGTTCCTTTCCAACAGCCTCAGCGCCTTTGAACAGGCGAGCGACCCGGAGCCCATGTCGTGGGTCCTCAACAACCTCGCCATCCTCCACACCAAAATGGGCAACTTCGAGGCAGCGCTCGGATATCTCGAGCGTGGCCTCGCCATCGCTGTGAATCGTGGAGATGCATCGGTTGAGAACGTGATCACACTCAACCTCGCCGACGTATTCATGCGCCTCGGTCGTCTGGAACCGGCCGACGAGTGGTGCGTCAAGGCGCTCGACCACGCGCAGCGGCGCGGCGATCACCTTACCGCCGCCGGCGCTCTCAAAATCCGGGCAGCTATCGAACGCCAGCGCGGCGCGTTGGACAAGAGCATCGCCGCGCTTCGCCTTGCAATCCACGAGGTCGAAGGCGCCGAGGATCCTCTCCTCCATGCCGAATTGCTGCGCGAACTCGGCGAGGTCTCCCGCGCGGCTGGAAATGCTGGCGCCGCACGCTCGGCCTGGCGGGAAGCGGTCGATTCATTCCAGCTCGTTGGGGCCAGCCAGGAAGTTGCCGAGGTACGGGCAGAGATTCACTCACTGCCCGGCTGACCCCGGTTGGGCGCCAGTAGCGAGGTATAACGAAACGATGTGGCTGTAACAAAATGTTGCACCGTTATTGATGAGCTTCACAAGCCTATAAACGCAAGTCATTGCAAGCAAACAACTTCACAGCGGGCACAGCGGTTGCCTTAGCATGTCCGTCCTAGTGTCCACCTTCTGTCGTAGACCGATGATTCGCAGCCGACTCCTTCGCTCCTTTGCCTTGCTGGCCGGTGCCATCCTGATGGCGTCGTGCGGTTCGGACTCGGGTGCCCCTGACGTGACGGGTCCCTCGGACCTCGGTCTCAGCGGTCCTGCAATCGATGCGGCAGGGCGGCAGTTCGACGCACTCTGGTGGAAGCAGGACCTGACCACCGTCGTCCAGGTGTCCAAGACGATCGATCAGTCGGGTGGAGTGCTCACAATTCCCGAGACCGGCCTGACAATCGAGTTCCCTGCCGGCGCTCTCAGTGGTCCGATCACGATCACGGTCACGGCCGACCAGAAATACGTTGCGTACAAAATGGATCCGGCGGGCACGCAATTCCTCAAGGACGTCACCGTTACCCAATCGCTGGCCAACACCACCGTGTCCGGCCAGCCCCTGCAAAGCCAGCTCTACGCCACTTACATCGCCGACGACAGCCTAAGCCTTTCAGGGCGTGTTCCGGTTCTGGAAATCGAGCCGTCGAAGACGGTTTTCTATCCAAACTCTGCACTTCCACAGGCGCACGTCTGGATCATCAGACATTTCTCGCGCTACATGCTCGCATCGGACTGACAGATGATGAAGCTCTGATCGGGTCCGTCGTATGCTATTCCACGTGATTTGATAGTCAACCGCCACCGGGTCTCCTCCATGATTCGCTCGAGATTTCTCCGCTCCTCACTCCTCGTCCTGACGACAGCCATTGCGCTGTCGTGTTCTGAGTACTCTCCGACCGCCCCGACGATCCAGGCGCCGGCCCAGGCGCAGGACGGCCTGCTATCCGGCCTCCTCGGTCTCGTGACGAACCTCCTCGGCACGGTTCTGCGCGTCATCACCTTCCAATACGACCCCAACGGAATTCCGGTCAACGCTGTCAAATGGACTGGTACGCACCTCAATCAGACCCGGTCCGTCTCGGCGTATATCGGTCAGAACGGCGGCACACTTGCCCTCCCGAGCTCGGACTTCACGATCACGTTCCCGTCAGGCGCGTTGTCACAGACGACGTTGATTACGATCGTCTCCGACGGGACCGGATATGTGTCGTACGACATGAAGCCGCACGGTCTCACGTTCGCGAAACCGGTAACTGTCACCCAGCGTCTCCAGAATACCGCGGTTTACGGAACTTCTCTTGCGCTGAAAGCGGCGGGAGCGTATTTCCCGCAGGATCCGACGAATCTCAGCGGGACTATCGATGCTCTCGAAATCGAGAGGACGACCATCTTCTCGTCAAAGAACGACGGGAAGGCTGACGTTGAAACGTGGTCGCTGAATCACTTCTCCCGATATATGCTCGCTTCGGACTGACCGACACACGTCCGAAGCCTCCTATCGGAGAGGAATGACATCCTTCAACCAGGCCGGTCTACATGGTTCAGAAATCCGATAATGTAGAACGAGCGCATCTGCTGGTCGAAATGGCCAAGGTGGCGGAGCAGCTTGGGGAAAACGGGAAGGCCGTCAGTCTCTATGATGACGCCCTGGCGCAGTTCGCCGGGGACAGTCTAGACCCGTTTCTTCCGGAAGTCCTGCGGTGGAAGGGAACAGTGCTGCGGGAGAAGGGCGAGACCGAGGCAGCGTTCCGATGCTACACGATGAGCCTCGAGAAAGCGCGTCTCATCGGCTCGGAGAAGTCCCAGGCAAGCGCGCTGAATTGCCTGGGCACCGTCGCGCAGCGACGATGCGAGCACAAGGAGACCGAGCGCCTCTACGCTGAGGCGTCGGCGCTGGCGGCGAAAGCGGGCGACTCCAGACTGCTCGGAATGATTGAACAGAACCGTGGCGTGCTCGCGAGCACGCGCGGGGACTTTGCCCAGGCGGCCGCTTTTTACAGCAACAGCCTCGGCGCGTTTGAAATGGCGTGTGACCCGGAACCGATGTCGTGGGTCCTCAACAATCTCGGGATCCTCCATACCAAAATCAGAAACTTCGGCGAAGCGCGCGAATACCTCGAGCGGGGACTAGCCATAGCGGTTAACCGAAGCGACGCGGTGGTAGAGAACGTCATCCGGCTCAATCTGGCGGAAGTGTGGATGGGTCTGGGCGGCCTGGAGAGCGCGGATGAGTGCTGCGCCGAAGCTCTCGATCAGGCGCAGCGCCGCGGCGACCACTTGACCGCGGCAGGCGCCCTCAAGATTCGCGCGGCGATCGAACGCCAGCGCGGTGCGCTCGACAAGAGCATTGCAACGCTCCGCATCGCGATCTACGAGGCGGAAGAATCCGAAGACCGGCTTCTCCATGCGGAGATGCTGCGCGAACTCGGCGAGATTTCCCGCGCGGTCGGTAACGCGGGCGCGGCGCGCTCGGCGTTGCGTGAGGCGGTCGATTCCTATGAGACCATCGGGGCAAGTCAGGAAGTAGCCGAAGTCCAGGCGCAGCTGCATTCCCTGAACAACTGACGAGTCTCGCAGTGTAACCAGCGTCGCCAGCCCTCGGGTTGCTGGTGGACGCGCTCTCTCGTCCTTGTAGCGCTGGCCGGAGCCCTATAAGTCGCGACACCCTGCGACGAGCCGCCCTCCGGAGTGGCGCAGCCGTCATGACGAAAAGCAGGCCCACAATTGAACTGAGGGCGGTGGAGTCGTCCGCCGTTCGAGCTCAAATCGATCGCGCCAAACACGCCGAGCGGGAAGGACGCTGGGCGGACGCGTGCGCTAGCTACGAAGCTCTCATCAGGGATCCTGACGCCAATCCCGATACTCGCCTCGCCGCTCTGCGCTGGCTGGGCCGCGCTTACCTCGAACAAGGAAATCGGGGCGCCGCACTCGATGTGCTCGAAGCCGCTGTCGCATCAGCCGACATCATCGGATCGCCGCCGGCGGTCGCCAAGGCGCTCAACGTCGTCGGCATCGTCTATCAAGTGGGGGGTCAACTTGATCAGGCTGCCGCGATCTATGCGGCGGCGCGCGGCAAGGCGGAGCTCGCCGGCGACGGCGCTCTCATCGCCATGATCGATCAGAATCTGGGCACGGTGGCAATGATCCGCGGCGATCTTCGCGGCGCACTCGAGGCATTTCGACTGAGCCACCTCGGATACCAAACTCTCGGCATGCGCAATCACGAGGCGCAGGTTCTCAACAACATTGCCCTCGCGTATATGGAGCTCGGCGAGTTGGCCGACGCTGAGACTTCTTACAACCTTGCCGCCGAGGCTTTCGAGGAAGACGGCGATCGCGCCCGACAGCTCGATCTAGCCGTGAACAAGGTTCAACTCTACATCGCCGCCCGACGCTTTGACGAAGCGCTCTCCCAATGCGAAAAATTGCTCGCCGTCGCCTCTGACGATGCTGCACCCTGGAGGGGTGAGGTTTTCCGCCACGTCGGTGTAATCGCTCGGGAACGTGGCGACTTCGTCCACGCCTCCGAAAATCTGTTGAAGGCCGAGCAGCACGCTCTTGAGAGCGGAGATCTACTGCTGCATGCGGACGTCTCGGAGCAGCTCGCTGAAGTTTACTGGTCGCAGAAGAGGCACCGCGAAATGCTTCAGTGCCTGAACGAGGCGCACTCGCTTTATTCCCAGTTGAAGGCCCAGCACCGCGTCGCGCAGGTTGAGAAGAGAAACGGTGCGCTCGAAGCACGATTCCTGGAAATGGCGAAGCACTGGGGTGACTCGATTGAAAGCAAGGACCGGTACACGCAGGGCCATTGTGAGCGAGTCGCGTTCTTCGCCTGCGTGCTGGCCGACAGCGCAGGTTTCAACGGGCGGTCGCTGTTCTGGTTCCGCATCGGCGCGCTGCTCCACGACATCGGCAAGATCATCGTCCCGACTGAAGTCCTGAACAAACCCGGGAAGCTCACTGAGGAAGAGTGGGCGATCATGAAGCGCCACCCTGAAGCGGGCCTCGAGCTCGTTGCCGACATTGATTTCCCGGGCGACATCACGGCGATCATCAGAAACCATCATGAGCGCTGGGATGGAACCGGCTATCCCGATTGCCTGAAGGGCGAGGAGATTCCTCTTGCCGCCCGCATTCTCTGCGTTGCCGACGTCTATGACGCACTGACGACGACTCGATCATATCGTCCAGGGCTGACCCACGCCCGGGCCGCCGAGATCATGCGGTCCTCGGCCGGCCAGTTCGACCCCGAGCTGCTCAAGATCTTCCTCGACTGGGCGGAAACAGCTGATATCCCGGGTCGGCCGACGCCCCAACGGCTGGCGATTTTCGCGTCGAGCGCGACGGCGTAACCTCCGAAGAAACCCCGTTAAAGAAACGTTTCTTTTTGTAAAGGAACGATGCACCAAAATAGATGCATGACCAGGCACTTGATCCGTAAGTCGCTATAGAACCGTGACTTACGACGGGGCACAGCCCATGCCACTCATGAGCTTTGAACTTAAGTCTCGTACGGAGGTTCACGATGTTAGGTCGCCGCATTCTTCGGTACCTGGCGGTTGTGAGCACGGTTGCTGGTCTTGCCTGCGGAGACTACACTGGTCCCACAAGTCCGTCCCAACAGAAGGTTATTAACCCGACATCAAACGTCGGTGCTTCATTCTCAAGGTACATACTGATCTCCGGCGCTTGGGTTTGCGTCGAAGGCTGTGAGTTAGACAAATAGTCTCATTTTGAAGTAGACTCACCCGACTCACGCTCGAGGAAACGGAATGAACAGATCGACAGTCTTGCGATCATGACGCAGACTGATCCCGGGGGGTCGCGTCGCCTCGTCGAGCAGGCGCGCGAAGCGGAACGTCGTGGTGATACGGCACGATCACTCGGTCTCTACGACGATGCGATCGAGGTCCTGGAGCGTGAGCAGGACCTGGCCGTACTCGCCGACGCGTTGAGATGGAAGGGAACCCTGCATCGAGAGCAGGGTGAAACCGAGGCTGCCTACCAGTGCTATCACCAGAGCCTGGTCGAGGCGGAGAAATGCGGCTCGATCAGCGCCAAAGCCCATGGCCTGAACTGCCTTGCCATCATCGCCCAGCGACGCGGCAACCTGGCCGAGAGTGAAAAACTCTACGCCCTGGCGGCCGATCTTGCCGGGCGGGCTGGCGACGTTCGACTATTGGGAATGATCGAACAAAACCGCGGCGTGCTCCTCAACATGCGCGGAAACTTCGTCGCCGCCGAAGCGCGCTACTCCAGCAGCCTCGGCGAATTCGAGCGTGCGCGCGACGACGAGGCGATCTCCTGGGTGTTGAACAATCTCGGGATGCTGTACACGAAGCTTGGCCACTATCAGCGCGCCATCGAGACTTTCGAGAGAGCGCTGCGGATAGCGAAAACCCGCCATGATTCGCTCGTGGAAAACGTGCTCACGCTCAATCTCGCGCTCGTCTGGGTCGCGAGCGGAAAACTCGACGAGGCTGAAAAAGCGTGCACCTCGTCGCTGCAAAGTGCGCAAGCTAGAGGCGATCATCTAACCATCGCCGAAGCGCTGAAATGCCGCGCGCGAATCGAGCGTGAGCGCGGCGCGTATGACGCCAGCATTGCGACGCTTCGCATTGGAATCTTTGAGGCCGAAGGTCTCGAGGACCGCCTCCTCCAGGCGGAGCTACTGCGAGAGTTCGGACAGACCTCAAGAGCACTCGGGAATGCAGCCGACGCTCGGCTCGCTTGGCGCGAAGCCGCCGAGTCATTCGAGGGAGTGGGCGCCCAGCACGAGGCGGCCGAAATCAATGCGCTGCTGGCCTCACTTCCGGCGTAGCGCCCTCCACTAACTGTCAAGCGTCGGCGCACACGCAAACAGCGCGTAAGTGCAGGAAAACGGGTGACTTGACTCCCCGCTTCCTCGTCTCCTAGGTAAGCCCAGAAACGCAGTTTGGGCCCAAAATCGCTCGACCAACTCACTTTCCCCGCGCGGATGGGCTCGACCTTCGCGCGATCAAGGAATGGTGTAACTATTTCAGTCCGATCGCAGCACGCGTCGGCGGACAGCTGGGACGCTCACGTCATCGGCGAGAGCGCAGCCATCCGCGAGGTCATCGCACTAGCGACTCAAGTGGCCGCGAGCCGTAGCGTCACCGTTTTGCTTGTTGGTGAGACCGGCACCGGCAAGGAGCTTTTTGCGCGCGGAATCCACGCCGCCAGCACTCGTGCCGCAGAACCCTTCGTGGCAATCAATTGCGCCGCAATCCCCGAAACCCTTCTGGAGAGCGAGCTCTTCGGTCACGAGCCGGGTGCCTTCACCGACGCGCGCGCGTTGAAGCGCGGTCTGTTCGAGGTCGCCGGATCCGGGACGGTGTTC
>QHUA01000160.1 GCA_003221805.1 Gemmatimonadota bacterium
CGGATGTATTTGCCGGAGCTGGCGCACGAATTCTTTCACACCTGGAACCTGATGCGACTCTACCCCGAGGGTCGCGGTGTTCTGAGTCCCAACCCGCCCGCGCACTCGACGGGACTCTGGCTCAGTGAAGGTGTGACGATGTACTACGCGGAAGTGCTGACTCGTCGCGCTGGGTTCCCCGAGCGGAGCAAGTCGCGCTCCGATCTTCTGGCCGAAGAGCTCGAGTCGTACTACGGTACGCCGGGCAATACGCGCATCTCTCCAGAAGTCGCGAGCTCGCGCGCCGTCGACACCACCGGCATCAACGGCGATTACGAACCGAACTACTATGTCCAGGGTCGTCTGATTGGAATGGCTCTCGATCTGATCATCCGCGATTCGACCAAAGGTCAGCGCGGTCTCGACGATCTGATGCGCGCGCTTTACGCGCGGTTCGCGATGAAGCGGGGTTTCACCACCGACGACGTCGAGCGCACCGCATCCAACGTGTGCGGCTGCAACGTGCGCCGATTTTTTGATGATCACGTGCGCAACCCGCGCCCACTCGATTTCAATCGCTACTTACCGACGATCGGATTGCGCGCGATTGTCGACACGATTCCCGCCACCGACAGTGCCGGCGCTCCGCTGCCCGACACGCGTATCTGGGCCTATCCTCCGCGCAGCGGTGGACGGATGCGCGTCTGGGTCCAGGATCCAGCCGGCGTCTGGGGAACGGCCGGCCTCCACACCGGTCAGGAGCTGATCGCCTTCAACAACACCCCGATCGATTCCTTCCCCTCCTTCCGTCGTGCCTTCCGCACCATTCGACTCGGCCACGATGTACCTGTCGACATCCTGCGCAACGGCTCCCCCGGCCGGATTACCGTCCGCGTCACCGGTTACAACCGGCCGCGGGTCAGAATAGTGGCGGACCCTAACGCGTCACCTGCCGCGCTTGAGCGACGACGCGTTTGGTTAGCAGGTAGGTAGGACGGGAAGCAGGAAGCAGGTAGCGGGTAGCGGGTAGCGGGTAGCGGGTAGCAGGTAAGGGGTTACTGGTTACTGGTTACTGGTTGCGGGTTACTGGTTGCGGGTTACTGGTTGCGGGTACGGGTACGGATAACGAGCAGCAGGATATCATCCAAGCTCAGCTGTAAGTCCAGTTGATGCCCTACCATAGATGGGGCATCTAAACCAGTTTGTGACGAGTCCGCGGTTGGCCCCGTCAATCGGACTGCTGCACGATTGCCCCCGAAAGCTCCAGATCAGGTCATGACACTCACCGCCACCGACAATCTCGCCATCGCTCGCCGCTACCTCGAAGCCATTGAAAATGGCGCCGAGGCTGGAGCGCTGGCGGAATTCTTCACCGAGGACGTCGTCCAGGAAGAATTCCCCAATCGGCTGTCGCCCATCGGCACCCATCGTGACCTCAAGGCGGTGCTCGCGTCGGCGCGGAAGGGCAAGCAGATCATCCGCAGGCAGAGGTTCGACGTCCTCAATTCGATCGTCGACGGCGACAACGTCGCACTGGAAGTTTTGTGGAGCGGACTACTCGCCGCGCCCGTCGACAGCCTCCCCGCTGATTCCGAACTGAGGGCGCACGTCTCGATCTTCCTCGAGTTCAGAGACGGCAAGATCTGCCGCCAGCACAACTACGACTGCTTCGACCCCTGGTGGGTGTAAAACTTTCGGCGTAGGGATCGCGGTTCGGCGATCGACATTCACAAAACAAAAGCGGGGAGCTGCAAGCTTAGCCAGCCTTGCAGCGAGGCGCTTTTCTACCCCGATTCATAGTCGAGTCCGAGACCGGCTGAGCCACCTTCGCCGCCCGGATGGGGCATAGTTTCTGCCTTTTCAATGGGCGCGATCCTGCGATCGCCTATACGAGGAGGTCCAGAAATGACGAGCCTCAATGACAACCAGAACGCCGACTTCTCGGACGTAGGAAGCTATGGTAGTACGAGCGCGGGAAGCTCAGGCGGTTCAGCAGATTTCTCCGACGTCAAGTCCGGTGGATCGACGACCGTTCCCGGCCGGGCGCAGACTTACACCGTCAAGAAAGGCGATAGCCTCATCAAGATCGCCAGGGAGTTCTACGGCGACGCCGGAAAGTGGAAGAAGATCCACGCGGCCAACGCGGACAAGATTCCGAATCCCGATCTGATTCATCCGGGCTTGCAGCTCACCATTCCCGCCTAGAGGAGATAGCTCAATGCGAACCACAAGACGGGCAGCGGCGTTCGTCGGCGCGGTCGTTTTCTCCGTTGCGCTCGCTGGCTGCAACAAGAAGAACAACGAAGGCGCCGTCGTCGATACCACCGCTGCTGGAACGCAGACGGCTACCGTGTCTGTAGACACAACGCCGATCAAGGTCAGCGACATCCAGGTCGGAAAGAGCGTCGGGTCCGACCAGAAGATCTCCAATTCGACGACGGCGTTCGGCGCGCGCGACACGATGTATGTCTCGGTCATAACCAACGGCGCGGCGAAGGATGCCAAGATCTCGACCAAGTGGATGTTCAACGGCACCAAAGTCGTCGACTCATCGACACAAACCATTTCGCCGACGGGCGGCACGAATGCCACCGAATTTCACATCACCAAGAAAACCGCTTGGCCGAAGGGGAAATACACCGTCGAAGTGATCCTCAACGGGATGTCAGCGGGGACGAAGGATCTCGAAGTCAAATAGATCGACTGCAACGGAACACCAAAAGAAAAACGCCGCGGTCTCATCCGAGATCGCGGCGATCTATTTGGCGGTCACCCGCCCAATCGTGCCACGCACGCCGTCATTGGAACTCTACGTCCTACCGAGCGGCGGCGGGCAGCTTTCATATTTTAAAAAGCAGTGGAGCTGAGGGGGATCGAACCCCTGACCTCTGCAGTGCGATTGCAGCGCTCTCCCAGCTGAGCTACAGCCCCGCGATTAACGCGACGGACTGTCCTCGAACCGTTCGAGCCGATCCGTCGCACCGGATCAAGCAAAAGCCCCGCAGATTGGGCGGGGCCGCTCTTTTCTCAACCTAGCGGTTCCACCCTCAAAGTCAAGACCCAACTTCAGTCTCGGCCCTGTAACTCTTTGCCGGGCTTCACGATGGAAGCACGCGACCAGGGAATAGACGAGTGGCTCTAGAAATGGTAACAGACCACTCAAAGTGATAGGGGATTCCGAACTGCGAGCCAATTACGAATTGCGAACCTGCCTGCGAGGTGCGAGCCGAGTGCGAACTGCGAGCTATTGCGAACTGACTGCGAGCTAGACCGTTCGACCAGGCTAGCAAGATTCGCAACTCGTAGTCGATTCGCACCTCGCAGCAGATTCGTAGCTCGCAATCAGTTCGCAACTCGGAATCCCTTATCCGTCAAAGGTCTCCGCTCCAGAACCGCAATCCCTTTTCCGTCAAAGGTCTCTGCTCCCACAACCGGAAGCCCTTATCCCACCAAGGTCTCTTCTATATTTCGCCCGCATGTCGCTCATCCTTCGCTTCCTCGGTACTTCAGCGTCGCGCCCCACGGTCGAGCGCAACGTTTCTTCCATCGCGGTAATCCGCGAGGGCGAAACGCTGATGTTCGATTGCGGTGAGGGAACGCAGCGGCAGATGATGCGCTACGGAATCAGCTTCGCGCTGATGGACATTTTTTTCACCCACATGCACGCCGACCACATGCTGGGCGTCATCGGATTGCTGCGCACGTTGGCACTTCAGGGTCGCACCGAACCGATGAATCTGTACGGCCCCGTCGGCTCCGAGAAATTATTGTGGCGGGCGATCACACTCGGCAGCGAGAAGCAGCACTTCGAGATCAAAGTCTTCGAGGTGACACCGGAGACTCCGCTCAAGCGACACGGATACTCCATCGTTCCTTTCACCGTCGAGCACGGCGATAGAACGGCGATCGGCTACCACCTCGTCGAAGAAACCAGACTCGGGAGATTCAATCCGGAGAAGGCGCGCGAGATGGGAATTCCCGAAGGCCCACTGTGGGGAAAAATCCATAAGGGCGAGACCGTGCAGCTTGCCGACGGTCGCACGATCAAACCAGGTGAGCTTGTTGGTCCCAGCACGCCCGTCAGAGGGAACAATCACCGCCGCCACCGGCGCCGATATTCTTATCCACGAAGCCACTTTCGCGACCGAAGAAGCCCCACGCGCGCTGGAAACGGGCCACTCGACCGCCAGAGAGGCCGCTGAAGTCGCGGCAAAAGCCGGCGTGAAAAAGCTGGTGCTAACCCACGTCTCCGCCCGCTACTCCCGCGACACCTCGGAGCTAGAGCGCGAAGCTCGCGAGGTTTTTCCCGCGACCATCATCGCCCGCGACGGAATGGAGATCGAAGTCCCGTTCGAAAGCACTCCCGCGGGCGATTAAGCCAGGCGCGACTCGCGATGCAAGACAGGGAAGGAGGCTGGGGTCCTCTGAGCCGCCGTCACAGCGAGCCCGAGGAGGAGACCCGCGAGTGAGCAGAGCGAACGAGCGTAGTTAGGGGCTCCGACCAAGCGAGCGTGGCGG
>QHUA01000161.1 GCA_003221805.1 Gemmatimonadota bacterium
GTACCCCGCGGGCCTCAACTACTTCACGATCCTGCCAGCGGTCGCGAATACATACGACAACCAGACGCGCTCCGACCGATTCATCATCGGCACCAGCGCCAATTACACGCCGCTATCCTGGTTCAGCAACAAGTTTCGCGTCGGACTGGATATGAACATCGGACGCGCCGAGCTGTATTTCCCGCCCCAGCCAGCCGGCCTCGACCCGTTCAGCGCGCGCGCCAGCTTCGACCTCGTCAACACCAAGGGGTTCATCGCGCAGGGACGCCCACTCAATCAGGACTTCACCATCAACTACGACGCGACCGTGACACGCGATGTCAGCAGCAGTCTCGTCTCGAACTCATCGTTCGGCGTTCAGTTCCTCTCCAACACTTACCACCGAACCGACGCTTACGGACAGGACCTGGGAAGTTTTGGCATTCGATCGGTTTCCTCTGCCGCGGTAACTACGGGCGGGGAGCAGGATACGACGCAGAAGTCGATCGGCTTTTATGTCCAGCAGCAAGCCGCCTGGCGCGACAGACTCTTTCTCACCGGCGCGCTGCGCGTCGACAACAATTCAGCGTTCGGCTCGCAGTTGAACCGTGTGGTTTATCCCAAGGCGTCGCTGTCCTACGTCATCTCGGAAGAGCCGTTCTTTCATTTTCCGGCGGTCGATCAACTGCGCCTCCGATTGGCCTGGGGTCAGGCCGGCAATTCACCGGGACCGTTTGACGCGATTCGGTCGTTCACGACATCGGTCGTGACGGGAGCGACCGGAACTTCTTCCGCGCTGCGTTACGGCTCGGTCGGAAATCCCAACCTGAAGCCAGAGCGGGGTTCCGAGGTGGAGCTCGGGTTCGAGAGCTCGCTCATCGATGGTCGACTCGGGCTCGATCTCACCTATTACAACAAGACGACTCACGACGCGTTGCTGCCCGTTGCCGTTCCGCCGTCGACCGGATTCGCCGGCACGCAACTCCAGAACCTCGGCACGATCGCCAATCACGGGTTGGAGGTGGTTCTCAACGCGACGCCGCTCCGCCGGTCAGCGCTGACGATCCAGTCGATGATAACATTGTCGACGAATCACAACAAACTGGTCTCGTTTGGCGACAATCGCGCGCCGATCGTCTTCGGGGACTACGCTCCGGTGCAACGCTACCAGGTCGGGTATCCGCTCGCTGCCTATTGGACGCAACGGGTCCAGTACGATGCGAACGGTAACGTGGTGAAGAACGCAGCAGGTCAGCCGATCCTCGATCCCAACAGTGTGTTCATGGGTCCGTCGGTGCCGACGCGCGAAATGTCGTTCTCCAACGATTTCGTGATGTTCGAGAAGCTGCGGCTGCACAGCCTGTTCGACTACAAAGGCGGACACTACATGTTCAACGTCAAGGATTGGCGACGCGATCGTGCCGGAGTGTCGTGGGCGACAGTGAATCCACAGGCCAATCCCGACGAAGTGCTGGCAAGGCAATTTCCCGCCGAGAACTGGTTCGACGTTCAGAAGGCTGATTTCCTAAAGCTGCGTGACCTGTCGCTGAGCTACGATCTGCCGGCGGCGTTTCTCGGTCGGGTCGCTGACCGTGCGACGGTAATGCTTGCCGGCCACAATCTGCGAATATGGACAAAGTACGGGGGAGCCGATCCGGAGCTGAACTTCAACGGCGGCACCTCCACCTTCAACCGAAACGATTCCTGGACGGTGCCGAATCCGCGCCGCTACACCATCTCACTGGCGCTGGGGTTCTGATGAATACTCACCATGAATTGCCCATTGCGGCGGCGGCGGCAATGAAGCTCGGTCTGATCGCGACGTTTGCTGCGTTTGTATGCAGCCTCAGCGCTTGCAACGACGTGCTCTCGGTCAGCAATCCCGGAGCGATCCAGGAAGGACAGCTCGGCGATCCCGCGCTCAAGCAGCTGATTGTCAACGGCGCGGTTGGTGAATTCCAGTACGCCTACGGCCAGTATGCGCAGTGGTCAGCCGTTCTCTCCGACGAAGCGTACACTGACCATACGAACGTCGATGTCCGTGATTTCTCCGAGCACAATTTCGGAGACCTCAATACCATCAACTCCACCACCTACGAGTACGTCCAACGCGCGCGACAATCCGGGGACGACGCAACCGATCGACTCAAGACTCTGTTGGGGACCGGGGCGAGCTCCGACATCAACGTTGCCACCGTTCTGGCTTACGCGGGTTACTCGTACGTGCTGCTGGGAGAGGGCTGGTGCGAGTCACCGGTAAATCTCAGCGCGCCGCTTCCTTCCGACTCTTTGCTGCGTCGCGCGATCGCGCGGTTCGATGAAGCGATAGTGGTTGCAACGGCGGCCCGTCAGGGGGCGAATACCGCGGCGGCGCAAGATCTCATCTACATGTCACAGGTGGGGGCGGCGCGCGCAGCGCTGAAAGTTGGGGACCTCACGCTGGCGCGGACTTATGCCTCGCAAGTACCGGCGACTTATGAGAAGCTCGCGTACTACTCGTCAAACAGCGTGCGCGAGAACAATGCGCTCAATGCTCTGACCCATGCTGCCGGAGCCTCACTCGCCATGTACGCAAAATTCCAGGGACTCAACGATCCGCGAGTGCCACAACCTGCCAGCACTCAGCTCGGGCTGACTGGCGGTAGCATCTACACGCCCCTCACGCCGTACATGTACACGGGCTGGGTTGCCAGCGGAGCAGCGCCAAGAGTCGACGTCAACTTCGATATCAAGTTTGCGACCGGTCTGGAAGCGCAGTACGACATTGCGGAAGCGGACGGTCCGACGCCAGCGACGCTGAACTTCGTAAATGCTCGTCGTGCCGTTGGTGGCGAAGGCGCAGTCGTGCTCAGCGGTGCCGCGCTGATGGCCGAGCTCGCCGAGCAGCGCGCCCGGGACTTTTACCTGACGGGGCAGCGGCTGGGCGATCTGCGTCGCTACGCCAAGGCGGGCAATGACATTTTTCCTGCAGGTAAATACCCACTTTTCAACGATTCATACGGGACAGCGAAGTGCTTTATCGTTCCGCTGAGTGAGAAGGCGGGGAATCCCAATTATTGACGAACCGCCGCGCACAAGCCGCAGGCGGAGGCGGAAGCGTAAGCCCAATCGCGCGCTGTTCAGTCACGCGCGATTTAAGGCTTTCCGTCGATAAGGCGGCGCTGGTCATGCGCAAGCGGCGAGGACGTGGTGAGGTGTCCAGATACTACGACTTAACCGGCACCATAATGTGCGCGTACGGCGTACCCTTCCACATCACCCACGGCACTCCACCGTTGGGTTTGCCCGAAAGCGAAGAGAGCGCGCTCGAGTTCGGTGCTGCCACCATGATGTGCGGACCGGCCGTTAACCAATCCTTCGACTTTTTGCGTGGGTCGGCGAAAGGATCGCTGATGCTCGCGCCGCGATCGCCTGCAAGCATATAACCCACCCCGATGCCTGAGAGCTTCGGCGTTCCTTTGCTCATGTACGCCTCCGCCCACTTCTGGAATTGTGGATCCAGACACATCGGGTCCTCGCCAACTGCGCGGCCCGGATTCGGCGTTGATGGATAGCATACCCACCCGTTGGTGCCCGCGCGCAACTGAGTTGGTTTACCGCCCTCTGTCGTCGGCCAATCCATGATGGCCGCCGCTCTCGCGATGGAATCTGGCGCCGCGCTCTCGGCGTTTTTGATCTTGTCGTCGTTACTAGTCGGGGCTGCCGACGGATTCGATGGAATTGTCGTAGTGGACGACGTTGTCGACACCGCGGTTGCCGTTGTATCTGCGCCGGGAGTGGCGGACTTGCCGCAGGCTGTCAGACACACAATCGATACGACCAGAGAAAAGTGCAGCTGGATGCGCATGAATGGCTCCGATTACGGACCGGCAAATATTAGAGCCCGCCGCGAAGTTTTGCTAGCAATTCATCTATCGATGGCGGGGGCCGCGAGCCAATCCGGACGCCGCGGTCTTTAGCTCCTCGAACCAGTTCTCGACGACGATGATGTTGTCGGGCGACGTTGTCTCCAGCGGCCGAATCATCAGGAACCGCTGGCAGCGGGAAAGAGTGTTGTCGAGCGCGCGACCGAGAACGTCAGATTGGCATTTACCCCAACTGCCACGAGATTGCCGGAAGCATCGCGGTAGAACAACTCCGTGCCGCGATCGGACCAGACCGGCTCCGTCCCGCCGTCCGTCGAAATCGGCCACTTCCCTCCGCGCGTATTCGGAAAAGGGACCACGTAGATATCGTCCTTCCCGCCCTCGTTCGAGGCGTACGCCAACCATCGACCGTTCGGTGAAATGGCTGGAGATGTTTCCGTGAAC
>QHUA01000043.1 GCA_003221805.1 Gemmatimonadota bacterium
ATCCTCACCGAGCGCGACGTACGCCGCGGTCAATAGTACGTCTGCCGTCGCGAATTGGTCGGCGGTCGGAGTCTTCGTTTGCTTGAGGGCTGCGATCGCCTGGGCGAGCGCGCCGATCGGATAGTCGTCCAGCCGCATACCGTCAACATTGGCACCGAGGATAGCGTCGGTGAGCGCTTTTGTTCTCGTCTTGTGGAGACCGTCAGCGGAGAGCCACAGCGGATTGTCGCCGTAGGTTTTGTAGAGGCGCCTGGTATGCCCCCACTGCTCGTCGTCGATCTTGGGCGGGCGCGCCCCGGCCAGCCGGGTTTTCACCTGCGCTTCGATTTCCGTCGCCGGTACACCGTTGACGGAACTCAACCTTTCTGGCGCCCACGTTTGCGGATTCTCGGGTCTCCCCGCGCGCGCCGTTTCGCTCATTTTGCATCCGCCGAGAGCGACGAGGGCTGATAGCAGAGCTACGCTCGTGACGCGGATATTCGAAGGGTGCCGAGCGGTCGTTGTAGCAGCCATAAGCACCTTGGGTGATTGTGGCGGGGTTTCTCCTTACCGATTTGGTGTTAAGGCGAAAGTCAGGCCAAAAAACCTGCCGCCGGCTCGATTCGCCGACGGCAGGTTTGTGGTGCTATTGGACGCACTGCCCGTGCGGATCCGGCTTGGGTTTGTCGACCACCGGACGATGATCGAGGTTCGCAACTTTCGTAGCCAGATCGGCGATGTATTGCGCCACCCGAGCCATCCGATCGTAATCGATGTACTGCGGCTCGTCGGTCACCTGGTGATAATCGGCGTGCCCGCCGGTGGTGAAGAAGATGATCGGGATGCCATAGCGGGCGTACTCGTAGTGATCGCTGCGGCAGTAAATATTCTGCGGGTGCCCGTTCACATCCATCGAGTAATCGAAGCTGAGTGGCCGCTTCTCCGTTTTGTTGACTGCTTCGGCAAGATCACCGAGCTCTGTGGAAAGGCGACGCGACCCAACCAGTTGGACGTAGTTCGGGTTGCCATGATAGCGCTGGCCTTCCTTCGTGATGCCGGTGTTGTCGGTAGCCGCGCCGCGGCCGACCATGTCCATGTTCAGCTGCGCGACGATTGAGGCGCGCGGAACGGTGGGATGGTCGGTGTACCATTCCGATCCGTAGAGGCCTTCTTCTTCCCCGACGTGCCAGACGAAGAGCAATGACCGTTTCGGCTTGACCTTCTGAGCTGCGAAATACTGCGCGATCTCCAGCGCGCTGACGCTGCCGGATCCGTCGTCATCCGCGCCGTTGTAAATGGAATCGGGTCGAGCCGACACTCCGTCGGTGCGCTTGCGGATGTCGGCGATCAACGCGTTGACCTGCGCCTGCTGCGTTGCGTCCAGCTGCGGCGGACGATCGTCGGCGCCGCCGGTGCGGAAGAGATGATTCACGATGTAGATCGAGTCGTGTGCAACGGGGCGAGTGCTCCACCCGATATGATCGTTGTGGGCGCCGATGGCGACGTACTCTTCGCGCAGCTTCGGATCGCTGCCACGAATCAGGGCGACGACGTTGCGGGCCGGATACTCCGTCGGAAACTCACCGAACCTGGGCGTCGACGTCACCGTCGCTCCCAACGCGCCGACCTTGACGCTATCGATGTTGGCGATGAGCAGCGCGTCAGCGACGCGCTTGTTGACGTAGAGGAAGGACGGAACTACAGGATCCTCTCCGTCTTTCAGCAATTGATTTGGCTGCTGAAAGAGCTGAAGCATCAGCGGCGGCATCGCCTCGAGACTGGCGACCGCAATACCGGCCGCGTTAGCAAAGTGACGGGTCACGAGGCCGCGGTTGACCCCGCCCCCGGAGTTCTGGGACACCCCGTTCGGATTGACCTTGAGCACGACGAGCTTGCCGCTCGCGGCGGCGGGATCGATCAGCGACGCGGAATCACCCCAGGTTCCCCCGAAAATCGCCTGCACGCCGTCGAGACTGCGCGCGGCGGATCCCTGATCGCGCACAGCGAAATCCGTCCACGGGTTGAAGGCCGTCGAGCCAACCGCCAGCCTGCTCGAAGGGTCGAACTTGCGGTCGACGAGGTTCACTTTTTGGAAATAAGTCCCATTGTCTCCCATGGGCTCCAGTCCCATCCGCTTCACCTCGGCGGCGATGTACTCGACAGCCTTGACGTTCCCCGCGGTCGCCAGGAGGCGGCCCTGCATCGAGTCGTCCGCAAAGATGTAGAGACGCGTTTTCAGATCTGCCGCGGTGATGGCCGGCGTCGTCGGTGTCGGGACGTGGGTGCGTCCGCGCATGAGCACGTCCCAGTTCGGTGCGGCTCCGCCTTCTGAGGGGGATGTTTGTGCCTGCTGCGCGCCGGCCGTCCCAGCGACGATGACGGCGGCGCTGAGCGCGATGAATCTCGATGGGAATTTCATGAAGTTGAGGTAGAAGTGGAGGTTATCAGTCGGTGAAAATTAGACACGGAAGCGGGGTGGAGGGTGCGTGTTGACAGAGGATTTACAAATGCGACTTGCGGCGGGAACGGACAAGGGGAGTCCGAACTGCGAGCTAACTCCGAACTACGAGCTAACTCCGAACTGCGAGCTGACTGCGAGCTGCGAACCGACTGCGAAGCGAGAACTGCGAACTAGCTGCGAATTAGCTGCGAGCGGGACGTCGCGTTAGCTCGTAATTCGCAGTCGGCTCGTAATTCGTAGTCAGTTCGTAATTCGGAATTAGCTCGTAGTTCGGACTCACTTATCCGTCCGAGTCGCTTGCTTGCCCTTTTCCGCCGCCCGCTTCAGAATCGCAATCTGCCCTTCATGGTAAGTATGATGCTGCATCAATCCCCGAATGATTGTTCCGACCGTTTGCCCTGTTCCGAGCATCGGGTCCCGCTGATCTCCGATCCAGCGCAGTAGATCCTTGGGCTTCAAGGCATCCACCGCCCGCTCTAATTCCTTCTGGGCAGTGCCGAGATCCTCCTTCGCCGCACGCCACGCGCTTTCGCCACCGTCAGATTTCGGAACCGGCCAATCCTCGGGCGATTTGGGAGGCGAGCCGCGCACGCGTGAAGTGACCTCGCGCGTCCAGCTCGTCATGTGGAGCACCAGCTCCCAGATCGTGTGTCCCTTCGGGATGCTGCGCCGCGCTGCCGTTTTCGCGTCGACTCCGGCCAGGACAGTCGTGATCGACGAGCCGTGCCACGGGTCGCCGCCGTAGACGCTCCTCAAATCCTGCTTCAGCGCATCGAAATCGGATTTTGGCCGAGTCATTTCTCTGGCGGTCATTTGGCTCTCATCGCGGCGTTGAGTTCGTTGAGAAGCTGGATGCCGCGGCCCAACGCCGCCAGTTTGGCTTGATCGAGAGCACTCACCGACTCTGCCAAGAGCTTAACTCGCCGCGCCCGACCCTCAGCCAGCACCCGCTGTCCTTTGGCAGTCGCCTGAATTCTGGTCAGTCGGTGATCTCTCGGATCTCCAATTCTTCTGACGAGTCCGGCTTTCTCCAGCCCGGTCACGATCCTTGTCATCGTTGGAGGTCGGACTTGCTCCGCCCGTGCCAGCTGGCCAAGCGTGAGCGGCCCGCCGAAGACGACGACAGAAAGCGCCGACAGGCGCGGCGCTGAAAGACCGCTGGAGTCGTCTTCCTTGCGGAGGGTTCGCAGCAGATGGATTGCTGCCGAGTGCAGCTGGTCGGCGAGCGTCGCCGCATCGCTCGCCGGTCCGTCAGAGAGCGCGACGTGCGCCTCTCTCTTGGGCACGTCGCTTAGCTCTTCTCTGGAACTTCGCTCATCAGGCTGACGTTATTGCCCTGGCCATCCGATAATTCGGCGATCCACACCTCGCGACCGTTCATGCGGGCGATGATGTGCGGCTCGGCGAGACTCGGTGCGCCGGCCGCCTTGATCTGCGCATAGGTCGATTTGATGTCCGCGACATCGTAAAACAGCACGGCGTGCTGTTTGTCGCCGTCTTTACCCTGCGCCTCGGGCCCGGCCAACATCAAACGCACTCCACCGCAATCGAAGAATGAAAGGGCTGGCGGCGCGTCGAAAAGATGCTTCATGCCGAGCGCATCGCGATAAAACGTTTTGGCCTTGTCGACGGAGTCGACGGGAACGGCGATCTGCTTGATGCGGGAGAGGGAAACACTGCCAGGCATGCCGGCCTCCGAGATCGTTAGCAAGGCTAACGATACCTTGTTCCACCTCGCGGCGCAAGGCGAAGGAAACGTTGCAGTGCCTACCGCTGGTTTTGCGAGGACGCCTAGTCCGGCGGCGCCACTGCTTTCTTCTTCGACTTGGACTTCAGCTCCTTCTCGACCATCTCCCCCAGGTCGCGAAGTGTCTCGCGGTCGTCCTCGCTGAATTCGCGCGGATTCTTATCCATGATGCAAAGTGTCCCGACGTTGTGGCCGCCGGGCCCCCTCACCGGCTGACCGGCATAGAACCGGATGCGCGGCTCTTCGAGGACGAGAGGATTCTCCGCAAATCTTGGATCGAGGACCGCATCCTCGACCACAAAAATCTCCGTGCTGGTGATGGCGTGCCCGCAGAAGGAGAGATCGCGCGAGCTGTCTCCGATCGGTAGCCCCTGCTTCGACTTGAACCACTGCCTGTCGCCCTCGACGAACGAGATGCCGGCGAACGGCACGGCAAAAACCTTCTGCGCCATCCGCGAGATCTTGTCGAAGCGCTCTTCCGGGGTCGCGTCGACAGCGGCGCTTAGCCGGAACTCCACCAGGCGCTCCGCTTCGTCCTGCGGGATGAGCGGCCGCATGACTTCCTCGGTCTCTGACCAGAGTCCGCGGCTTCTCATCACCGACGTGATGCGCGCACGAAACCTGCCGGCGTCGAGCGGCTCGTAAAGGACGTCGTCGACGCCCTGCGACAGGAGATCGGTCGTCTGGCTCTCCGATCCCTCCGGCGCGATGACGATGATTGGCATGTCGATCAGGCCAACTACCGTTCGCGCGGCGTGGACGACCTGACGCCCATCGAGAATCGGCAGCTTGAGCCCAACCACCAGTGCATCGGGTGGATCCTGCGCCAGAATTCCGAGGGCTGCCGCACCGTCGTTCGCCATCTGTACCACGAACCGCGACTCAACGAGTATGTCGTTGAAGCGTGCGCGATCGGTCTTTTCCGTGACCGCCAGGAGCACCTTCGATGGTTTCGCTACCCCAGACTCGTCCAGATCGACGACTTCGGCGTTGACGCGGGGTGTGGCATTGCGCGGTGTGCGTCGGCGCTCGAACTCGGTGTACGGAATTACTTCCTCCGCCGTGGTATCGCCTTCCGCGATGTGCCACAGCGCGTCGTTGTCGAAAGTGTGTATGGCGCCGGTGCGCAGGGCGTGCGCACGAATTTCGTCGGCCAGCTTGCCGGTCGTGATCATGCCGCGCAGCTCGGGAGTGATCTCGAGGAACTCGATCAGTGGCAGCCGTCCGGTGTAACCGGTGAAGCCGCACTCCGCGCACCCCGTCGCCTTGACGTGTCTCGCTCTGCCGAACAGCCGCTGCTGCGCGCTACGGACCATCGGGTGCAGCTCCTCGATCGGCGCTTCGTAGCGGCAGTGCGGGCACGCTCGGCGGACGAGACGTTGTGCAGTGACGCCGATGAGACCGGCCGCGACTCTGAACGGCTCGACGCCGATGTTGGAAAGACGGGGGATCGCGCCAATGGCGTCGTTGGTGTGCAGCGTCGACAACACCAGGTGACCAGTCATCGCCGCCTGGAAAGCGATCGTCGCCGTTTCCTGGTCGCGAATTTCTCCGACGAGCAGCACGTCGGGGTCCTGACGCAGCACGGACCGCAATACTCCGGCGAAGGTTAGTCCCTGCTTTTCGTTCACCTGGACCTGGTTGACGCCGCTCAGTCTATACTCGACCGGGTCTTCGACGGTGACGATGTTGACTGCCTCACCGCGGCGCGTATTCAGCGCGGCGTACAGCGTTGTCGTTTTGCCCGACCCGGTCGGACCAGTGACGAGGAGGATGCCCTGCTCGCGCATCAGCAGGGCCTTGAATCTCTCCAGGACTTCCGGCATGAAGCCGAGCGTGCCCATCGAGACCTGGACTGACTTTTCGTTGAGCAGACGCATCACGACTTTCTCACCGACGCGCGTCGGCAGAACCGAGACGCGGAGCGCGACGTCTTCTCCCGAGACGCGCACTTTGGCGCGCCCGTCCTGCGGCCGGAAACGCTCGGCCACATCGAGGTCCGCCATGATCTTAATGCGTGAGACCACCGGTCCGACGCCGATGAATCGCGGCAGCACCATGATGTTCTTGAGCAGTCCGTCGATGCGGAACCGCACCAGCGTCGATGCCTCATCGTGCTCGATGTGGATGTCCGACGCGCGGAGCTTGATGGCGTTGGCGATGATCGCATCGACGAGCTTGATGACCGGCGCATGTACGCGGGCCAGCTGCGCTTCGTCTTCCTCCCTATCCTTGATCTCTTCGAGAGCCGCGGTCTGATCGAGCTTCTCGATCAGCCCATAGATCATGGCGTCGGGGCGGAGCGTCTCCTGCACCAGCTTGTCGAGCTGGCCTGGCGGGCAGAAAAGGGGCGTCACCTCGCGGCTCGTCGCCCAGCTCACTCTCTGAATCGCTTCCTGGTCGAGCGGATTGGCCATCGCCAGGTGCACCATCCGGCTGTCGACCTTGACCGGCAGCACGTTGTGCTCCCGGCAAAGTTTTTCGGGCAGGATCTGCATCGCGTTCTTGTCGATCGCGCCCGGGGTGAGATCGACGTAGTCGATTCTGAACGCGTCTTTAACGACTTCCGCGATCTCCCTGAACGAGAGCACGTCGCCGTCGATCAGGGCCTGCGCGATGTAAGGTTTCTGCTGGAAGCGCCACCGCTTGATGAGCTCCTGGGTGACGCCGGGCATGGTCGCCACCAGGGAGACCAGCCACTCGTCCTTGAAGCGGAATTTTCGCTCGTTGGGCTGTGGGTCAGCAGGTATCGTCATGTCTTCTGGTGGGGCACTTCTGTCCTGCTGCTCTATAGATGGCAGGCCGTCTTATTGACTGTTTCGACCCCTCGAAGATAACACCTGAGCCAGCCGGCAAACCGGCCCTTATCGACCCAAGAACGACGGCAAAAAGGGACTGCAAATGATGACTACCAGCCGGGGGCGGTGGGCGGAGCGGCTTGGAGCTCCGAGCCGTTCGCAGCTGCCCGCTCCCCGGCCGCCGGCGCCTGGCTGCTTCCAACCCGGTTCGCTACTTGCTAATTGTACCGGCGCGATACCATCGCGGTGTCAGACCGCGGTTTTGCTGTTTACCGTCCCCGATCGGGGCAAAACCCATGGCTCAAATGGCTACTGCATCGATCCAAACAGCCGCTCACGCCCCCAAGGATGTGTCGGCACCGACCCATCATCCCGCCCCCCAAATCCGCAACAGAATTCTCGCCCTTGTCTCTCCCAGTGAGGCCGCCACTGTTCTCGCTCGTTGCGAGAAGGTGATGATCCAATCTAAGCAGGTGGTTTGGCGTCGAGACGAGCCCATTGAGCACGTCTACTTTCCCGAGGACTGCGTCATCTCGCTGGTTACGGAGATGGAAGACGGCGACTCTGTGGAAGCGATGACGGTGGGAAGTGACGGTTTCGTCGGCATCGCCGTTTTCCACGGCGCACCATCGTCCCGACTCAAAGCGATCGGCCAGATCACCGGCGAGTCACGCAGAATGGCGGCGGCCGATCTTCGCGCGCTCACGCAGCAATGCCCGACATTCGACCAGCTGCTGCACCGCTACAGCCAGTTCGTGTTCGAGACAGTGGCCCAGTCTGCAGCCTGCAATCGCCTCCACGTCATCGAGCAGCGCTGCGCCCGCTGGCTCCTCATGTCGGAGGATCGCGTGGGGCGCAACCGCTTCGATCTAACGCAGGAGTTTCTGGCCGAGATGCTTGGTGTGCGACGTCCGGGCGTGACGGTGGCGATGGGGATTCTGGAGAAAGCAGGTCTCATCACTCACGGCCGCGGCAACATCAGCGTGGTCAATCGCCCGGGACTCGAAAAGGCTGCCTGCGAGTGCTACCGGACCATAAAAGATCGTCAGGGCGTGCTGATCACAGCGGTCAATTGACCGTCGCCGTTTCAACCAGCGGCATCACCGTCTCGGAGAACCTCTCCATCTCTTCGAGCTGCGGACTGAACTGAAGCAGCAGCAGATCCACACCTACCGATTCGAGCCCGCGGATCCGCTCCGCCACTTGCTCCGGCGTTCCCACCAATCCCGCGCGCAATCCGCGATTGGAGACTGAGTAATCCTCCAGACTTACCTGCTGTTCGAGCGAGGTGTGCGAGATCCAATCCTGATAATTCTGGTAGCCTGGTGATCCCGGCTGCACGTTGGTGATGCGCTCCAGCTCGCGGCGGGCCTCGTTCTGGTTCTCACGGACGATGGCATAGGCCGCCACGCCGTATTGCATTGGGCCGAGTCCGAGCTTCTCACGACGCGCACGCATGTCGGCAATCTTCGGCGCTACGCGCTCCGGGGGATCGCCGTGCATCACGTAGGCGTCGCAGGTGCGCGAGATGAGCTCTTTCGCGGCCGGGCTCTCGCCGCCGGCGTAGATGGTCGGCCGCGGGCGACGAAATGGCTTTGGCTCGAGGATCGTTTCTTCGACTTTGTAATGAGCGCCGGAATGGCTGAATCGGGGCTCGTTCCACACGCCGTTGACGACGCGCAGCCATTCATCGGTCCGCGCGTAGCGGTCGTCGTGCTCTTCGAAGTTGATGCCGTATCGTCGGGCTTCGTCTTTCCACCACGACGAGACGACATTGAGGGCGAGACGGCCGCCCGAAATGTGGTCGATGTTCGCCGCCTGCTTGGCAAAGATCGCCGGCTCGTGGAACGTCGGCCGCACGGCCACCATCAGCTCCAGTCGCTCGGTGACCGCTGCCAGCGCCGCCGCCGTCGACCATGCCTCGAGCGAATCGGCATCGATTCCCTTGATGTCGTTCATGAACAGCTCGGCGATCAGCGTGATGTCGTAGCCGATCTGCTCGCTTCGCTGCGCCAGCCGTTTCACGTAATCCCATGTTGGGGACATTCCCTCGTCGGGAACGTTGCGCAGCCAGCCGCCGAACACGGGTAGCCAGTAGCCGTATCGCATCACCGTCCTCCCGCCGTGGCGGGCTGTCTGCCCGCGGATCCGACGGCGCGCTTGCTCGGTGCTGATGCCCGCGAGCCGTTCACTCTTGCGACCAGGTAATCCACCAGTCTCTCGAAGGGATCGAAGCCGACGACGTTCCGGCCATCGGCCACGAAATTCGAGAGCGCGTTGATGTCGTAGAAGTAGTGGTGGCCGTCGCGATCGTCGATCAGGTATTCGATCCCGCCGACGTCGAGATTGACCCGTTCCGCGATCCGCTCGACTTTGCGCACGATCTCGGCGGGCGGCTTGAATTGCTCGACGCGCATTCCATTCTTCTGCGCGTCGACGGCGCAAGCAGTGCGTGAGAGCTCTTTGCCGTCGGTTGTCTGGCAGATGTCGGCCGGGCAGAGGTTGAACGAATCCTCAGCCGGGTAGACGTTGATCGCGTAGAGGAATCTGCCGTCGAGAACCTCGACGCGGGTGATGTGTCCATCGCGCAGCGGCGCCAGCTCCTGGACTAGAGCCACCCGGTCGACGCCAAGGTCAATCATCCCGCTCCGTGCGGCTTCGTCGAGCATCGCCGGACTGTCGAACCGAGTGATCCCCGCGCCGCTGCCGCCGATGTTCGGCTTGACCACAATTGGGAAACGCAGGCCACGAGCGGCATCGGGAGCCAGCAAAGCGTTGTTGATGACGCGCGCCTTCGGGTAGGGGAGGCCCAGTTCCGACAGGATGTCGAGCTGGAGGGCCTTGGAGGTTTCCATCTCGTAGCACGCCGAGCCGTTCACCACCGGCACACCGATTCGCTCGAGATGTCGAAGCCAGCTCTGGGTGTGGAACGTCACCTGGCCGTGGCCGCGCAGGTAAGCTGACGGGCTCGCTCGATTGAACACCAGCGAATAGGGCGAGTTGGTTTCAGCCGGATCGTACGAGTGCGCCGCGGCATCGACTCGCTCATATGAAATTCCCCGGCGGTCCAGCTCGGCGAAAAGCGGTTTGAACCAGTCGGGGTGCTCGTAGTAGATCGCGATCGGTCCTTCGGGTGTTGCAGGCATCTCTTCCTCTTGCATTTGTCCGGTCGAACAAAAAAGCCGCCTCTCCTCGGAGAGCGCGGCCAGTCGGCTGCGGAGCGTTGGGCTCTAGCTGTGCAAACTCGTGGTGTTCATGCACGACATGCTCAGCTCCTCTCCATTTCGAGGAACGCGCCAACAGTAAGTAAGCATGCAGTACATGGGTTTTGAAGCTATTGAGGGTACCAGCGAGGTCAAGGCACGCCTCTGTAACTACCAGCGGTGTCCATTCGCCTGTCGGCGGGCACAAGTCTGGCTTAGGATGTGGGTATGGACCTGCGTGATCCCGGCGGCCTGAAGACTCGCGACATCGTACGCGTTCTGGCGCTGATATTTGGCTTCTACGTGCTGCTGCGCCTGCTGTGGATCGCGCACCCAGTCGTGTTTCTCTTTTTCCTCGGCGTTCTATTCGGGCTACCCGTAGCGCAGGGCGCCGATTGGCTCGAGAAGCGAAAAGTGCCCCGCGCGCTCGGTGTCACCATAATCCTTGCCGCGTTTCTGGGTCTGCTCACGGGTGCCGGCGTGTGGATGGCGCCGATACTACGAACGCAGTCGCGCGAGTTGCAGGTGCGACTCCCCGAAGCGATGGACAAGATCGATGCCTGGCTCGGGCATCGAGCGAACGGGGTTCTGGGCCTGTTGTTCAACGAGGAGAGCAGCACTGACAGCGTGCGGATCGCCACTGCCCAGCGCGTTGACTCGACCGCGCCGGCTGCTGCCACGGTCGTCCTGGCCGACTCCAGCACGACCGATTCCGCCGCAGTCGTTCCGGGCGCTGTAGCCAGCACGACTACGCGCACCCACGAGGTCGAAGTTGGCGGGAATCTGCGGCGCGAGATCACCAAACAATTCCGTGGCGCCCAGCACTCGTTTCTAAGCATGCTGACTTCAACCTTCGCCGTGTCGGGCGCGTTGATGCTGGTGCTCTTCATTGCCGCATACATCGGCGTCGATCCGGCGCTTTATCATGGCGGAATTCTGGAGCTGGTGCCCGCTCGCGAACGCGACCGAGTGGCGGTGACGCTTACCCGCCTCGCTACAACTCTCCGTCGATGGCTGGTGACGCAACTCATCGCCATGGTCGTCATCGGCACCGTTACGACTCTTTTCCTGTTCGCGATTCACGTCAAAGCAGCGTTACCGCTCGGCATCCTGGCGGGAATCTCGAAGTTCATCCCGATCGTCGGCTCGATCTTCGCCGCGATTCCGGCAATGGCGATGGCATTCATCGACTCGCCGCACAAAGCGCTGCTCGTCGCCATCGGCTATTTCGTCATCCAGTTCGTCGAAAACCATCTGCTGGTGCCGGTCCTCATGAAAGCCGGTGTGAATCTGCCGCCCGCGCTCACCCTCGGAATTCAGGCGCTGATGTCGGTGTTGTTCGGATTCCTCGGGTTGTTGGTGGCGGTCCCCCTGCTCGCCGCCATTCTTACGATCGTGCGGACTATGAACGCCGCCGAGTTGCGCGAGATCTCAGCCGAGGCTGATGCAGTGGTAGCTAACCGCCCACAAGTAGCAGATCGAGCGCGCGCTCGATCATCGGGCCAGCTATGATCAGCGACTTGAGCGAATGTGAGGCGAACGGGATGATGGTGTAGGTCATTCGCGCGCCGCCGGCCTCGATAAAAGCGCGGTCGGATTTCCGTTCCTTGTCACTGGCCCCGCGGAGCAATGCGATCCGAACGTGTGGCGGCGTATTGCGGATTTGCTCGTCGACGGCGAAACTGCCGGCCTCGGTCGGCTCCCCTGCGTTCACCTGATCCTTGATCGTCACCGTCGGGTGATCTCGTTTGGTCGGTCCGAGGGCAAGCACACCGACGACGCCCGGGACACGTGCGTTGGCCTCAGTCCACAGGGCCAGGTCGGCGCCGAAGGAATGTCCCGCGATCACGATTGGGCCTGAGTCGGCGCCAAGCTCGTGGAGCGAGCGCTTCATCAAATCAGGAATGTCGTGAACGAGGACGCTGTCCCGTAGCAATGCGGAATCGGGCAGTCGGTCGAGAAACTTCTTGACGTCGAATCCAACGACGGCGTAACCGTGCTCAGCGAGTCGCTCGGCTAGCTTCTGGTGGGGTCCCCAAAAGCCCAGATCGTTGCCAAGGAAAAAGACGCCCGCCTTGGGATGACGCGTACCGTCCACGTCGGGATAGAAGTAGAGCGGCTCGTGCTGCAGCTCCGGGTCGCGAGGCGTGTACGCGGAGTGTGCCGGCGTGCAGCTGTAGGTGAGCAGCGCGAAGAGGGCAATCAGCTTCACTTCGCCACGACTCCGACGAGCCCGCCCGAGATGAGCGACGCGACGTTGGTAAGAATTCTTGGCAGCACCAGCCCACCGGGCGATGCGAGGTACCTCGGCTCCCATATCGGATCGAACTTCTCCTTGTATAGTCTTAAACCCTGGAAGTTGTAAAAAGGCTCGCCGCGGCTGAACAGCAGGGCACCGATACGATTCCACATCGGCGCCAGACTTCGATTCTCAATGCCAGAAAGCGGTGCCATGCCGAGGTTGAAGCGCTGGTACCCATTTTCCTTGCCCCAGAGCATAAGCTCGATGAGGAGGAACTCCATTACCCCCGGAGGGGCGACGGAGGTGTACCGCATCAAATCGACCGAAATCTCGGTTTTGTCCGCGCCGAGCCAGACGTTGGCGAAGGCGACGACAGCGTCACCCACTCGGATGAGCGCGACGGGGAAGCTCTTGATGTAGCGCTCATCGAAGCGACCGAGTGAGAACCCTTTTTCCTTCGTTCGTTTCGACGCCAGCCATTCATCGGAGATCTGCTTGAGGCCGGGCAGGAAGATGTGCGTCTCCTCGGGCGGAATCATCTCGAAAGTCGCTCCCGCCTTGAGCGCATCCTTGCGCGTCCGACGCAGCGCCTTTCGACCGCCGCCGTCGAGGCAGAAATCGGGAAGTTTGATGATCGCCTCCTCGCCCAGCTTGAACAGCGTCAGTCCGAGATCGATGTAGATCGGCAGGTGTCTCGCGCTTACTTCGTAAAACACCGGCCACCCGCCGTGCTGGTCGGCGCTCTCGCGGAACCGCCACGCCAGCTCGCCTTGTTCGCTCTCCGGTCCGAGTGGATCACCCAGGGCGATCCAGCTGCGCCCGGCGATGCCGTACATGATCATGCTGCGTCCGGTGTCGCTGAAGAGGAGCGACTTGTCCCCCAGGAGCGCCAGGTTGGCGATAGTGTCGGGAGAGCCGGCGGCAATGCGCGCTGCGAGATCGAGCTGGCGCAACGAGGGCAGCTCGGGTTCTGCCTCTGCGTGCCGCAACTTCCGCGTCAGTGCAAAAAGCATCAGCGCGCCCAGCACGCCGATCATCGCCCGCAGCGAGCGCGGTGCGTCGCCGCGACCGCTGAACTCCCACCAGACGGAGCTGGTGAAGTCGACGTTGCGGTAGGAGAAAAATGCCAGCCAGGTGGTGACGACACCGACCACAACCACGGCGCCAATCCAGCCGTTGGGAAATGGCTCACTGGTGATCGCTGCTTTTCTGTAGAACGCGCGGCGCGATGGAATGAGCGCGACGAGCACCAGTGACAGGGCGAACGCTTCCTCCCAGTCGAGTCCCTTCAGCAATGAGGCGACGATTCCGATTCCGAGCGTGGCGATGGTAAGGGTGTACGCGGCGTCGAGTCTGCGCTTGATCGCCCAGGCGAGGATGACGAGTGCCGCGCCGGCGAGACTGGCCGCGAAGTGTGAAAGCTCCATCACTCCGAGCGGCAGCACGGCGTCGAGCGCGCTGAACCTGCTGCGTACAGGGGGCGTCGCCCCGGAGACGATGAGAATCACGCCGGCGACGAACGTCGTGACGCTCAGGATCTGTGGCAGGAGGGCCGGCATCCAGCGACCGACGATTCCACCAGCGAGGCTGGCGTACTCCGCCACCCGTCCGCCTTGCCGTTGCAGCTCGAACGCGATGAGGAAGGTCAACGCGATCACGAGCGGCATCAGGTAGTAGATGGCACGGTAGGCGAGCAGCGATCCGCGAAGCCCCCCGGAACGTGGCTAAGAATGCCGGCGAACTGCGCCAGCAGAAAAACGCCGAGTACCGGCAGAAAGGAGAGGTGGTAGCCCGGCGGAAGGAGGACGTAGAGCACCGCACCGGCGGCAGTCCAATCGACTACGGCGACGCCGAGCTGCGCCAACGCCAGTCGCGTCGACGGAACCGGAAATTCCCACTCGAAGAATCGGAAAGTCTTGTAGCGGGTGGCGCTGAGAACGAGATACGCGGCGACCAGTACCAGACAAAGCGCGCCTAGCGGCTTCAGCGAATTCAACGGCAGTCGCAGCAGCTCGATGGTGGATGTCGGTTCGAGCAGGAAGACGAAACCGGCAACGGCGATCATGCCGATGATGAACGTCGCTCCGGCGAAGCTGATTGCCTGGGCGATCTCGGAAGTCGACAGACCCCACACGCTCCAGAACCGGTAGCGAACCGGACCGCCGCTCAAAAGCGGAAAGCCGAGGCTGTGGCTCAAGGCGTAGGCGATGAACGAGCCGAAGGCGATGCGCCGGACGGGAAGCGGATGATCGACGTAGGAGAGT
>QHUA01000044.1 GCA_003221805.1 Gemmatimonadota bacterium
CTGGGGAAGCGGAGACGATGAAGACGATCGTCGCGCCGTCTAGCGCGGCGATAGTCCCGGTCAGGCTGTGCCAGGCGTCTTCGCAGATCAGCATCGCCGAGCGTCCCCACTCGGTGTCGAATGCTCGCACCTCGAATCCACGGTCGACGAACCGTTCCTCATCGAACAACCCGTACGTCGGCAGGAAGAGCTTGCGGTGGACATGCCGGATGAGGGGCTCTTCGCCTCCCAGCGTCACATAGAGCGCACTATTATAGAAGGCGTTGTTCCACACCTCGTAGAACCCAATGCACACATCCAACTTCCGCGGGGTACTAACTGCGGAGGTGTATTGCGCCTGCAGGTCGCGCGCGAAGGCGCCGGCGGTCAGCGCGACATCGCGGACTCCTCCTTCGACGAAGTATCCGCTGAGCGCGGTCTCCGCAAAGACAGCGACATCGGGCCGAGGATCGAGGGAATCAATCTGCGAAAAAATCCCAGCCAGACGGGCGAGGTTGGCAGCGTAGTCGCCCTTTCGCGGCTTGAACTGAACGACAGCGAGATGAATAGAACGATCCATCCATCTGAAGTTGCCATAGCGCAGAGGTACAATCAACCGTTGCGCGCACTAGTTGTTGCTGCGCTTGTGTTTACGCCCGTTCTGGCGGGCGCGCAGCAGCCTTCCAACGTGGATAGCGTGCCGTGGACGATCGTGCCGATGCCGCAAGCCTCGCTCGTTCTCGCGCGCGACGGCTCGCTCATCGGGGAGATCGGCAAGGAGATCCGCACCAGCGTCTCCATCAAATCGCTCCCGAGGTATCTGGCGCAGGCATTCGTCGCCGTCGAAGACCACCGCTTCTATCAGCATGATGGCGTCGATGTCGTCGGCATCGCCGGTGCCCTCAAGGACAACATTTTCGGCGAGCGCCGCGGAGCGAGCACTATCACCCAGCAGCTCGTCGGCAACATGCATCCGACCCTCATCGACCGCACCGACATGAGCCTGGGTCGAAAGCTCAGTGAGCAGGCGGCGGCCCGTGAGATGGAAAAGCACTACACCAAGGAACAGATCCTCGAAGGGTATCTGAACCAGATCTCCTTTGGTCACGGCTGGTATGGAGTAGAAAGCGCCGCACGTCACTACTTCGGCAAGAGCGCGTCACGACTCACGCTCGCTGAGGCGGCGGCGCTGGCAGCGATGCCGAAAGGACCTGCCCTCTACGATCCGCTCAAGTATCCGGACCGAGTTCGTCAGCGCCGCAACGTTGTGCTGGCGCTCATGGCCGATCAGGGATTCATCACTGGGGAGCAGGCGAAAAACGCCCAGGCTTCTCGTCTCACCACATCCCCAAACGGCGGTTATTCCGCTTATTCGCCGTGGTTCGTCGATGTCGTTCGCGTGCAGGCCACGCGCGCGGGCATCCCTGTGACGCAGGGTGGCTACCGCATCTACACGAGCCTCGACCCCGTGCTGCAAAATGCGGCTACCAGTGCGTTGGCGGAGGAGACTGCCGCGCTCGAGTCGCAACCCGACTATGCGCACCCCAGGTACGCCCCGTCCAAGCCCGGCGCAAGGTCCACGCGCACCACGGACTATCTGCAGGGAATGGTGGTGGCGATGGATCCGACTTCCGGAGACGTGAAAGCGTTGGTCGGCGGCCGCGATTACAGCGACTCGCAATTCGATCGTGCCGTCGACGGAATGCGGCAGCCGGGATCGTCGTTCAAGCCGATCGTCTATGCGTTGGCGATCTCCGATAGCATTACGCCAAATACGATCTTCGTCGACACTGCCCTGACGATCGATCTACCCAACGGCACGGTCTACAGTCCAGAGAATTCAGACGGCCAGTACCTCGGCCCGATCACGTTGCGTGAAGCGCTGGCCAAGTCGCGCAACGTCGTCGCGGTGCAGCTCGGCGAGAAGCTGGGGATGGATTCCATCTCGAGCCTGGCGCATCGCATGGGTCTCAGCTCCAAGATCGCCCCGGTCCCGTCGAGTGCGATCGGCGCATCCGTCGTTCAGCCGCTCGATCTGGTTGCGACTTACACCACGTTCGCGAACCTCGGGACGCCGGTCGAGCCGCGCTTCATATACCGTATAGAAGACAGGAACCGGAAAGTCGTGCTTACCCGCGAGGTGACGGCGCTCGCGCCGGCTCTGGATCCGCGCGTTACCTACGTGGTGCGTGACATGATGCGCGACGTAGTCGAGCGCGGCACTGCGTCCAGTATTCGCCGCTACCTCCCAGCATCGATTCCCGTCGCGGGAAAAACGGGAACGACCAACGATAATTCGGATGTCTGGTTCGTCGGCCTCACGCCCGACCTCGTGGCCGGGGTCTGGCTCGGCTTCGACAAGCCGACGCCGATTGCTCCGGGGGCAGCAGGCGGATCGCTGGCTGCTCCCGTTTGGGGCAAGATGGTCGCGCGCTACTACGCGTCGCGGCCGGAGATTCTCACCTCGCGCTCCTCGGACCCATGGGTGCCGCCGACTGGTGTGATCTCCGGCGATGTCGACCGCGCGACGGGCGAGCTGGCAACTGATCAAACGCCCGCAGATCGTCGCTATACCGAATATTTCGTGGAAGGAACTGAGCCGGCGCCGCTCAGAGCGGACCCATGGAAAGTGTTCGGCTGGGGTCCGATCATTTTTTAGGCGTCAAGAAACCGTTGCAGTTTGGGTGACTCCTTTGCAGTGTGAAGATTGTGGAAGCACACATATTCCAACCTTCGTCGAGGAGCACGCCTATGGAAACGAGCCTTCGTCAAAACGCAGGAATCGCTGGAACTCGGGAAAGATCGTGGTTACTTCGTGCCGCAGTCCTTTTTTTGCTGCCAGGCCTGGGAGCTTGCCACGACAGCACCAGTCCCGGCAATGCGCTGGGTTTAAGCGTTCGGACCCTTGCTCCGACGATTCATTTCACCCGGCAGGTACCCGGCAGCTACAACCAGATCGTCGTTCCGCTCAGAATCACCAATGCCTCGGACAAGACATTAAACCTCGCCTATTGCAGCGAATCCCTGGAGCGATTCAACCTGCTCGGCTGGCAGTTCGTCTGGGGACCGGTTTGCCTCGCACAGGACATTCGAACTCTCCCGGCGATTGCACCTGGTACGACGCTCGACTACTCGGTTACTGTCTACGACACGGCGCCCCAGTATGAGGGATTTCGCTTCACTGATCCTGCCAACGTCTATCGGGTGCGACTCCTCTTCTGGGTTGTGGACAACGGAAGCAGCCAACCAGTCTCGCCAGACGCCGGCCTATCTAACCCATTTGAGGTCGTGCCCTGATTGCGCAGTCACCGGAATAAAAAAGGGAGCCGGTTCAGGCTCCTTTTTTCTTGCTTTATCTCGAAGCCCCCAGCCGCCCCGCCCAGCCCCTAGCTGGTAGTCTTCAGTTGCCGTTATACGGACTATGCCACCTCTTTGATCTCTAGCGGTCGCGCCTTCTCACCGGGCTCTGCCGGCACGAGTGCGATCTTCAGCACTTCGTTCAGCGTCTCCACCGGATGGAACTCCAGCACGTTCCTGACTTCTTCTGGAACGTCCTCGATATCCGCCTCGTTCCCCTTCGGGATGACGATGGTCTTGATCCCGGCCCGATGCGCGCCGAGGACTTTCTCCTTCAGTCCACCAATCGGCAGCACGCGTCCGCGGAGAGTGATCTCTCCGGTCATCGCCACATCGCGCTTTACCGGCCGGTCCGCCATCTCCGAAACCAGCGCCGTCGCAATGGCAATTCCGGCCGACGGTCCATCCTTTGGAATTGCTCCCGCCGGTACGTGGATGTGCGCTTCGATCGCGCCCAGCCTATCACGAGGGATTCCAAGACTGGCCGCGTTGTTCGTCGCGTACGTAAACGCCGCTCGAGCTGATTCCTTCATCACATCACCAAGCTGACCGGTGAGGATGAGCGAGACCGCACCGCCCGGACCCACCTGATTCACGGCGTCGCTTTCGCGATTGCCGTAATAGCGGCGGATGGATGCCTCGACGAACATGATGTCGCCACCCATCGGTGTGTAGTACATGCCGGTCGCGATTCCGACTTCGCTCTCATCCAGGGCATGCTCGGGATGAACGCGTGGCCGCCCGAGTAGCTCGCGGACCGCCTCGGCGTCGACGGTGTGTTTCACCTCTTCGCTCGCCGCGATCTTGCGTGCAACCTTCCGCGCTACCGCGCCAATCTGCCGCTCGAGCTGTCTCACTCCGCTCTCGCGAGTGTAGTTCGAGACGACCGACATGATCGCGTCTTCGGTGAAGGTGATTTCCTTGTCGCTCAGGCCTGCTTCCTCGAGCTGGCGCGGAAGCAGATACTTTTTCGCGATCTCGGCCTTTTCCTTCTCCGTGTAACCGGCGAAGTCGACGACTTCCATGCGGTCAAGTAGCGGACCGGGAATGTTCTGGACGAAGTTTCCGGTCGCGATGAACAGCACCTCGCTCAGGTCAAACGGGATGCCGAGGTAGTGATCTGTGAAGGTGTCGTTCTGGGCTGGGTCGAGGACTTCCAACAATGCGCTCGCCGGATCGCCCTGGAACGACGTTCCAAGCTTGTCGACTTCGTCGAGCAGGAACACTGGATTCTTCGTTCCAGCCTGCTTGAGACCCTGAACGATTCTGCCCGGCATGGCGCCTACGTAGGTGCGCCGGTGTCCGCGAATGTCCGCCTCGTCACGGGCACCGCCCAATGCGACGCGCACGTACTCGCGACCGAGTGATCTGGCGATCGACTTGGCGATGGACGTCTTGCCGACGCCCGGCGGCCCGATGAAAAGAAGAATCGGTCCCTTCGCCATCGCGCGTGACTTCGCTTCCACCTTGTCGGTGATCGGCTTGTCGCCGTGGTCACCGATGGAGAGCGACGGCGTCGCATCGTCCTTGTCAGCGAACAGTTTTCCGGCAGGAACTTCGCCCGTCTTTTCGACCTCGTCGGCGAGCTGTGATGCGCGTAACTGTCTCACAGCCAGGAACTCCAGCACGCGATCCTTGACGTCATTGAGTCCGTAGTGATCCTCTTCGAGAATGGTCTCGGCGTGCTTCAGATCCAGCTGGTCGTCCGATCTCTTGTTCCAGGGCAGCTCCGCTACCCACTCGAGGTAAGTGCGAATCACCTGCGCTTCCATCGATTCGCGACCGGCGCGCTCCAGTCTTCCCAGCTCGCGCTCTACTTCCTGCCGCGCTTCCTTTGGCAGCTCAAGCTTCGCCAGCTTATCGCGAAGTTCCGTGATCTCCTTGCTCGAATCGTCGTCGCCGAGCTCCTTTTGAATCGCCTTGAGCTGCTCGCGGAGATACATCTCGCGCTGACGCTCACCCAGCTCCTCCTGGACCTGCGACTTGATGTCTTCCTGTGCTTCCAGCAGACCGACCTGCCGTTGTACGTGCACCAGAATCCGGCGCAGTCTCTCTTCGACGCTCAGTGTCTCGAGCAATCCCTGCTTTTCAGGAACCGGGAGCTCGATGTAACCGGCAACGAGATCTGCAAACCGGCCAGGATCGGTGACGGAATCGAGAACCTGGTGAACGACTTCCTCGGGAAGTCCGCGACGCTCACCGAGCTCAGCTGCCCTCTCGCGCGTTTCTTTCTGTAACGCGGTGAATGCAGGATCGTTTTCAGTTTGAGGAGTCATCTCCTCCGCTGGAACGGTAACCGCGCTCAGATATCCATCTGCTGTCGAATATTGAAGAGCGGTCGCGCGCTGCTCACCCTGCAACAGAAGCTGCACGCCACCGAGGCCGCGCTGGATCTGTCCGATGCGCGCAATGACCCCCATCGAGTACAGTATGTCCGCCGTCGGCTCTTCGGTGTTGTCGCGCTGCGCGACAGCGAAGACGAGGCGGTCGCCCTTCAGGGCCGACTCGATCGCACGTAGTGTAGAAGGCCTTCCGGCCGCAATCGGCTGGGTAAGACCCGGAAAAATCACCGTTCCCCGTAGGGGAAGAACGGGAAGTGTTTGACGCTGTGCCATTGTCCTTCCTAAGACAAGAACCTTATTTAGATACTACTTTACGGCCCTCCCATACTGCATCTTTTGCTCTCGTGGATTTACGCCAGCCAGGCATGAAGTGCAACACCGGAACTGCTGATTCGACGCGGGGCCATGCCAATTAGACCCGAAGACGAGCTAGGTAACCATGTGGCTCAGGTTCTCTCTGCAAACTATGAGCTAGAGAACGAAGTCGGTCGTGGCGGCATGGGCATCGTGTACTGCGCGCGTGACAAAAGGCTGAAGCGCGAGATCGCGATCAAAGTGTTGCCGCCGGAGCTGAGCTTCCGCGCCGACATTCGTCAGCGATTCCTGCGCGAAGCCGAGACCGCGGCCCAGTTGAATCACCCGAACATCGTTCCGATCTACACCGTCGAAGAGCGCGACAATCTCGTCTACTTCGTCATGGCGTACATCAAGGGCGACAACCTCGGCGTGCGCCTGCAGCAGCACGGTCCAATGCCACCCGTAGAGGTGCGTCGCATTCTGAGAGAAGTCGCCGAAGCGCTCGCTTACGCGCACAATCGCAACGTCATCCACCGTGATATCAAGCCGGACAACATCATCATCGACGACGAGACCGGACGTGCGATGGTGACGGATTTCGGCATCGCCCGCGCGCTCACTGACACTGGCGACTCCCGACTGACCGCCACTGGCATGGCGATCGGAACTCCCGCTTACATGTCGCCCGAGCAATCAGCCGGTGACCGCGCCATCGACGGCCGCAGCGATCTTTACTCGCTCGGCGTCGTCGGCTATCAGATGCTGTGCGGTCAACCGCCTTTCGTCGCCAGCAACACACCGTCGATGTTGGTGAAGCATCTCTCCGAGAGGCCAGTTCCCGTCGACGAGCGCTGGCCGGATCTGCCGCCCGATCTCTCTCGCGCGGTGATGATGTGCCTCGAGAAAGATCCAGCCGACCGGTTCCCCAATGCCGCCGCTTTCGCTGTCGCTTTGAGCGGCGGATCGATGCCGACGCTGGCCACTCGCGCGTCGACTTCAGCCGCGCCGCGCGAGCAGCCGCGAGACCTCGGTCGGGCGATCTCGCAAACCGTTCGCGAATACACGGATCAAACCGTTCGGGACTCAGCGAGCAGTCGTTATGGGCGCACCGGTCAATCGGGATACTCACCCTCTGAGCCGACGACGGACGAATGGGCCAGGTGGAACGCGCGCGAAGTAGTGTCGTTCCGGCGCAAGCTCGCGCCTTATCTTGCCGTCAACGCCATTCTCGTTCCGATCTCGCTGTTCACGAATCACGACTTCATCGCGCTCACCGTGATGTGGACGGTATTTCTGGCGTTCAGATACTCGAAGCTGTGGACCGCGGGCTACGATTGGCGTGACGTTTTTCGTCAGCGTCGGGACCGACTGTTCTTCGACGTCGCCGCCGAGACGATCGACGATGCGCGCGCTCTGTTCGACGAAAAGAAGCGGGAAGAGGTGCGGCGCCGGGCGAGAGCGCGGGGGCAGGGGCTGTTTTCGCCCATTGCTCCGGTGCCAACGATGCAGCCGTTTCAACCCTATCCACGGGTTGGTGGTCCGACGACGAGCCTGAGCCCGGTTCCGGCTGGTGCACCGGCGCCGTTTGCGGACTCACGCTACGGCTCTGCGATCCGCGAAGCGGAGAGCGATCATCGCGAGATACATCGGCAGCTGCTGAACATGCCGCCGGACGACCGCGATCAGATTCCGGAAGTCGCGACTTCCGCCGACCAGCTATTTCGCAAGGTCCAGCAGCTCGCGCTGTCGCTCTCCGATCTTGATCGTAGCGCCGGTCGCGAAACCGCGGAAGGAGTGGAGAAGGAAATCGACACACTCGAGTCGCAGGCGAATCCGCTGGACTACCGCGCCAGTGAAGAGCGCGTGCGTCGGCTGGCGATGCTGCGCCGCCAGCGTCGGGCGATCGCCGAGCTTACACGTAAGAAGAAGGAGACGCAGGAGAAGCTGGATCACTGCCGGCAGTTACTAAGGTCGATGCGCCTGGAGCTGGTTCGTTTCCGAACCGGCGGACTTAACGCGCAGCCGACCGGTCTCACCATGGTGACGCAACAGGCGCAGACCGTAGTGCGGAAGATGGGGTATCTCTCCGACGCCAACGCCGAGCTGAACGCCCTCTGACGTCGCCACACGGCGCGTCGAATCGCGCGACAACATTTATGATGCAGGCAGTACGAATGGCTACCATCGCGCTGGTCGTGTCGTCGCTCGCTTGCCAGCAACACAGCGATGCCAACGCGCAGACCGGTAGTGTGAAACGCACCGCGGGGAAAGCCGCGGCCGCGACCACAGTGCGAAGTGAACAGGCCAGGCAGCCAATAGCCCACGTTCCCACACCCGACACCTTGCGCGGACTTTACGTGAACCGTTGGGCCGCACTCGGCAGCAAGCTCAAAGGACTGATCAAGGTTGCCAAGAGGACCGAAGTGAATGCCCTCGTCATCGACGTGAAGGACGATCGCGGCTTTGTTCTCTATCGCTCGCGCGTTCCGCTGGCGCAGGAGATCGGGGCAGACACCGCTGATGGGCATTGGATGTCGGCGACGAAACTCCGAGCGGTGCTCGATACGATGATTGCGAACGACATCTACCCCATCGCCCGTATCGTCGTGGCGAAAGACCCGTTGCTGGCGCGCAAGAAGCTGGACCTGGCAATCAAACGCAAGTCAGATCTCCAGCCATGGCTGGACAAGAATGGCCAGCCGTGGCTCGATCCGCATCACCGTGAGATCTGGCAATACGCCGCCGATCTCGCTCGGGAGGCATACGACCTCGGGTTCAGCGAAGTGCAGTTCGACTACGTGCGCTTTCCCGACGAGAAGCGACTAGTCGCGGAGACGGTTTATCCGCTGGCGAGCGGCCGCTCACGCGCTCAGGTGATTCGCGACCAACTGGGTTTCCTGCGCACCGCCCTCAAGCCACAAGGAATGCGAGTCACCGCCGACGTATTTGGATTGACCGCAACAGACACGACCGACATGGGAATCGGCCAGCGTTGGGAAATGTTCGTCGACCAGGTGGATGTCGTGCTGCCGATGGTGTACCCGTCGCATTTCGCGCGTGGCACCTTCAGGCTGCGAAATCCCAACGCGCACCCGTACAAGACGATAAACAACGTCCTCAAGGACGTGATCGCGCGGTCGCAGCCCGTCCCGAACGCGGCCAAGATCATCCCGTGGTATCAGGACTTCACGCTTGGCCCGCCGCACTACTACGCCGAGCAGATTCGCGCGCAAAAGAAGGCCGGATACGACAACGGGTTCCAGAGCTGGATCCTCTGGAACCCGAAGAGCAACTACATAGCTGCTGCCGTTCTTGCGAGCGGCCATCCGCTCCTTCAGCTCTGCGAGATTTTTGTCGAATGTCGCCTGCTGATCGGCGGTGAGGATCGCGCGGATCTCCGCAGCCTGCTTGTTGTTTAGATCCACCATCTTGGCGCGGGTCGCGTCGTCCATCTGACCCGTGGCCTGAGCAGCTTTCCGTAGTTCCATCTGCTGCGGCATGTATTTCTCGCGAATCGTTTTGATCTGGTCTTTCTGGGCATCAGTCAACGTGATGTCCTTGAGGAGCAAACCGCCCATTCTGTCGCCACGGCGTGCTTCGCCCTGACCCTGTTGAGGCGGCTCGGTGCCTTGTGCTGCAGCGACCGAAGTAATGCCAACGCAGAGTGCAGCGGCTAGCGTGGCGATGCGAATAGCCTTCATCCTTTCTCCTGAGATGTTGTGGATGCCGGTATGACATCCGTGGTCATTATACGCCGGTCGATCCGAAAAGGTTGAGTGATCTGCGAGCCGTCTGGCTCGGTTGCCGCCAACGGCCTAATGCCCTTCGCAAGCAGGCGTGGCAAGACCTCGTAACACATTGTGACACATAAAGTTGGCTCAACTCACTAGCGCCTCGCCTAAAACCTGCTATTCTTCCCCGCGCCGACGGCCGGCGCATGAGCCGGCCGACCCAGCAAAAAGCCAGCTCCTCCCGCGCCCCATAGCCGCTAGTGACTGCACCCAGTACCAGTACTGAACTGGCCCTGCCGACATCAACACCTGCTGCGGAGTCGCTCTCCTTCCCGTTGAGCTGGCTCCTCGAGCACGCGTCGGCGCCTATCAAGTATCGGGCGATAACCGAAATCGCCCGGACGGCCGACCCAACCTCTCCCGAAGTCGACTGGCTGCCGTATTCGCATCGCTCGGCGATCAGGCTCGCGGTTACTCAGACGCGCGACGGCATGTGGAACCAGTCCGTGCTCTCGATCCCGGGGCGACACAGCTCCGACTTCACCGGCGTCGGAACGATCCCGGCTGTCCGACGTCTTGCCGAATATGGGTGGACTTCCGATTCACCCCCGCTCGTCTTCTCTCGCCGATTGCTCTTCAGGCTACTCGCCGAGGACAATGATCCTGCGTTTACATTCGAGCTCGGGACGAAAACGAAAGACGACGACCTCGTCCGCCGCACACGGGGACTTTTTCGCGAGGCGGCAGCCGCCACTCTCGCCCAGATGGGTTACGAGAACGATCCGCGGCTGCGCGGTGCCGCGCGCCGGATTCTCGAGCGCACGGTGTCGTATCTCAATTCGCCATTGGGCGAAAAGCCGTGGATGCGGGTCGGCAATTCACACGTCCTGGCGCCCGAGTCGGCGCCACCCTCGATCTACACGCTGACTATGCTCTCGCGCATGCCTATCTTCCGTCACGAGCATTTCAGCGAGGTCGAGCGGATCTACTACTGGATCACTCAGCCCTTGCCGCGCCAGGAGGTCGTCCAGCTGTTCGGGAAGAAAATGGTCCCGCAGCCGCATCTGATCATGGGCGACGTTCTTCCCCATCGTAACGCCGTCGATGCGGACGTACCGTTCGCCCTGACGTGGCTGGAGACGATGGCGCGTCTCAATTTCCTGCGTCGCAATGACGGCTGGATGAAGCTTTACGAGCGATTCGTCGATGATCGCGATCGCAACGGCATCTGGCATCCCCACAAGGGATTGGAGCGTCCCACGACCACCCATCCCTGGGCCTGGTCGACGTTCCCCCTCGATGACGGCAGCGCCGCTGAATCAAAGTTCACCGACGTTACTTTCAGGATCGGTCTGATCGGGAAGCTTCTCGGCAGAGAAATTGAATTGATCTGAGCTGATGATCGGGTTCAGTCGCCGCGACAGCCTCGGTCCCGCCGAGATGTTTCCAGCCGGGGATCCGGCTTACGTCGTGAGTTTTCCGCGGCTGCAATCGGGAAACAGAATTCGAGCGGTAGAGCGCGGAGATCCGCAGGCGCCACCAATCGTCCTCGTGCACGGCTGGGGCTGTAGCGCGTACGTGTTCCGGTTCAACATGCCAGCTCTCGCGAACGCCGGATTTCGCGTCATCGCCATCGATCTCAAGGGACACGGGCTCTCGGATAAGCCGCAGGAAGCTGACGAGTACACCATCGATGCACTCGTCGAGCATCTGCGTGAAGTGCTCGACGCTCTGGGACTCGATCGGCCGGCGCTGGCAGGTCATTCCCTCGGCGGATCTCTGGTCTATCATTTCGCCGGCAAGTATCCCGAGCGCGTGAGATGCCTGGGGTTGATCTCGCCTACAGGTCTCACCGGAGTGCCGCGCATGGGAGCCTATCACTTCCTTACACCAGCAGCGCTCGTTCCGTTGTACCGACGCGTGAGATCACGCGCCATCGTCAGGGCGGCTCTGCGTCGAGTTTATGGAAAGCGCGGACATTTCACGCCACGCGATGTCGAAGAATACTTCGCGCCGACGCAGTTTCCTGAGTACGGGCCCGCGATTCGCCACGCACTTCACTCATACGACTGGAGGGCGTCGGAACACCGCGAGCTTCCGACCGTCGATTTGCCGGCGGTTGGAGTCTGGGGCAGTCGCGATCACATGATGGCAAAAAGCGGGATGGACATCTATCGGCGTCTGGTGCCGAACATTGTCTTGCGCGAAGTCCCTGATGCGGGTCACGTCGTCGCCGAGGAGGCTCCTGGGGAAGTGAACGAAGCAGTACTGTCACTCCTGCAGCGGGTATATTTCGGCTAGATGAATGAGCAGAAGACCGAGGCGACGGTCTCATTTCTGGACCTCGACCTCGCTCCCGAAGTGCTGCATGCGGTCCGCGACGCAGGTTACACCCATCCCACGCCCATACAGCAGCAGGCTATCCCGCTCGCGCTCGCCGGTCGGGATCTGATCGGGCTTGCTCAGACCGGAACCGGGAAAACCGCCGGCTTCACCCTGCCCATCGTTCAGAATCTGATCGGCACACCGCTCGTTGACGCCAACGGCGAGCCCGTTCATCGCCCACGAGTGCTCATCCTGACACCGACACGGGAGCTCGCGGCGCAGGTGGAGGAAAGTTTTCGCAAGTACGGTAAGTACACTTCGCTGCGAGTGGTTCCGATTTACGGCGGTGTGGGCATAGAGGCACAGTCCAAAGCCCTGCGGCGCGGCGTCGATGTCGTGGTCGCGACTCCCGGCCGACTGCTCGATCACATGGAGCGTGGCAACGTCGGTTTCGATGATCTCGAGGTGCTCGTGCTCGATGAAGCCGATCGCATGCTGGACATGGGGTTTGCCCCGCAGCTCAATCGCATCGTGAACGACATTCCGCGCTATCGGCAAACACTATTGTTCAGCGCGACGATGCCGCCCGAGGTCGAGGCGCTCGCCAGAAAGTATCTGCGCAAGCCGGTGGTGGTTCAGGTCGGGCGTCGCTCCGAGGCTGCGAGCACCGTCACACACGCCGTCTACCCTGTTCCGCGTGAGCGGAAGAATACCTTGCTGGTCGAGCTGTTGAAGAAACCCGAAATGGACTCAGTACTGGTTTTCACGCGCACCAAGCACGGTGCCGATCGAGTCGTCCGCCATCTTGAAGACGAAGGCATCGCCGCGACGGCAATGCATGCCGACAAGTCGCAGGGCGAGCGGACGCGCGCGCTCGACGATTTCAAGGCGGGAAAGATTCGCGTACTCGTCGCGACCGACATTGCCCAACGGGGACTGGACGTTTCAGGCATCAGCCACGTCATCAACTACGACGTGCCGCGACAGCCGGAGGATTACGTCCATCGCATCGGCCGCACCGGCCGCGCGGCGGCTACCGGAGATGCGTACACCTTCATGTCGCCGGACGAGATCTCCATGGTGCGCGCAATCGAGCGCACGATCGGACAGCAGATTCCGCGCATCTCCGTCCCCGGTTACGATTTTGGAACTACTTCAGAAGCGTCATTGCCGGTCGTGAGCGAGCCCATTTCCGCCGACATCGCGCGTGCGGCGAGCACTAATGGCGCACCCGACCAAGCCGAGAAACAAAGACGGTATCGACGACCGCGCTCCGTCGCACGACGACGCTGAGGTTGGCCGCGCCGTAGCCGATTCCCATCGGCGAATAGGACATGCGCACTCGACTCGCTGAAAGCTCGACGTCGTGCTCAGCTCCGATTTCACGCCGGCGCAGAGTGTCGCTTCCAACGCTCACGTAGATCACCCGCTTCGCAGTGTCTATTTCAACCGTCGATTGCGCTGACCGCGCGATGGCAATGTGCCGAGCAGTGCTGAACAGCGATTGGATGTCCGCTACTGCGCCGCGAACCCTGATTCGATCGAGCAGTTTACCAGCCTGTGGCACGGCCACGGCTGCCAGGATGCTCAAAATGCAGAGCGTTACCGTGATTTCGGTGATCGTGAACGCGTGTCGCTGCTCCGTATGTCTTCCCTCGGATCGGGCAGTTGCATAGCATACTGTAGATAACACGGTCAACTGCTGATCCGAACTTTCCCGGTTTGTTCATACCGTTTCCGCGCAAGATGAGAGGTTCAACGCTGTCGAGCGCCGCTGTGTACGCGCTCGTTGTTGCTTGCGCCCGGGCTGGATCCCCTCCAGCCCCTGAAGTTCCGCAGCCCAAGCCACCACTCGTGCTCCCACCGTTCCGGATGGACAGCACCTTGTCGCCGGACCGGGTGCCACCGTTTCATGAGACGCCACTGATCGTTTGGGGTCCGCCACCGGAAGGGACGACGCACGCGGAGCGAGTGAGGACGTACGATCTCCAGCATCAGGCGACGACGGTGCGGTTCGACTGGCCGCGTCACGCCGTTGTAGGGACGACGACGCTCACCATAGGCGGACTGCGGAACGCCGCGCCGCTGTCGACCGTGGTGATCGATGCCGGCGACATGACCTTCAAGCGCGTTGCCAGCGGGTCGCGCGATCTCAAATACGACTATGACGGACGCGCGCTGACGGTTCACCTCGCCACACCTCTGCGCGCTCGCCAGACGACGTCGATCACCATCGAGTACGACGGAGCCAATCGCTCGAAGGGTGCGTACTTCCGGCCGGCCAAGCACATCGTCTGGACCCAGGGCGAGACCGAAGACAACCACTACTGGTTGCCGACTTACGATTTTCCGAACGACAAGACGACCTGGGAGTTCTACATCTGGACGGCGAAGGACGAGCACGCGCTTTCCAACGGCCGACTCGCCGGCTCGAGAGCAGTCGGCGACAGCATCGAATGGCACTGGGTCCTGGAAAAGCCGGCTTCGACCTACCTCATGACGACGGTGGTCGGGAAGTACACCGTTCTCGAGGACCAGCCATGGCGAAACGTGCCGGTCGGCTACTGGACCTATCCGGATTCAGTCGACGCGGCGTGGCGCGGATTTGCCAAGACCCCGAAGGCGATCGACGTGTTCTCGCGCAAGACAGGCGTGCCGTATCCGTGGACGAAATACGATCAGATCGTGATTCCGGAATTCCAATACGGCGGGATGGAGAACGTCACAGCCACATCGCAGAACGACGCCGAGATACTGCACCCTGCATGGTCGGAGCCGCAGGCGAATTCCGTTGGGCTAATGGCGCACGAGCTCGGGCATCAGTGGTACGGCGATCTGCTGACGACGCGCGACTGGGGCGATGTCTGGCTCAACGAAGGTTTCGCGACGTTCATGGAGCAGATCTTCCGCGAGGAGGATCTCGGCGTCGACGAGGCCGCCCTGGACAGGCTCGGCGCGCAGGAGCAGACCATCGAAGCCGACCGGCGCACGCGCCGTCCGATCGTGTGGAGTAGGTGGGTGAATGATCCGATCGAAGTCTTCTTCAGCGGACACATTTATCCGAAAGGCGCGACAATCCTGCAAATGCTGCGGCACCAGCTCGGCGACGCTCTGTTCTGGAGGGCGATGAATCACTACACGACCGCGCACGCATACGGAACCGTCGTCACCGATGACCTGCGCAAAGCCTTCCAGGAAACGACAGGGAAAGACTACAAGGCATTCTTCGATCAATGGGTATACGGCGCCGGTTTCCCGGTCTTCCAGGTCTCATCGCTTTACGATCGCGCTGCCAGTCGAGTCGTGATCAGCGCGCGCGAAATCCAGCCTCGTGACAGCATGACCGGCTTCTTCGATGTCGACGTCGATGTCGAGGCGCGCACCGACAGCGGCGTGGTGCGATTCGTGGTGCCCGTCCGCAACGGAACCGGTGAGGCGGGTGCGAATCTCAAGGCGCCACCGCGGTCGATCCGCTGGGATAAAGGCAACTGGATTCTCGACATCACCGACTTTCCACGGTCGACGTCGATGATGCGGTATCAGCTCGTGCACGACGAGGACGCGCTGGGCCGAATCGAGGCAGTAGATGTTCTGGGGCAGCGACCGACGGATCAGTACGCGCTCACCGCCCTGATTGGCGCGACACGCAACGATCGCTTCTGGGGTGTGCGCGCTCGGGCAGTGGATGCGATCGGCATGTGGGGGAGTGATTCAACACATTCAAGTGCTCCCCAGATTCGCCCGGTCACCGATGCACTGGTTACCGCGACGCGTGATCCGGATGCGCGAGTGCGCGAAGAAGCAGCGACGGCACTCGGGCGTCTGCCGCTCAGGGGGACCGCGGCACGGGATGTTGGAATCCGTCTCAGGGAAATAGCGCGCAGCGATCTGAACCTGATCGTACGCGGAGCGGCGCTCGGCTCGGACATTCGTCTGGAAAAGAACGCGGCAATCCCGCTCGCGAAGCAGCTGATGACGGCGGATGTCTGGCAGAACGTGATCCGCACCCCGGCGATCAATGCTCTGAAGGCTGTAGGCACGCCCGAAGCGCTCGCGCTGGTGCAACAGTACGCTCCTTCGGGTCAATAAGAAAACGCTGGCAACGAGACCGATGAAAATCAGCATCGAATACTGCGTCGTTTGAAACTACGAGCCGCGCGCCGCCAGTCTGGCGGCGGAGATCAGGCAGCGCTTCCCCGACGCGGAGCTGAAAATGATTCCGTCGCGGGGCGGCCGATTTGAGGTACTGGCAGACGGCGATCCGATTTTTGAGAAATCAAAATTGGGGCGGCACGCCAAACCGGGCGAAGTACTATCACTACTAGAAAAGAAATCCTGAAATCATGAGAATCGCGTTGTGCACGGGAGGGGAGGGCGTCCCCCACGCCCCTCGTTAGAGAGGAATTCTAAGCAGCTTAGGGCTGTTGAGGTGTACTAAACACGCGTCCCTCAGGGAGGACAACACGCCCTCTGAGAGAATGGCTGAACAAGCTCTAAGTCGTTTGTTTTCAAATAGATAGCCTCTTTGGCACGATATGGCACCCCACGTGCACCCATACCTCGGCATGATGCACCGTTTCAATTCAATTCTGACCCCTTCGTGGACGCGCTTGGCGCTCGCCGCTGCTGCTGGCCTTGTCATCTCGGCCAGTGCAGCGGAAGCGCAGCGTCCAGTTCCGGTAAAGCCGAAGTCGCAAACGACCCAGCAGACTCAGTCGCGCGACCCGATCGTGCCGCCCGGGTTTTTTCCGCCCGCTGGTATGTGCCGCATCTGGATCAACGCTGTGCCACCGGGGCAGCAGCCCGCGCCGACCGACTGTGTTTCGGCGGTGAGAAACCGTCCGGCGAACGGAAGGGTCCTCTTCGGAGACGATCCGCAGAAGACCAAGAAGGGGAAATCGGACAAGAGCAAGTCCAGTCCAACCGACGAGCTCATCGATCTAATCAACCGGAGGATTTCGCGATGAAGTTCCTGACAATCGCGCTTGCACTTTCAGGTGTTGCTACAGCATCGCTCGGTGCGCAGGTCGAGCTTCCAGCACGCGCGGGGGTTGTCCTCGCGCCGGCCAGCCAGCGCAGAACGGATTGCACCTACACCCGTACCACCAGTAGCGTTGGCGACATCATTTTTGGCCGCGCCAACATCGCGACCAATTGCAGGGATGTCTATAGCCGCGAAGATGGTGCGTGGTATCAGGTCGGCCGGGGCCGCGACAACAACTCCATTTACGAGCGACGCGTCCGCGATGCGAACGGGAATCTCGTAATCCAGCGTGCGCGTCGAAACCCGAATGGCACCTTCACGATCTTCAACACGCGCGTGGCGAATGCCAACGACAAGGAGTGGAGGAAAGCCCAGAAGGCTCAGCAAAAGGCGTTCAAGAAGCAGGAGAAAGCTGAAGACAAGCAGATGAAGGGACAGCTCTCCAAGCAGGACTACAAGGATTGGAAGAAGCAGGAGAAAGCTGACAACAAAGCAGTCGACGCAAACTTCAAGGCGTCGATGAAGGCCAACAAAGGCAAAAACAAGTAACGTCGGTTTTGTCAGCCGCCCCGGCAACATGATTACCGGGGCGGTTCTTTCGGAGGATATTTCGCCATGAAAGCAGTCATATTGGCACTTGCAGTCGCCGGTGTAGCATCGACGGCTCCGCTCAATGCTCAGATAAATGGCAGCCGCCACCCTGTGTCCACGACTCGCACTACATCCGTCGACGGATCGTGGCGTGTGGTTGGTCAGGATAGCTACGGGACCATCTACGAGCGGCGCACCTACGACGCCAATGGCAACATCATCGTCCAACGCGCGCGTCGCGATGTGAACGGGAATTTCTCTATTCTCAGCACGCGCACCGTGCAAGGGAATAACAGTAGCGATTGCCAGCTGAGCACGGGCGCCACGGTTGGCGGCATCATTCTTGGTCGAACCGGTGCGGCAACCAATTGCGGCTACAATCGAGGATCAGCTGACGGAGTCTGGCGCCAGGTCGGTCAGGGGCGCAACAATAACTCGATCTACGAGCGTCGCACGCTCGACGCGAACGGGAACGTGGTCATCCAGCGGGCACGCAGAAACTCTGACGGCAGTTTCACCATTCTGAGTACCCGCACCACTGGCAACAACGGCGTGCGGAACCGTGGTCGTGGCGACGATGACGATCAGGGCGAAGACAATGGCAACGGCCGGGGCAGGCGCAACAAGCACTCGGATGACAACTCCGGCTATAACAACAGCTACAATAACGGCAGCAACTACGGCAACTCCGACTACAGCTACTCTAGCGACAACAGTCGCTACCAGAATTCGGAACACAAAAACCACGGTCGGGGTAAGGAAAAGAAAGGCAGAGACTAAGGTCTCTTGAAGTCATAGCGACGGCCCCGGAGGACGCTGAGTCCCTGGGGCCGTTTCGCATCGGGTGCGATGTATGCACTTTCCAATACGAATGCAGCGCATCGTAACCGACAGATACCTCCCGCCGGACCACGCGGCGTTCGTCGCCGCCGAGCCGCCAACGGGCAGGCTGATCGTGATCGCACCGACGCGCGCCGCCTGCGAGACGATCGAGATCGCTCTCGGTCTTCACATCCCGACGCTGCTCGAGAAGCAACACGGCCGCGAGATTAGAGATCTCGCGGGAGCAGGAAAGGGGTTCGGCATCGTCGCCGGAACTGGAACCGGCAAAACTCTGTCGATCCGCCCGATGGCCGAGACGATTCTGCGCACCGACACTCTGAAAGTGGGCGTCGTCAATCGCGAGCGCGAAGCCACCCCCGAGACGCCGACGTGGAACGTGATCGTGGTGACCACCGGCATCGCGCGTCGCTGGTTCCAGGACGGCGACATTCTTCCGACCGACACCCTGGTCGTCGACGAGATCCATCAAACGTCGGCGGAGCTGGAGCTTTGTTTAGCCCTGGGAAAGCGCGTCGGTTGTCGCTTCATCTGGCTCTCAGCGACAGTGGATCCGACCTTCTATGCGCGATACCTCAACGCGGCGGCGGTCCTCGAGACATCAGCGTTCGATCCAGCGAAAGCAGCTGACGTGAAGATCGTGCGCAAGGAGCCGCTGACGTTCCTCGATGACCGGTTTCTACAGCAGGTGGTGAAGGAGCGTCGCGGGGTCGGCATGTTCCTGCCCACTCGAGCGGGCGTCGAAGAAGCTGCCGAGCTGGTACGAGATCGCTTCCCGCGCATCAACAGCGCCTTTTATCACGGTGGTGAGCCGATCAGAATCATCCGGCCATTTCTCGAGGGCGAAGAGAAGAAGCCCTATTTCCTGGCGATGACAGCCGCCGGGCAGAGCGCTTTGAACGTCCACGGCCTCGACACTGTTGTTATCGACGACACTCGCTTCAGCAACATCATCGAGCGCGGCAAAAACGTGCTCACCCGCCTTCACCTCGGGGCCAACGAAATCCTGCAGATGGCGGGGCGGGTGCACGGGCGGGTGGCGGGAGGAAGAGTTTTCATCCTCTCCGATCGCGACATTCACTTCCGGTCGCTCCAACCGACGGCTCCTGAATTTCAGCTCGCCGGTGATTCGGAGCGGGTGGCGATGACGTGCGCCGACCTTGGCGTTCGCGCCGACGAGCTCGAGCTGCCGGTTCCGCTGGATCGCGTTGCCTATCGCAAAGCCGTAACGTTGCTCGAGCAGCGCGGCATCATTGAGAACGGAAGACTTTCCCGCTACGGCAAGGCGGTTGAGGCCATGCCGGTCGACCGGCCGTGGGCGGAGCTGCTGGTGAATGCCGACGACGAGCTGGTGCCGTACCTGGCGGTGATGAGCTCCATCGAATCACTGCATCGCATGACGCGCGAGGATCGCGATCTCTCCGGAGTCACAGTCCCCGGCAGCGATCACCTGACGTCGTACAACCTGTACGCTGAAGCGTTCTCGAGGTGCGGCTACATCGGTGTGGTCTACGGACTACCGCGACACCTCTTCGACGAAAGCATCGAAAAGTGGGCGGAGCAGCGCGGAGTGCTCGTCAAAGCGATCGAAGATGCTGCGCTCGCTACAGCGAGCATCTATCGCAGTCTCGGCATGGAGCTGCCGGCGCGCATGGTCAACGCGCGCGATCATATCTACCGGAAATTCACCCAGTTACTCGCGCAATACATGCCCTTCGATCTCGTGATCGACGAGCTGACAGCCGACGGCACCGAAGCCAGAGTCTCGAAGACGAGCGTGGCTGGCACTTGGGGCGCGATTGCCGGGAGCCTGCGCTACTTCGCCGACCGCTCCGGAATTCCACGTGCTGCGATCGAAGGAACCCAGATTCCGATGGAGCTTATTCGCCGCTATGCAACACGCGGCGAGGCGGAGCTGATTTACGATCCACGGCGCAAGCACGGTCCGCTCTTGCTGAAGCAGACCGTGGAGTATTTCGGCTTCGAGTTGGACAGCGAAATCGAAACGATCGAGGAATTCCCAGCGGCGCACGCAGGGCAAGCGCGGCATGTCCTGGCCGAGGCGGTGGCGCGCGGGGAAGCAAGACATTTTGCGGTGAAGAAAAACCGCGACACGATTGAAGAGATTCGGGAGGCGTACAAACGTTCGGGCGGAGAGACAGGACGCCTCGGACTCGCGGAGCTGACAGCGCTGTACGAGGAGCAACTTGCCGGCGTCAATTCGATGGATGAATTCCGCGCGGCTCGTCTCATGGTAGATCGAGAGAAGTTCGCGCCGCGAGCGGTAAGTGAACGACTCGAAGCGCTACCCAATCAAGTGATGATCCGCGATCGGGAAGTCGACATCGATTACGACGTCGAAGAACGGGATGGACACCGACGGGGAGTGGCGAGACTTCGCCTTCCGGAGAAGGTCGCCCGCTCTTTGACCGAGGGAGAAATCCCGAGGCTTGATCGCCCGGTCCGCTTCGTGGTCCTGCGCGGTCAAAGGGGCGCCGTCCGCGCCGACACGTTGGCAGAGCTCCAGAATCTTCTCGCGCAACCCTGGTCACCGGACGAAATCGAAGAGTCAGCCGAGGACCGCGAGATGGAGTCACACGCCGAACGAGAGGTACGCCGGATCGCCGGGGAATTTCGTCGGCATCGCAGAGGCAGGCACAGGGGCGGCGCGTCGCAGTTCAAAAAGCGTCGTCGTGGGCGTTAGCAAGCACTGGCGCAGAGCGGCGTCGCTCATATAATCCGCGCATGCCTTCACAACACTTCTCGACGCACTTCACCGGGCACCAGAAAGTCATCGACGAATGTCTCGCCTCACTCCAGCCAACCGCCGATGCGGCGTGCGAAGCGATTATCTCCTGCCTGGGCCGCGGTGGAAAAATCCTCGCCTTCGGCAACGGCGGTAGCGCAACCCAGGCAAGTCATCTCGTCGAAGAGCTGATTGGACGTTTCAAGGAGACCCGCCGGCCGCTGCCGGCAATTTCGCTGGTCGGCGATTCGGGAGTGGTGACGTGCATCGCCAACGATTTCGGGTATGGGGCGCTGTTCGCGCGTCAGGTCGAGGGACTGGCGACGATGGGCGATGCAGTGATCGGAATTACGACCAGCGGCAAATCGGAGAACGTGTTGCGCGGGCTAAAAGCAGGTAAGGATAAGGGAGCGACCACGATCGCTCTCTGCGGAAAGCAAGGATTGCAGGGCTTCGACGCGGATCACGTCATCGCCGTTCCGAGCGATAACGGCGCCTACATCCAGGAAGTCCACCTGATGCTACTCCATGTATGGTGTATTGCGGTGGACGCCACAATCAAATCGGGTGGGCTTTGAAATGCGAAGTCCGCAATCTTAGACGAGACTTAGGCGGGGTTCGAGTGCCAGCGCGGGCTCGGTGTAGGTAAGCCAGCCAGTCGATTCGTCGGAGACCAGCTCGACTTCGGTGCCGAGTGGAAGCGTGAGATTTGGCACGTCGTGTCCGGCTGGGAAGTCCATGAGGATCGGCCCGTGGAAATCGGGCAGCAGGTCGAGCAGAAAGTCCTCGAACTCATCTTCCTCGCACCGGTCGATCGACAGGTGACCGAACACGATGCCCCGGACATCGCGAAGGAGTCCGGCGGAACGGAGGTGGACCAGTCGCTCGTCGACGAACGACATTGGGTCGCGCGTCTCCTCGAGAAAGAGAATCGCGCCGCGGGTGTCGATCTCGTACGGCGTCCCGATCGTCTGTTGGACAAGCGAAAGATTGCCGCCGGTGAGTCGACCAACTGCTCTCCCCCGTCGCACAGCGCGGACGGAAGGCCCACCGAGCTTCGTTTCCGGTCGCGGGTCCGTGAGTGCGGAGAGCAGGGAAGCAACAGTAGGATCTGCGCCACCTGGAAACAGGTCGTCGAGCGTCGGACCATGGAAGACTCTCAGCTGCGCCCGCCGCATCAGCCAAAGATGCAACGCGGTGATGTCCGAGTAACCGACGAAAGCCTTGGGGTTGCGGCGAAATACATCCGGGTCGAGGTAGGGAATGACCCTCACCGCTCCATACCCACCGGTCGCCGCGATCACGGCTTTCACATCCGGGTTGCTCCACATCTTCATCAGGCTTTCGGCGCGCTGTTCGTCCTCGCGCTGGTGAAAACGTCTCTCGCGCTCGACCTCGGATTGGAGAATGACGTTGTAACCCGCCTCCTCCATCGCTTGGGCGCCGCGAAGGAGCCACGCCGGATAGGGCGCGTATGAAGGCGCGACAACACCTATGGTATCGCCTCTCTGTAGTGGTGCGGGTCTCGCCAAACCCGATTGCCGCGATGCGGCAGAAGTAAATGCAAGCGATGGTGCGCCATCGATCGGCGCAATTGCCGGTTCTGCGGGGTACGCTCCGAGCGACTCGGTCATCGTAGTTTCTCGAAGCGCATTATCTATTGGCCACTGCTAGATTCAGAATATGTCGGATACGTCGGTGAAGGCGCCGGGCCCGGACGGGGCCACGGCAGCCGGTACTCGGAATATGCAGGCCAGCCCCCCAAACGGAACTGGGGCAGGAATGTACTTTCGGAAAGGTTTCGGGTTGAAATCTGAGATTCAGTCCGAACTGGATTCCGACTATACGGGCCACTTAGTCGACCTGCTGAAGGCCAAGGAATACACGCTCACCACGGATGATGTAACCATCCGTTTAGCGAAGGAGTTCGGCTTCTGCTACGGGGTGGAAAGGGCGGTTGAGTATGCATATCAGGCCAGAAAGAAATTTCCGGATCGTACCATTTACCTGGCCGGTGAGATCATCCATAACCCGCACGTGAACTCGAAACTCCAGGCAATGGGGATCACC
>QHUA01000162.1 GCA_003221805.1 Gemmatimonadota bacterium
CGCTAGTCACGGCTTCCTTGGCGCGCTTAGTCCACTGCCATATGCCGGTGGTGATCTCGGCGGGCAGGCGATGCCCCGCCTGTCGAGCGAGCAGTACGATTTGCCCGCGGTGATGCGCTTCGTGGGCGACCAGGTACGCGCAAACATGGACCACATCGACAGGCAGGTTCACCCACGCCACTCCCGACGCGGGAATTCTACCGCCACGATCGATTCCGAGCTCGAGCAAATCGACGACCCCGCGACTGCTTTGCTCCAACGCCGGCAACAGCTCTTTCCGCGTCACTGTGTTGAGGTTGACTCGCTTCGGTACTCGGATGCCGTGTCGTTGGCCGAGCATCTTGATCCACATGCAGCGAGCATTGTGAATGTGGCCGGCGACCGTGCGCACGGTGCGCCGCGAGGTGCCAGCCACTCGCATGGGCCACAAGTCGGCGGGGAGATTCTCGAAGAAGAAGGCCGTCACTCGGTTGTTAGTCTTCCAGGTGGCGACGACGGCATCTGCCAGATCGAGCCTTGGGGTCGCGTTGTGTCTTCTTGGCGGCATGAGTAGAATCGCAGCTATGTCTGCCCTCAAAGTATTCACGATCGCCGCGCTCATCTATTGCTACGTAGCCCTCAGCGGCAACAGCGAGCCAAAATTCAGAGTCATCGCCTTCTTTACCGCCAAAGAAGATCAGGCGCATATCAGCTTCGTGCATGAAGCCGAGCGATGGTTTCCGGAGATGGCGGCGAAGTACGATTTCGGCTTCGACACTACGTCCAACTGGAACAACCTGAACTCAGATTTTCTTTCCAAGTATCAGGTTGTCGTTTTTCTGGATACGCGTCCTGAGGACCCGGCACAGCGGGCTGCGTTTCAGTCGTACATGGAACACGGCGGGGGCTGGATGGGATTTCATTTCGCCGGTTTTGCACTGACGCCTTCGAAGTATCCGGCAAACTGGGACTGGTATCACAACAAATTCCTCGGCTCAGGCTCGTACGTCAGCAACACCTGGAGACCTGTGTCGGCGATTCTCCGCGTCGAAGACCGCAAGCATCCGGCGACTCAGCATCTGCCGGAGACATTCAAGTCATCGCCAAGTGAGTGGTACCGGTGGGAGAAGGATCTGAGGCAGAATCCTGACATCGACATTCTGCTCTCGATCGACTCTACCAGCTTCCCGCTCGGCACCGGGCCAAAACCGCACGAGATCTGGCACAGCGGATACTATCCCGTGGTTTGGACGAACAAGAACTACCGGATGATCTACTTCAACATGGGTCACAACGACATCGACTATGAGCACAAGTACGATTCCACGAACAAGACGTTGTCATTTACCCTGAACAACCCGATTCAGGATCGGTTGATTATCGACGGCTTATTGTGGTTGGGGGAAAGCGAAGCGGGAAGCGGGAAGAGGGAAGCGGGCACCGGCATCAGTGAAGTGAAGGCTTCCCCCGATCGGATCGACAGTTTTCAACGGGAGGAACTACCATGAGACGCACCTTATTCATCGGATTGTTCGCGCTGCTGAGTCCTGGTTTTGCCCAGGCTCAACGCCAGCCGTACCGCGTCGTATTCGATCTCACCAGTCGAGACACTCTCGAGCAGAAAGCCGTGCTGCGCTGGTTAAGAGAGGTGGGCACGTCGAGTCCCGAAGCGCAAATGGAAGTCGTCATGTACGGCAAGGGATTCGAGCTCGTCATGCCTGAGCGTTCGGCGTACATCGCTGACGTGAAAGAGGCGATGAAGAATCCGAACGTGACGTTCAAAGTCTGCGCGATCGCGCTCAGGAACAACAACATCGCACAGAGCCAGTTGCTGGCGGGCGTGCAGACAGTGCCGGACGGAATCTACGAGCTCGTTT
>QHUA01000163.1 GCA_003221805.1 Gemmatimonadota bacterium
CGTTCACGAACGGCTCTGGCCCAGCACCGGAGAACATTCTGTCTTCCTTGCGCGATTCAGCTCGTTCGTGAACGTTCGCCCCACGGGGCGGATTCCAGTTGTCGAGCGCCGTCTCGTCTTCGGAGGATGATGCGCGAGCCTCTAGCGGCGAGGGAACCGGTTTTCCTTTCAAGCCCTCGGTGCCTTCGGGATGCGCGACGGATGGTGTGCCGCGCAAAGCGTCAACGCCGGTGGGCGGAGTCAACCCCCTCGCGCTATGCAATCCGGCGGTCGGATCCGGCGTTGGGATTATACTGTGCAGCCCCTCTGCTCCCAACGGAATCTCGTCCTCAATCGGAGTTAGCTCGAGGGGAGTTGGCTCGACGGGGTAATGACGTTCGAGACCCGCAGGCGGGGGCGCCTGGGTTGGTGATGGCGCGGGTGTCGTGGGCGGCTCATACATCGGAGCGGCTATCGCAGGCTCTGGCGTCGGGGCGCTCGTTGGTGGCGCAGGCTCTGGCGGGCTCCGTGTTTCAGCTGCAACAGGTGAGGAGGGCTCCGCTGCGGGCTCTGTCGCTTCGCCTTCAGCGTCGATGATGAACGGGATGGGTTGATCGCCGGCGTCGCTGTCGATTGGAACCGATTTTGGCGTCGGAATGGGCTCGGCCTCGGCGGATGCATCGATCTCTGATACGAGTGCGATGACGGCGGTGTCCTTCGGATCGGCGTCGAGCAGTCGCATGTACCAGCGGCGCGCTTCGGTGGTGTCGCCGCTCTGGAGCGACATGTCGCCAAGTGATCGAAGGGCGATGAGATTTTCCGGATCGAGCGTGAGCGCTCGCTCGAAAACCTGACGCGCCTCGTCGAACTCGCCCGCTTCGTAGAGCGCCTGGCCGAAGACGATCTGTCCGCTCATGTGACCGGGCATTTGCGCGAGCTGCGAGCGACAAATCTCGATGGCGCGCTTGGGCTGCCCGCCTTTGCGATACTCGTTGGCGAGCGGCGCGAAGTAGCGGCGGGGATTCTCCTCAAATTTTTCTTGTAACTCGCGCAGCCGATCGTAATCCAAACGGTCCCCTAATTCCTAACGCCCACCAACACCCTTAGTCCGCAGCTCGTAGCTAGTTCGCAGTTAGCAGCCAGCTCGCAGTTCGCAATCAATTCGCACCTCGGAATCCCTATTTCGTCCCAGTTTCACGCCATCGTGCTGGGAACTCCGGTTTCACGCTCGCCTTAAGCCTGTAAGATGCACCAATCTCCGCTTTCGCGCGACTTGCATCTCACTCGCTCAAACTCATACCTTACAAGGCTATACGCCATTCCGCCCTCGACCCGAGGGCTCCTCAATTCGTGTAAGGAGTAGTGCCCTTGTTGCAAGCAATGCGGGCCTCCGCAAAGTACATCTGGATAATCATCGTCATACTGTTCATCGGAGGCTTTCTCCTCGCACAGACCTCTGGTCTGCTTGGAAGAGCGCCGGTGACGAGCACCACCGCAGTCGCCACGGTGAACGGAGAGGACATTCTCGCGACCACGTGGTATCAAACAACGCAAAATCTCGAGCAAGAAGAGACGCAGCGCAGCAATCAAAGCATCTCGCTCGACCAGAGACAGCGATTGATGGACCAGGCCTACGACCAGCTCGTTAGCGATGCCCTCCTCCGCCAGGAATACAGACGGCGGGGCATCACTGTAACAGACGACGAAATCCTTCAGGCGGCACGGTTTAGCCCACCCCCGCAGTTGATGCAGGCTCCCGACCTCCAGACCGACGGACAGTTCGACCCGGCCAAGTACCAGCGCTTCCTCCAGAGCCCCCTTGCCAAGCAGCAAGGCCTGCTCTACCAGCTCGAGCAGTACTACCGGACCGAGATCCCCAAGGAAAAGCTGTTCGATCAGGTCGTGACCGACGTCTACGTCTCCGACGAACAGTCATGGCGCCGTTTCCAGGATCTTCATGACTCGGCGCAGGTGACCTTCGTCGGCTTCGAGCCCGACCGCATCCAGGATTCCGCGGTCCGCGTCAGCGATGATGAGATCCGCGCTTACTACGACACCCACAAGAAGCTGTTCGAACGCCCGGGAATGGCGAAGGTCTCGATTCTCATCATTCCCCGCGCCGTGACTTCCGCGGATTCTGCTGCGGTCCGAGCGCATGCGCTAGCACTCCGGGCACGAATACTCGGCGGTGAAAAGTTCGAGGACGTGGCGAAGGCGGAATCCGCCGATTCGTCGACAGGCGTGAACGGCGGCGCGCTAGGTAAGGGTGTCAAAGGTCGTTTCGTGCCGACTTTCGAGGCCGCGGCGTACGCGCTCAAGCCGGGAGAGATCTCCCAGCCGGTGCTGACTCCGTTCGGCTATCACCTGATTCGACTCGACGAGCGGAAGGGCGACACGCTCACCTTGCATCACATCCTGTTGCGGATCCAGCAGAGCGATTCGGCCGCGACCCGGACGGATCGTCGCGCCGACTCGCTGGCGCGCATCGCCGCATCGTCGGACCAACCGGGCAAGTTCGACCAAGCCGCGCGGGAGCTGCACATCCCGATTCTGAGAAGCCCTGTCGTCGAAGGAAATGCGCTGACGATCAACGGCCAGTTCATACCCAGCGTCGGACCGTGGGCGTTCCAGGGCACGCGACCGGGGGAGACGAGCGAGCTATTCGATGCCGAGGACGGCTACTATCTGGCGCGGCTCGACTCGCTGACACCTGGCGGTCTCCAGTCAATCGACCAGGTCAAGGGCGACATCCGAGCGTACCTGACGCGCCAGAAAAAACTCGACGCGTTGATCCCCCAGGCGAGAAACTTTGCTAAAGTCGCTGCGGCGAGCTCGCTCGAATCGGCAGCCAAGCTGATGAATCTTCAGCCGATCACCACCAAGTACTTCACGCGCGTGACAGGAGTTCAGGATCTGGTGCAGGCGCCCGAAGCAGTCGGCGCCGCGTATACCCTACCCCTTCACACAGTGAGCGAGCCGATTCGCGGCACCGGCATGGTCGTCGTCGAGCGCGTCGACAACCGCATCCCTGCCAACCGTACCGCGTTCGAGAGCCAGAAGGAAACGCTCAGGCAGCAGGCGCTGAATCAACTCCGGCGGCAGAAGATCAACGAGTTTCTAACCAACTTGAAGGCGGTGGCGAAGATCGATGACCGCAGGAAGCAGGTCGAGGCGTCGGCCAGGACGTCGGTCGCGCAGTAGCCCTTACAGAAACCGGCTGGCATCGGGATCACTTACAAGGGACGGGTTGCGGGTGTACCGGTAGCACGATTGCCTGTTCCGGGGATTGTTCCTTAGACGCCACTCCGACAAGTTCGCACCGCAGTTCACCGGCAACCGGGAACGGTGCTACCCGCACCCCGCAACGCGTTACTTGTAGGCGCGGTAGAAAGCTGTCCGGTTTTTCCAGCCCAGATGTTAAAGCAACCGCTTAGGAGCCGGTCTCTCCTCTTCTTCCGTCGCGCGGCGCCGTTCAAGCTCCGCAGAAGTGAGCCGCGGCGGCTCCGCCGCGCTCGTCTCGGACGTGACTTCGCGAGTGGCGTCGTTGATGTTCTTCTTGAATTCCCTGATTCCCTTACCCATCGAGCCGGCTATCTCGGGGATCCGCTTCGCGCCGAACAGAAGCAGGATTACCACCATGATGATCAACAGCTCGGGGAAGCCCAGATTGCCGAACATGTAAGCTCCTAGAAAAGCGAACGCGCGATGAGATAAGCCACCACTACACCCAGCAGGCTCAAAAGTGACACGTCGAGTGCGATTGGGCCAATAGCAAACTTGAGTATAATCAAATCAACAGGCAGGGGACCGATTGCGGGAGTCACTCCGGTCGTAAAAAATTCTTTCGCCGCTCCCGGGGGCAGGAACCGCCGCCCCACCTGTGTCAGCAAGCCTCCGATGACGAATCCCGAGGCCAGCACCAGAGTGTGAAACAGGGAACCACGTCTGCTATGGCCCCGCGGCGGTGGCGGCATTATGAGTGTCTCTCCATGACATAGGAAATTGACGCGGCCAGTGACCGGCGCGCTACAGTATCAGGCAATTCAGCGAGCGCTTCGTGCGCTCGCTCCGCAAACTCCTCTCCCTGCGCTCGAGCGTATTCGAATCCGCCGTTCTCTCCGACGATTCCCACTACCGCCGCGATGCCTTCGTCGCTGGCTGTCTCGCTGTCGAACAGCCGCTCCACCTGCTTCCGCGATGTCGCCGGCATCTCGCGCAGCGCGTGGATGAGCGGCAACGTCACCTTGTGCTCGCGCAAGTCGAGACCGGACGGCTTGCCAGTGGTCTCCTTCTCTTCGCGATAATCGAGCAGATCATCCGTGATCTGAAACGCCATTCCCAGATTCTCTCCGAACGCGGCCAGCGGATCGCAGTAGCGGCGCGCGCCCGAGAGCGCGCCAAGCTCGCAGGCAGTGCGCATCAGTGACGCGGTCTTCGAACGAATCAGATCGTAGTACTCACGCTCCGTAAAGCGCAGCGGCTGTGTCACCGCGAGCTGCCGCATCTCGCCAAGCGTCATCTCCGTCGATGCGCGAGTGAGCGCCTGCAGCGCTTCGAGATTGCCAAGGTCGACGAGATGTGTGAGCGCGGTCGAGTAGAGAAAATCTCCCATGATGACGGAGATCTGATGACTGAACAACGCGTTCACTGTCGGCATGCCCCGGCGCAGCACCGAATGATCCACCGCGTCATCGTGCACCAGCGTGGCAAGGTGAATCAGCTCCAGCGTCGCGGCAAGCGTGATAGCCTGCTCCTGCGGCTCCTCCGCAGTCTCGCTGGAGAGCA
>QHUA01000164.1 GCA_003221805.1 Gemmatimonadota bacterium
TTCTCCTATCACCTGCCGATCGAGATCGATTCGCCGCTGGTGCCCGCGACCTGGAAATCGCGGCTGATCTAACCGCGCAGTGAAAGATCCGGCGCGCCTCCGCATCGGCATGCTTGGTTTGTACGGCATGCCGCTGCCGCAGCTTCACTTTACTGGCTTCGAAACAGCATTCGGCGAGATCGCGCCGAGGCTGGTCGCGGCCGGCCATGAGGTGACGATCTATTGTCGGGGCGGCCAGTACCCCGCACAACTGCGTGTGTCCGAGCACAAAGGCGTTCGGCTCAAATACGTTCCGTCACCGGGAGGGAAAAACCTTTCCGGGCTGGTAGCCACGTTCCTTTCCGCCTTGCACGCGCTCGCCATCGGACGTTACGATCTTTTTTTCTTTGTCAACGTCGGTATGGGTCACCACGCCGCGCTATGTCGGATCATGGGCGCAACTGTCGTGATGAACGTCGACGGCCTCGACTGGAAACGCGCCAAGTGGGGACTCTTCGCCCGGCTCTATTTCAGGACGGCGGCGCGATCCGCCATTCTCTTCTGCAATCGGCTGATCACCGACGCCGAGGCGATGCGGAAGATCTATCTGGAGGAGTTCGGCAAGGAGACGACGATGATCGCCTATGGAGCGTATGTCGAGTCGTCCGAGAACCCGGAAGTCGTGCGGCAGTTTGGAGTCGAGCCGGCCGGGTATTATCTCATCGCCAGCCGGCTCATACCCGAGAATCACGCCGACCTGATCATGCGTGGGTTTCTGAAATCAGGAACCAATAAAAAACTCCTCATCGCCGGCGGCGCCAACTATGACAGTCCGTTTCACCGGTCACATTCACGATCAGTCGGTGATCAAGGAGCTGCACTGTAACTGCTTTGCCTATGTGCACGGGCACTCGGTGGGGGGCACAAATCCATCGCTGCTCAAGGCAATGGGTTACGGCAATTGCATCCTCGCTCTCGACACTGTCTTCAACCGCGAGGTCCTCGACGATACAGGGCTGTTCTTCACCAGGGATGAGCGCGAGCTCGGGCAGCTGATGCAGCGCGTTGAACGTGATTCGACTTTGGTCGCCGAGCTTCGAAAGCAGGCGCAGCTGCGGGTGGAGCGAGAGTATTCCTGGGACAAAGTGGGGAAGCAGTACGACCAGCTTTTCCGCGAGGTCGCCGCGACCGAATGACGGTTACATCAGTTCGCGATACACGGCGGCGGTGAGAGCCGCTGCTCTGTCCCAGGTGAAGCCTTTCGCGCGCTCTCGCCCAGCCGCAATGAGGCGCTCCCTCTCTCCTATGCCGCGAGAAATACCGTCGGCCTCCGGCAACGCTCCCGCTCTGCCAGCGACGACGGGTGTGCCGGACGCCATTGCCTCCAATGCCGGCAGCCCGAATCCCTCATGCAGCGAGGGCAGAGCCAGACACGACGCATTGGCGTAAAGGGAATGGAGCTCGTCGTCGCCGACTCGACCGACACTGTGTACTGTTTCGGAGTTGGCGAACACACCACCCCAACCTCCGCCGCCGACAACGAAAAGCTTCTCACGGAAGCCGCGCTCGTGAAGAATGGTCATCGCCGAAACGAGACGGCGCAGATTTTTCCTCGGCTCCGGTGTTCCCACAAACAGGACGTAGGGACCGTTGGCAGACGACGGGGCGTTTCCGAAAAACAAATCATCTACTCCGTTCGGAACGACGCGAATCTTTCCGGCCGGGACGTGGAGGAGAGCATTGAGGTCGTCCGCCGTATCCTTCGATGGTGTGATTATCCGGTCTGCTGCGTCGAGCAACCGAGGCATGACCCGTCGGGTGTAGATGCGGTGCCAGCGGGGCATTGTCTCGGGCCAGCGAACCGGAACAAGATCGTGGACCGTCATCACAAACGGTGGCCGCCCCCTGGTCAGCGGACCGCGCAGCAACGGTGAGTGATAGATGTCAGCCCCAACGTCGGCCGCCTTCCTTCTTGCCAGCAACGGATACCAGAGCAGGTCGTGGCGTGCCGTGAGAAGTTTTTTCTGGAGCGTGCCACGCGGGACGACGTTTCCTCCGCCGAGCTCGATGACACTGAGATCACTGCGCTTGCGCAGGGCAGTGGCGAGGCTCCGCCCGTAGCGTGCGATGCCCGCTTGCGAATGTCGTGTGTGCTCAGCATCGAGAGCGATGGTCAGCATGCAGCCGCAATTTAGCGCCGCAACTCCGCTCTCGGTAAATTGAGACCCGGTCCATCGGAACGTGACAGATTCCCGCCCGTCAAAGCCTCGGTATGACCCCCGAAGAAATAAGATCGCAGGTAGCGACCATAAAGTGGCACCACTCGATTGACCTCGGTCACGGGATCGTCACTCACGGTCAGGACAACAGCGTAAAAAAACTGGCTCGCCTGAGGCTGCCAGAGTCCTTCGCCGGCAAGACCGTACTCGACATCGGCGCCTGGGATGGTTTTTTCTCCTTCGAGGCAGAGCGTCGCGGAGCCAAACGTGTACTGGCGACGGACTCCTTCGTCTGGCGAGGTCACGTTGATTGGGCGAACAAGCGAGGGTTCGATCTAAGCAAACGCGCACTGGGATCCGAAGTCGACGAGATGGAGATCGACGTCCTCGATCTTTCACCGGAAAATGTCGGCACGTTCGACGTCGTTTTCTTTCTCGGCGTGTTGTACCACATGAAGCACCCCCTGCTCTCGCTCGAGAAAGTCTCGAGTGTGGCGCGAGACTTCCTTGTTCTGGAAACGGCCGTCGATATGCTGTGGACCAAACGACCGGCGATGGCATACTACGGCGGCGACGAAGTCGGACGTGATGCCACGAATTGGTGCGGGCCAAATCCGGCCGCGGTGGTGGCAATGCTGCAGACGGTCGGATTCAGGCGCATCGAAATCGTAGCCGGACTTCGCTCACCGATCTTTCGCCTGGCGAAGGGCGCGTACTACTGGCGCAAGCATCGGCATCAGTTTTGGGGGACGGCCAGAACCGATCGTATCGTGGTCCACGCCTGGAAATAGGCGCGTCTCTCAATCAGCTGGCCTGAGACGTAGCTCCGAGAGAACTGGCTCTGCGGCAGGTGCGCTTTGAGAGAGCGTCACAATCGACCCGGCGAGCCAGAAAAAAAGCCAGCCAAGGGTGATGGCGTTGAAGACGACCGCGGTCATGCCGTTGATGGCCAGGCCGACAGCGGCGAGCCACACCACTGCGCCCATTGCCCGTTGGGTCTCCATCGCCCCGTTACGGAACACATTGAACGCATTGGCGATGATGCCGCCGAGGGCAAAAACGAAAAGGGAAAGTCCAAGCACTCCCATCTCGACCGCGTACTTCCAGTAGAGGTTGTCGCCAGTCACGTGCTCGAGGCCCGCGCGCGTGGCGCTCGCATCAGTTACGCCGAGGCCGGCACCCCACGGTTGCTCAATGAATGCACTGGCGCCACTTACCCAGTCACTGAGGTGACTGGCCGCGCTGGTCTCCTGGCCGGTGATCGTCGCCAGGGCGTACCCGGGAAGGCCAGGTACGAGGAACAGCGCGGTCAGGAACATCATCCCCGCCAGCACCAGACCGCCAACCGCCCATTCAGGACGCCGACGCATTACCACAAATAGAACGAGCTGGAGCAGCGCGACGAGAATCGTCATGCGAGTGAGGGTCAGCAACAACGCAGCGCAGATGACGGTGTAGCCGACGACCTGAAGCAATTTTCTTTTGGTTCGTGCAAAAACCCAAACGGTCGCCAGCGGGAAAAAAAGAAGAAACGGAACCGCGAAGCCCTGGCCGCTCAGATATACCGACCCGGCCCGTCGGAAAGCATGTCCGCCCACGAACGCCCAATAATTGGTGGGCAAGCCATACTCGTTGCCAACGGTGATCGGTGCCGCACCGAGGAAATCCTGAAAATAGGAGGCGACACCTATGGCGACCAGGCTCTCCGGTGGCACCAGAAACCGCTCCAGAATGCCAAGAACACACGTTACGATGACCAACCCAAATATCAGTCGCATCGTACGTTCGTCCTCAGCAACCTCCGGCGTCGCTCGGCCAACGAAGTAGATGAGCATGAAATAGACGGCCTGTCGGAATCCGAGCAGCTGCGCGTCGAGCGGCAGATTGGTGCGGAGCCAGAGATTGGCGCCGACGAAGTAAATCAATCCCGTCGAGATCAGACCTCCGATCCACAAATCCGTCCAGGAAACGGAAACCCGCGGTCCATGACCGGTGAACGCGCGAAAGATGACGATCAGGACCAGTAAAACGAGCGCAATCTCTTTCCAGGCGGCGATTAGGCGCACTGTCGTCGCGGGTAGGCGCAGGGGCCCGAACAGGATCGCCATAACGAGACTGTGAAATGCCAGTCCCCAGGCGAGGAGGGGAAACGCGATTCTTGCTATCGCGGAACGCTGCACGTCAGGACGCGCGAGGGCGGCGCCGTCCACGCGGTAGGGGCAGAGCGGCGATCGAGTCGTGCAGCGCGGATGCAGTTGCCGGATTACGACCGCGCCAATCGTCGAGAATGGCGGCGCTACCAGCGACAAGAACCCCGAGCAATGCGCCAACGAAGAGCGAGCTCACCAGCAGAATCCAGTAGCGAGGCCACTGCGGTTTCCACGGGGGCACCGCCGGGTCGACGACCGTTATCTCGGCGGCGTCGTTGAACTCGTCGAGGCGTGCCGTCTCGAATTGTTGCTGCAACGTCTGAAAGAGGTTGGTTGCGACCTCGACCCCTCTACGCAGCTGACCTTCCTCAAATACGAGCTGAGGAGAGGACCTCCACTGGCGGTTCTGATCATAGAAGTAGCGCAGACGCTCTTCAGCGTCGTGCAGCTCGAGCTTGGCACTGTCGAGTCTGGTTTGAACGAACACGCGCTTTGATCGCGCGCGCGAGACCCGCTGCTCGTGGTTGAAGGCGTCGACGAGCTCGATGGTGCGGTTGGCAATTGCGGCGGAGAGCTCCGACCACTGAGCGTCGACTTCCAACTTGACCATGTTCGTTTTCAGATCGAAATCGGTCGAAATGGCCTTAC
>QHUA01000078.1 GCA_003221805.1 Gemmatimonadota bacterium
GTCCAGCATTTCTTCGAGAGCAGCGAGATCCGCCCCCGCGCAGAAGTCGGCGCCCTCTCCGTCGATGGCAACCACACGCACGGGAGCTTCGCTCAGCGCGAAGAGTGCCTCGGCGAGCTCGTCGGCGGTAGCTCGATCCAGCGCATTTTTCTTTTCCGGTCGCGCGAGAGTGACTCTGCCGATCGCTCCCTCGGCACTCATCCGAATATTCTTCATGCGCCGGCCGGGAGTCCCAGTCGTTGGGCTTCGGCGTCTGGCACGTTGAGCGTCATTCGCAACAGCGCCGTCGAATACACTTTCCCCTGAGCGTCGGTCTTCAGTGAGAGAGTGCCGCCACCATCGAGCGCACCATGAAGAAGAAAGTTGAGTGCGTTCAAGTTCGGCAGCTCATAGCGCTCGACGGCGCCCTCGATCATGCCGCGAAAATGCTCGGCTACGCGCTCGCGCGTCACGTGCCGGGCGAGCAGCTCGTACCACTGCGGCCGCAATGCGATCAAACCGACGTTCGCCGTGTCACCCTTGTCGCCGGACCGCGCGTGGGCAATATCGACGAGCCTTACCTTCACTGGACAATCTCCACCGAAGTCTTTACGACGGATTTGTCGATCAACGCCGGCCAGTAGGCCACGATCTCTTCGACCTTCGGCCGACCGCCCGCGAAGCCCGTCACGCTGGGAGGTCCGTTAAGAACCAACGGAGCGATTTCCCGCGTGAATCGTTCCACTGATGATCGGTCGGAGCCTCGCACGCCGAAACGGAGCTGTACTTCCGCTGCGTTGCTTTGGTCGCCCGCCAATCGCCCGTGAGTAGCGTTCGCACCAACGAATTCCGTCAGAACGCGATCGAACCTGAGACCGAGACGGTCGAGCCGCTCGCGCAAAACCTTGTCCGCCAATTTTGCTTTCTCCAACGCATCGGGCCAGGCGTAGACGAGCGTCCCAATCGCCTTGAACCCGGCCTGGTAGGCGATTGATACCTTGAGCTTGTCGGTAGGCGGTCGGCCCTTGATGCCGGAAACGCGGACCCGATCCTCGCCATCTGCCGCCAGCTTGATGGTGGTAAAATCGGCGATCACGTCGGGCGTGATGTAAGAGTGCGGGTCGCCCATCTCGTAGACGAGCTGCTCGGTGACGGTCGGAACCGAGACTCGGCCGCCGGTGCGGGGATGCTTGGTAACGACGAAAGTACCATCGGAGCTTGCTTCGACAAGCGGGTAGCCGACATTCGCCAGATCCGGGATCGATCGCCACTCGTACAGGCAATTTCCACCCGAGCACTGGGCACCGCACTCGATGATATGTCCGGCGACGATTCCCGCCGCGAGCTGGTCCCAGTTGTCGGCGCCCCAGCCAAACTCATGGCGAAGCGGCGCCATCGTTAGTGCCGTGTCGGTGGACCTACCGGTGATCACCACGTTCGCTTCCTTCGCCAGTGCCTCGACGATCGGCACAGAGCCGATGTACGCGTTCGCCGAGAGAACCTTGTCGCGCACTGTCGACAACGGCTCGCCAGTGTCCATGTTGGCGAGCGAATGCCCGGCAGCCATCAGTGAGTCGAGGCGGTCCAGCAGATCGTCGCCAGTCACTACCCCGATGCGCAGCTTTCCTCCGGCGCCGCATTTTTCAGCGAGCCCTTTGACGGCCGCCGCACAGGAGCGCGGGTTCACCCCGCCGGCGTTGGCAACCACTTTCACGCCCTTGGCGACGATCGCGGACAGGATGCTCTCGATTGCCCCTAGAAAATCGCGCGCGTATCCGAGTGAGGGATCACGCTCCTTCTGCTTCTGCAGAATCGACATCGTGACTTCGGCGAGATAATCGAGCATCAGATAGTCGATGGATCCGCCTTCTACCTGTCGCCGCGGAGCATCGAGGTCGTCGCCCCAGAAGCCCTGACCGGCGGCGACCCGAACGACTTGCTTCAACTGCTTGCCTCGCTCAGGTGCGGCGGGAGCACAAAAGGTCCCAGATGCGGGCCGGGATTGTGAAGTGTCGCCCGCAACGCGAGGCTCAGCATGTCGCGCGTGTTTTCGGGGTACACGATGGCATCCACGTAGCCGCGGGCCGCGGCGAACTTCGCCTCGAGCTGGTGCTCGTAATCCGCGCGCATCTCCTCGACTGCTTTCTCGAGAGCAGCTTCGAGTTGAGTGCCCGTCTTCTTCGCTGCCTCGAGAATTGGTCCGTGAACCGCCTGAATCGCCGACTCGCCCTCCATCACGCCCATGCGACCGGTCGGCCAGCTAAGAACGAAATCCGGATCGAATCCCTGGCCGGCCATGGCGTAGTAGCCGGCGCCCGACGCGTGGTTGATGGTGAGCACGATCTTCGGCACGCGGGCGGTGGCCATCGCTTCGACGAAACGTGCGCCGGCACGAATGATTCCCTCCTGTTCCGCTTCCACGCCGACCATGAAGCCGGAGACGTCCTGAACAAAGAGCAGAGGGATGCCGAGCCGGTCGCAGCGATCGATGAAGTAGGCGACCTTCTCAGCGCTTTCGGTATATACGATTCCACCGAACCGCGGCTTTTCTCCTTCGCGCCCCTTGATGAGGCCGCGTTGGTTGGCGATGACCCCGACGGTGATTCCGTCAATACGGGCGTCGCCACAAATCATTTCTCGCGCGATTCCTTCCTGGAACTCGTCGATCTCGCCGTTGTCGAGAATGACGCGCAGAACTGAGTGCATATCGTACGACATGCGATGGTCGGCCGGCAGTACGTCGTACAGATCCCCTGCCTCTCCGCCCGATTTGCCCGATTTCGCCTTCGGCTTGGGGCCAGTCGGATTGCGTGTCCTCGCGGAACGTGACTCGGTCTCGACGTCTCGAGGCAACAGTGCCACGTCGCGGGTCGAAGTGGGCAGGCGCTCGATCAGGTCTCTGATCTTGGCGATGCACGCTTCATGGTTGTCCACTGCGTAGTGGGCACCGCCGCTGATGTCCGTATGGGTCGAGGCTGCGCCGAGGGTCTCGGAGTCCACTACTTGTCCAGTCGCGCCCTTCACCAGGTTGGGACCGCCGAGTCCCATGAACGAAGTTCCTTTCACCATCAGAATGACATCGGACAGCGCTGGCAGATAAGCGCCGCCGGCGATGCACTGCCCCATTACCGCGGCGATCTGCGGCACGTGGAGGTAGCGCCGCATGATAGAGTTGTAGTAGAAGATCCGCGCCGCCCCGTACTGTCCCGGGAAAACGCCGCCCTGGTATGGCAGGTTGACTCCGGCCGAATCGACCAGATACACGATCGGAATCCGACACCTCATCGCGATTTCCTGAGCGCGGAGAATCTTCTTGATCGTTTCCGGCCACCACGAACCGGCTTTCACGGTTGCGTCGTTGGCGACGACCACGGTTTCCCGCCCGTGCACCCTCACGATCGCTGTTACGACACCCGCAGCCGGCGCCTGACCGTCGTACTGGTCGTAGGCGACGAGCAGTCCGATCTCGAGCATACCCGAGCCT
>QHUA01000045.1 GCA_003221805.1 Gemmatimonadota bacterium
CTCAGATGGACCGCCTGGACATCGCTCTTCCGCTCATCCTGATAGACATAGAAGCTGAAGAACGGTCCCACCTGCAGCGGTCCCTCGGCGAACGCGACGTCGATCGCGTCGCCTGGACTCTTGATCGCGTCGATTCGAGCCAGCTCGGCGTCGAGCGGATGAATCCCCTGCTGGTCGATCTTTACCGTGTCCATCGCCGTCGCCCAGAAGTCGCCGATCTTCTGCGCGTCGGTTCCCGGCGCTCCCGTCGTCGCGGCCGATTGCTCGTTGATCTGACGCAGGTTCACGTACAGCTGCTCTCGCACTTCGTTGCCGATCCCCCACGCCGCTTCAGAGGCGGGAATGGGATGCCTCTTCAACCAGCCGCCGTTGGCGTACTGGAAGAAGTCCACGGCGGGGCTGACAGTGGTGTCGAGATTGGCGGCGAGAAAATCTGTCCACGCCGGCGCGTTTGAAGTCGTTACAGGCTGGCTACATGCTGCGAACATTGTAATCACCGCAACGAACGCGGACCGGCGCGGAAAAACACGCGCGACCCGACCGGCGAGCCGGTCGGGCACGTTTGCACAAGAAAGCATTGGGTTGTGGTTTATCTGTTGAGCCAGTACGACAATTTCACCAGGAATGTATTAGCGGGGTGCAGTCGGAAAAGATCCCGCATGTCGCCGTTGAAGTCGCGGTTGCCCTCGACGTTGTTGAATCCCTGACGGCCCTGGTTCCAGACCACGAACAGAGTCGACCCCGGGTTGTACTCCCAGCGCAGCACGACGTTCGACTGGACTGCCTTGAAATTGAAGCCGCCCGGGTTGCTCGTCACCGACGGATTGATGTACGGCGCGTAGCGATCGTCGTACTTATCAGCGCGCGGCGTCGACGACACCTGACGAACGTTGCTGTAGGTCCCCTTCGAGACGAACGGCTGTGCGTATGTCTGCAGCGACAGGTTTGGCGTGAAAGTGTAGTTGAGGCGCGCCGTCAGCGATGTCGTCTGCTGATCGAGGTGGGCGATGGTGTAGTGCAACAGGTTGGTCGCGTCAGTGAACTTGCCATAGAACTGGTTGTCCGAGACGTTGTGCGACCAGTTCCCCGATATCGCGGAGCTGAAACGCCCCATCGCTTTGAAATCGATCTCAGGGCCATAGGACACCGACCAGTTTCGCTTGTCCGAGCTCTCGAAGAAGTTGGCGTTGAAGTAAGGCACCACCGCTTTGCGATCGTCGCCATTCATGAAAAACCACGGAGCGATGTACATGTCCTGGCGGACAGCCGGGCCGCCGCGGAGCTGACGATCGTCGTAGGTCTTACCGAGCTGTCCGACCGTGCCGCCCATGTGCCAGCCCCAGTAGTTCTTGAAGGTGATGTGGGTGTTGGTGTTGTAAGCCCGCTCGAGCGCGAGGCCGTCGGTGGTCCACCACTGCCACCAGTTGTTGTTCAACTGGAATCGGTTGTAGAAGAAGCGCGACTGGCGATCGAAGAATCCGGCCCACGTGCTCCACGATTGCTGGTCAGCTCGGCGCAGATAGCCGAGGTCGTTGACCTCGAAGCCCGGTGACCGGCGCGAGTACGCCGACTCGAACATCAAATGCTGTCCGCCGATCTTCCCGAATCTGAATTCTTCCGCGTTGCCGCCAAGAGATGTTCGAGTGCTGTCGAGCGGCAGATTGGCGTCCGGACGCTGGAACTGGTGCACGCCATTGTTCTGGAGCGAGGCGATCATCGCCGTCGAGCCGCGCACGAGGCTCTTATCGAGGGTGCCGGAAATCTCGTAATTGTTCTTGAAGAAGCGATGGCGGAAATCGAGGGAGCCGACGTAGGCGCTCGACGCCAGATAGGGCGAGGACCAGTGATCCATGTTGCGGTCGACGGCAGTGAGCATGGCGCCGATGCCGCTGCTGCCGCCGCGGAAGTCCTGCGTCGCCCGCATCACCGCGTAATTGGTCGACGGGGAGAACGTGGTGTCGCCAGGGCTCTTTTCGCGCCGGGTCGCGGCCTCGAGAACGCCGATCGTCGTTCCCTTGGGGAATCTCGCCAGCAACTTTGCCGCGCCGAGGATGGTGATCGGCTGTTGCGGGACGGTGTCGCCGTAAATGCCCGCCAGCTCGGGAGTGCGGCCGATGCGTCTACTATAGTATAGGGTCTCGCCCCAGCAGTTCACGGCGCTGCAGTTGACGTCGGCGCGGAAGAGTCCGCGTCCGGCAACGAAGAACGGGCGCCGCTCATCGAAGAAACTCTCGTACGCCGACAAGTTGAGCACGGACGGGTCAGACTCGACCTGTCCGAAGTCGGGATTGATCGTGGCATCGAGCGTCACGTTGGAAGCGATGCGGTACTTGATGTCGCCGCCCGCTGCCAGGTTCGACTTCTGCGCGAATGTGTTGTTGGTAATGGTCGAGGCGTTCTTGGTGACGACGTAAGGCATCGCTTCGAGTCGGCGCGGATTTTCGAGATCATCCATCCCGTGCAACGAGCCGAACTGGGACACAAAGCCCGGCTTCGACTGTCTGAGCAACGGCCAGCTGTAGCGCTCGTTGTACCGATAGACGTCTCGATCGATGATGATGCCGAAGGTATGTGCCCGGTCCCTGCTGTAACGCATCTGACTGAGCGGGATCCGGAACTCGGCGGTCCATCCCAGTGAGTCGATGCGGGTGGCGACGTCCCAGACTGCGTCCCAGGCGAAGTCCTCGTTGCCGTCGTCGTAGATAGCGGCGTCGATCTTCACGCCGGCGGCGTTGACACCGAACTCGTAGCCGGTGCGCTTGTCGTGGTAGGAGTCGATGAAGAGCCAAAACATGTCGGACGCGGTGAAACTGTCACGACGCTCGAGGAGCTTCTTGATACTATCTGGGTGGGGGTCGAACGCTCTGATGAAAACGTACAGGTTCGCAGCGTCGTAAATGATCTTCGCTTCAGTCTTGAAGCGGGCCGGTTTGCCTTCGTTCGGCCGCCATTCCTGGAACTGCGTTATGGGCGGCGCACTTTGCCAGGCCGCCTCGTTGTCACGGCCATCGATGGTGATCTCGCCATCCGCCCGCAGCGCCGTCGCGCTGGTATCGGTTGGCAATGCAATCATCACGGGCTTGCCCGCCTGCCCATCGACCGGTTTCGGGGTCTGAGGGCTCTGGGCGACGACCTGGAGATTTACGGCAAGGCTAAGGAGGGGCAGGGCAGAAACGGAGACGATCATACGACTGTCCGGAGCCAAAGGGGTGGTAAGGGTTTTTATGGACCAACACCTCTTTGATACTCGTTCGGGCAAAAGGGTTGGAAAGTTTCAGCAGTCTCCGGGAGGGGCGGGGTTTAAGGGCCGATTATTGGCGGCGACAGGCGGATTGCGAGCTGCGAACTGACTGCGAGTTACGAACCTGCTGCGAACTGCGAGCCGACTGCGAGGTGCGAGCTAGCTAATGCAATCAGACGTTTGATCCCGGCTCGTCCGGTTCGTCTTCGACTCCCGCGTGATGCCTGAGCGTCCGGACGATTTCGATGAGCTGCTCCTGAACCAGTTCCAGCTCCTGTTGGCCGCCCTCTTTCTCGAGGCGGCCCTTCTCGAGATCGATCGCGACGCGGTTCAGGTACTTGATCTTCTCGATCATCTTGTCGGTCGCGCTGCGCAACTTGCCGAAGCGCCGCTTCTCGGAGAGCGCACGATGACAGCGGGCTTCCATCTCCTTGGGCGACATCTCCTTGGCCTTCCGCACCGCGTCGAGCGCGCTGATGCCGGGGATGGCGGCGTGATCCTGGTAGGTGATCTCGGTCTTGGCGTCGGTGAAACGCAGTCGCCCGACGTGCTCGATCCCGTCATACCCGACGCGCAGGCAGACGAAGTATTTCTGCCCGTCGGCAGTGATGGTCCGGATCTGATGGTCGGTGCTGGCGGCGCCGGGGGACATATCCAATGAGGACTGTATCGCCCGCGCATCTGTAACACCGGGGGTACATCGCTTGCGCATACGCCGGTCGGCATGAACACCCCGACACAACTTCCGTCCAGCGGCGGTATCGACTACACGCTATTCCAGGCTGTCAACGGGTTGGCGGGGCAAAGTCAGGCGCTCGACGCGTTCATGGTCGCTACGGCGAAATATGCTCCGATTATCTATGCCTTGGCGCTCGCGGCGCTGTGGCTGACGTGGGCACCGAAAAACCAGCGCGCGGCGCTCATCGCCGGGATTTCCGCTCTCCTCGCGCTGGGGTTGGGCCAGATTGTCGGACACATCTTCCCACGGGATCGGCCGTATCTTGCCCACCACGTGTCCCTTCTGATCACCCACTCTCCGGACACGTCCTTCCCGAGCGATCACACGACGCTGGCGTTCGCGGTTGCGGCCGCGGTCTGGGTTTTCAACCGCCGCGCGGGAATTTCGCTCGCCGTCTTCGGATTGCTGGTCGCTTTCGCACGGGTATTCGTAGGCGCACACTATCCGGGCGACGTCGTCGGCGGAGCAGTGCTCGGAACGATCACAAGCCTGGCTGTGGTCAGCCTCGCCAGGACTGGAATCATCAACCGATCCCTCGATCGAATCTTCGATTTTCTAACACGATTTCGGCTGGCAGCAAAAGCGTTCAAATAACCTTATTGACGTCTCACGGGCAGGTCGATGTAGCTGTCGCCATACCAGCTGATCTTAAGCGGTTCCCCGGCATCGGAGATCGACTCGTCGCTCACGTCTTTGCCCGTCCCGTAATTGATCTGCATGTCCGGTTGCTTGATGACATTGATCAGCACCACCAATCGACTGCCGTCTTGGATCAGCCGGCTGGTGAGACGGACGCTCTGATAGTCGAGGTGCTCGCGGATTCCTGGGCGCAGCAGCGTGCGATGCGAGAGATCACGGACCGCGCTCGCCCGCGTCCAGTAGGTCGACAGCAGCACATAGTCGCCACTGGACCTCAGCTCGTAGAGCGAGATCTGAAAGTCGAAGTCCTGCTTGTTGCAAAGGAAATCGAGCTGGCCCGAGAACAGACCGCTCAACTCGAATGGTCCGGGGAGAACGGGACTGACGAATTGGATCCCGTTCCAAGTGTCGATCGCCCGCGCTACTACGCCCCCGCCCGGAGCGACGCGATTACTATCGCTGCGATCGGCGAATTCGACGGTTTGCTCCACATGCGTGCCGCCGCTGTACCCGTTCGGGGTCAGTCGATAACCACTGTCGACACGAATCGGCGACAAGTAAAACCGTAGCCGCTGATCGGCCATCGCCTCGACGGATGGCGCGTGCTTCCAGACGTTCGCCCCCATCACCTGATAGTTCACTTTGTCTTTGAGCAAGGCGGGCTTGGGCCCATCCTTGAAGACCCAGTCGAACCACTGATAACGGAGCTCACCGAAATCGGTGAGCGCCACCGGATCAGCCCGGTATCCGCCCATCACATACGACGTATCGCCGAGCAGGCCGACGAGACCGCGCTGACCGAGGACGTGGTCGTAGGGGCCGATCACCAGATAACTGTTTGCCTTCGGATTGTATCGGTAATGCTCGGTGAGGTAATAGACGGCGGCGCCCGGTCCACCGAAGTAGTAGCCCGCTGTCTGCAGGACTGGAATGTTGATGCGCGCGAAATCCTCCTTGTATGGAATCATCCGCTGCCAGTACGCGTCGTAGGTCGGATGGTCGATCCATCGATCGAAGACCGGGTTTGGCTTGCCGTCGATCTTGTCCAGGTCACGATACGCGCGGCCGCTCGTATACCAGGTGTGATTCAGTTTGCTCCAGCGATCGAAGTTGAAGTAGGTGGTGTCGTCCAGCTCCTTGTTGTCGAGAGTATAGAACGGCCACGGATAGACGAAACTCAGAAAAAGATTGCCGTCCATCGGCACATCGATTCCCGGTCCGACCGCGACGGCGGGAATGATCGTCTTCAGCGCCTTCGGCAGCTGCTTCGCCGCCGCCCACTGCGTGAATCCCTCGTAGCTTCCACCAAACATCCCCACCCGACCGTCGCTCCACGGTTGCTTGGCGATCCAGTCGATGAGGGCAGCCGCATCGATGCCATCGTACTCGTAAGGGACCGGAGTGTCCGGGCTGCAGCGTTTGCCTCGGGTAAGACCGACCACTCCGACGTACCCGTTCGAAGCGGCGCGACGGGCGTCGCTGACGTTGCTCTCTGAATCAGCGTAGATCGTAAAGTTGAGGAGAGTCGGCAGCGGTCGCGTGGTGGATCGTTGGCGGATGACCATCGCGCACACCGTCCCGCCGCCGGGCGTCGGCACTTTCAGGTTGTAGTCGATGACATAGCGACGTCGATCGTCCTCGACGTCGATTGGAGCAGCGAGTGGAACGATGACGCGGAACGCCTGCTGCGCCTGGTAGGCTTTGAGCAACGTGAGCCCGTCGGCGAGTGAAATCGACGCCTTTCGAGCTAATGGTCGGAACGCGCGAAACACCGCGCGGTCGAGAACGAAATGGCTGATGTTGCTGTTGCGCACGACGAGCGCAGAGGTGCGATCGTCGAGGCGGGCGAGCGCAGCGCGGTAGGCCTGTCGGAACGCGTCGTCGAGCTGCGGACCACTCGATCGCGCCCTGGCGTTAGCAAGAATCTGGTAGAGAATGTTGGTAGCGGTCGCGGAAAGTGACACTCGGTTTCCGCGGCGAATGCGGAGCGAATCCAGGGTGCGGCTCGCATCGCTGTAGCGACCGGATAGCATCTGGAGGCGGAACAGGTTGTCGAGATACCGGTCCCGATTCGCGTCGCGGTACACCGCCATCGCCTGCGCGGCGAGCGCCGACATCGCTGCCGCCGTGTCGGGCCCGATGGATTCCGCTTTAAAAGCGAGATCCTGCCCCAAAGCAACGACGGGGCAGAGTAAAAGGAGAAGGCACGACAGCCGGACAACAATTCGGTGCATCGAGTACCTCCGTTACCGAACGACTACCCCAGGCTCAAAGTGTCAGTGTGCTGACAAGATGTCAATGGATTGACATCAAGTTCCGGTCTTGCTCGCGACGGTCGACGGGAAGCGGGAAGCGGGAAGCGGGAAGCGGCGGGTTACGGGTTACGGGTTACGGGTAACGGGTAGCGGGGCAGCGGTAACGGACCCGGCGGCCGAAAGGGCGACTGAACGTGTGGCCCGTTACCCGCCGCTTCCCGCTTCCCGCTTTCATCCTATAAGCGGTAGCGGAGACTGATGTAAGCCGACCGGGGCTCCCCCGGCGCAACAATATGTCCCGCGACCAGCTCAGGGTACGCGCGATCCAAAACGTTCCGGATCCCGCCGTCGAACACAACGCCGCGATTGAGCCGCACCCGGCCGCTCAAATGCATCAGACCGTACGAGCCGAGTACGACGCCGGGCTCATCGAACGGAGAGTACGGGCCAACGAAGTTGCTGCCCACGCGGAAATTCCATTTGCCCGGCGTCACCCCGTCGTCGGTCACGATCTCGAGCGCGGCGGCGCCGATGTAGCGCGCAGTGTTGTAAACGCGCAGCCCGCTCAGATCCGTCGGCGGCAGCGTGGGATCGTCCGGCGGGATGATCTGATGCGTGTAGCGCGCGTCGTTGAGTGTCCACTCCGTTGCTAGCGTAGCGATTCGGGCGACGGGGGCGCGGATATCGAGCTCGAATCCCTGCCGTCTGCTCGAGCCGCCGCTGAACGAGCCCGACGTCAGCGGATTGAATGTCTGCTCGTTGCTGACGTTCATGCGAAACGCAGCCAGCGAGGCACTGATGCCGGCGGTGTCGAGCTTGATTCCCGTTTCGTACGCCCAGGCAGTAACAGGAACCAGCGTCGGATCATCCAGCACGCCGTCGGTGGAGCGAAATCCTCTCGACGCATTTCCGTAAAGTCCCAGCCACGGCGTCACGTGCACGAGCGCTCCTGCCTTCGGTGAGAAAACGCCGTGGGTCGCGGCAATCGTCGGGGCAGTGGGATCGCCCGAGGTCGTCCTGATCGCGTCGTAGCGCGCACCCAGATCGAGTCGGAGATACTTACCGACGTCGAGCGCGGATTGCACGAACAGGCCGCCCGATAGCTGACGACCCGTCAACAGCGCGTTGACCGAGTCTCGATTCCTCGCCGTCGTGAACCAGTTCTCGTAATTCGAGTGGTCGAACCGACCTTCGCCACCGAGCGTCACGTCGGACGTCGGCGTCTGCCAGGTGAGCGCGCTGGTGAGGCCGTAGCCGTAGCGCCTGTCTTCCTCCTCAGTCTGACTCCCGGTGCCCTCGAACTTTCCACCGGCGGGAGGAATCGTGAGGTACAACTGCCACCTGCCCTGCGTCGCGTACCCGGTCGTTCTCCAGAGAAGATTGTCGCCGCGCGTCACCCGCAGGCTCAATCTCTCCTGGGCGTGCTGCTTGTAGCCGCCGTCGGTCGGATTGGAGATGATGTCGTACTGCTTGTCGGCGAATTCCTGCTCGCTGAGATATCCGGGTGAGTCCCATCGCGCACCATACAGCTCGACTCCCCCATCGATCGTCGCGGAAGGAGTGAGATCGCGGACGAGGCGTCCGTGTCCCTGGAGCAGATCGTTCTTTGCATTCGGGCGAAAGCCACCCTCGTGCTGACCGCGCAGTCCAAAAACACCGCCGCCATCCGAACCGTGATCGAAGCCGGTCATGAACGAGGCCTGGCCGCGACTGAAATTGCCGCCGCTGACATCGGCCTGCGTTCCCGTCATTCTCTCGAGGGTGCGCACGTTGACCGTTCCAGACAGCGCAAAATTTCCAAACAGGGCGCTGGTCGGTCCTTTAATGACATCCACATCGCGCACCGTAGCCGGAAAGATCAGACTCCAATCGTTGTAGCCTTCGGCGTGGCCGTTCACCGGTTCGTTGATGGGAACGCCGTCGATCCAGAGCGCGAGATCGGTCGAGTGGTCACTGCTGAATCCGCGGACCGACGCATCGCTGGCGAAACCGGGACCCTGTCCCTGCAGATGCACTTCGACGCCGGCGGTCTGGCGGAGCAGATCCCATGGACTCGATGCCGGCGTCTGCTGAATCTGAGCCTGGTTGACGCGCGTCGCCGTCGAGGCTTCTTGCCTATCTGAAGGTGCAGCGGTGATGGTGACCGCGCGCAGTTGAACGGATCGCCGAGCCGTGTCGGGGGAAACCGTGTCGCGAGCTGGAGTCGGTTGTTGCGCGTTGAGTGAAACGCTTATCAGCGATGCTCCGGCAAGCAATCGCAAGCAGTGAACTACAAGACGCATGATGGCAGCTCCTCCGCGGAGCAATTGAATCGATGATTGAATGAGCCGATCCCGCCGTCGGGCAGCGGGCGATCGCGCGGATTGCCCACGCGCGGGGAGGCTAGTTCAGCCGATCAGGTCTTGCGGAGGAGCGGTCGAGAAGGGCAGCGTGTGCTTGGGAATCGAGCAAGCGCGCCTTTCGGTCGGTGGCGGGGGGGTCGTTGTCCCCGCCGAGATTGTTGCCGGTGTGAAGCTCAATGCGGTCGTCGAGAGCGTGACCGGGGACGAACAGCACCCGCAGCCCACGCAGGTGCAGCTGTGCGACTTCTGCTGATGATTAGTGTCGCCGCCCGGAACACCGTGTTGGTGGTGTTGCGCCAGCGAGTGATGATAAGCAACTTCGCTCGACGCACCGGTGCGACTGGCGTGCCCTGAACTCGTCGCCAGTTTGGCGAACGCCGGATCGTGAAACGGGCAAGGAGAGTCGAATGCCGACCCCTCCGTCACGAAGGCAAACACTATCGCGAAAGAGGCAGCAACGATTCGGGTCGCAATGCGGGAAATCATCGCCTAAACGATAACACCACGGACGCCGTTATTCACGCCGGCGGGGCGAAATTCAGTTGGCTTACGGCGGGCGCCCTTTTTTGGCGGGTGAGCATAGTGCAATTTTATTAAACGTCAGATCACGGGGAAAAAAGTGAACGTGCAGGAAACATCCATGACCGAGGCGCTGCGCCGGTGGCGCATCATCCCGGTTATCGTCATCGAAGATCCGAAAAACGCGCTGCCGCTGGCGACCGCGCTGTTGAGCGGCGGACTACCGATCGCCGAAATCACGCTGCGCACTCCCAAGGCGCTCGAAGCACTACGCCGCATCAAGGGTGAGCAGCCGGAGATGTTCGCCGGCTGCGGAACGGTTCTCAACGTCGAACAGGCAAAGCAGGCGAAAGCAGCCGGCGCCGAGTTCGTGATCTCGCCCGGGTTCAATCGAGCGGTCGTCGATTATTGTCTCGAGCAGAATCTGCCGACCTATCCCGGCGTCGCTACCGCCAGTGAGATCGAAGCCGTCCTCGAGACGGGCCTAAACCTTATGAAGCTGTGGCCGATCACTACAATCGGCGGACTCGATTATCTGGAGCTCCTGGCGGGGCCTTTCCACGGTGTGCAGTTCAATCCGAGCGGCGGCGTCACGGGCGCAACTTTCCCCCAGTATCTGGCGATGAAAAACGTGGTCGCGGTCGGTGGGAGCTGGATGGCACCGGCCGACTGGATTGCGGGCGGCCAGTTCGACCGCATCACCGACAACGTCCGCCAGACGGTCAACAGAGTGGCGGCCCTCGCCCAACGCTCGGGCAGTGGGTCGTCCTTCGCTCGCCCATTCGGTGCCAGAGAGATTCGACTACACCCGTAGTCCATCGTAGCAGCACGCAGCAGCGCAAGGTATGTAGACTGCGGATTGCGGACCAACGGCATTGCGGACTGCTGACTAACTGCGGATTGGGGTACTAACTGCGAACTGCGGACTAACTACCGACGGGAGGGAGTATGCGGAGCAGAGATCGAGTTGTCTTGGCAGCGGCTGGAAGCCTCTTCCTTTTGGGATGCGGGAAGGGGACATCGGCGACGGCGGATTCGGCAGCGACGGCGTCGAGCACGGCGAGTGCGACGTTCGATAAGAACGCGGCGCGTGCGGAGATACTTGGCGCTGATTCGGCATTCGTGAGAGCGATGATGGCGAAGAATGTGGACTCGCTGATGCCGTACTACGACGAGAGCGTGGTTTCGATGTCCGAGGGCGGCAAGGCGGTGAAGGGGCTCGCCGACGTTCGCGCTTCGTACAACCAGGCGGTCAAAGCGAATCCGAGCAACCTGACGTTCCAGAGCGAAGGCGTGAATTTCTCAGACGATGGAACGATGGCGTGGGACTATGGGACGTACAGCTCTACCGCCAACGACGCCAAAGGGAAGCCGCTAAAATCATCCGGCAATTTTCTGAATGTCTGGAAGAAGGTCGGAGGGCATTGGCGCATCGTCGCAGAAATCAGTAACTCGGACAAAGCGGGGCCCTGAGCGCTCGCACGCCGGATTCACTCTCCCGCGGGAGCTCTCACTCTCTGCGGCTGCCCGTCTGGTCCGATGGGCCGCGGATTCCCGCGATGGCAAGTGAAGCAATTCACGACCGGTTGCTCGCCGCGATCGTTCGGGACCTTCGATATGTAGTCTTTGTTGATCGTCTGCACCATCGCGAACATCAGCCGCGCCGTAGTCTTCTCTTCCTTGTCGTCCAGGTCCCACTTGTCGATCACGTGACAGAATCCGCAGCTCACGCCGAGTGAGCGGCCGAAGCCCAAGTTCATGATGTTGACGAGACGGCCGGCGGGGATGCCCTTGAAGATCTTGATGTTCTTGAAGACGCTCTCGGCAGGCTGAGTCTCGCGCCCGGCGATCGAGCGAAGAACCATCGCCGCACCACTGTCGCGTCGCGCGGCGGTGACACTGTCTCGCACTCGCCGCGCGGAATCGGTGAGCGGAGCTCGTGGCCCGCCGGGTCCGCCTTGCGCACCGCCGGGGATCGGTGCCGGCAGTGTCACCGGTCTCACCGGCGCATTCGGGTTAGAGGTCGGGGCCGTCGCGCACGCGTAAACTAGAATCGCTGCTGCGGAAACGACGGCGATCGCGGCAGGAACACGGTCAGACATCGAGCCTCCGAAATTTGATTAACTGCAACTGAACGGGGTGCGAGGTGTGAGTAGCAGAGTTGCCAGCTACCAGTTCACGACGTCAGGACGTTTCGAAGCGCCATTCGAAGCACAAGCAGTTGCTATCACGCCAACGAGGTAAGTCAGGGCGTAGTGAACTGGCCGCTGCGAACTGAGCTACTGACTGCTCGCACCCCGTTCAGTTGCAGTTGTCAGTTTGGCCACCGTTCCGTTGCACTTTTCATGCACCTCGAACCGCAACATCAACCCTGTAACCATCCTTTGAGAGCAGCATGCGCAGCATTTCCGCCGCACTTTCATTCGCGTGCCGCAGCAGCTCCAGCTGTGAACCGGCCGCGAGCAGCTGGGTCCTCGCCTGTCGCTGGATCGCGTCTCGATCTTCGGGCGTGAACGGATTCCACAACCCGCCGCGCTCGTCGTAAGTCTGCATGTCGCGTATCTCGACCGCGATCAGCTTCGCCGGTGGAATCCGGATCTTGATCACCCTGTTGGCGTGATCGATCGCGACGTCGGGATTGTCACGCAAATCGATCCCTGCCAGCAATCGTCCAGTCACCACTACGAGTGATCGCTTCGTCGATCCGTACCACGTATTCTCGTAGACGATCACGTCGCGCACGGTTGCTTCGCTGGAGACCAGCTTGGCGACGGCCTTGACCTGTTCCACGACGACGTCGTGACTGATCGTCGTGCCACCGCGCCCCAACAGCGATCCGATCGTCGCACGGCTGGTGCAATAGCCGAATCCGATGAGAATCACGAGCGCGATTGCCGCGAGCGCGGCACCAGCGCCAAAGATCCGTCTGCTGTACGTCATTTTCGTGCTGGTGGCAATTTTCCCCCGGTCTTACGTTTGTCGGGCTAATTCTACCGCCACTCCCGCTCCCAGAGGAATACATGAGCTCCGTCGTCAGGCGCTGGTCAATCGCGCTGGCTATCACCTTCAGTGCTCCGCTCGTTACATCGGCGCAAACCGGAAAAGTCGCACCGCTCCTCGATCGTGAGCTTTTCTTCGGCAATCCGGAGATCTCCGGCGCCCAGATTTCTCCCGACGGGCGCTATGTATCCTTCCTCAAGCCCTACAAGGATACGCGCAACGTCTGGGTCAAGCGCGCGGGTGATCCATACTCGGCGGCAAAACTGATCACGAATGACACCAAGCGTCCGGTGACGCAGTACTTCTGGAGCAGAGACGGCAAGTACATCCTCTTCGCTCAGGACCACCTCGGCGACGAAAACTTCAACGTCTACGCCGTCGATCCCGCCGCATCACCACCGACGGGGCAGGAAGTTCCCGCCGCGCGAAATCTCACCGCCGCCACCGGCGTCCGAGCCGTCATCTACGACCGCCCGAAGAACGATCCCGACATCATGTACGTCGGCATCAACGATCGTGACAAGGCGTGGCACGATCTGTACAAGGTGCGAATCTCCACCGGCCAGAAGGCGCTGCTGCGCAAGAACACCGAGCGCATCGCCGGCTGGCAGTTCGACAACGCGGGGAATCTCCGTCTCGCCGTTCGCACGACGGAAAAGGGCGACACCGAGATTCTACGCGTCGATCCCGCGGGTTTCACCCAGGTCTACTCGTGCAATGTCTTCGAGACGTGCAATCCGATTCGCTACGACAAGTCGAACACCAAGGTCTACATGGAGACGAACAAAGGCGCGCCCGACCTGACGCGCCTCGTTCTCTTCGATCCGGCCACGCAGCAGGAGCAGCTGGTCGAGTCGGATCCGCTCAATCGTGTCGACTTTGGCAACGCCAGCTTCTCCGACGTCACCAACGAGCTGGTCGCTACCGCTTACGTCGACGATCGCGTTCGCATCTACTGGAAGAATCCCGACTGGGAG
>QHUA01000046.1:0-4869 GCA_003221805.1 Gemmatimonadota bacterium
CAGCCGGTCCTGCGCTGTTTCCAACGCTTTCAGCGGGGGAAAGACTTTCACTCGCTCGCTGACGCACTCCACCGTCGAAAGCGGTATGCTCTCGAACTCGTAAGTGACTACATCGACGCCGTCGAGAAAGCTTTCCAGCGCGTTCGTGTCGCTATAATCGGCCGCGATCAGCGTCCCGATTTGCCCCACCGGGGCGCCGGCGTTTGGATCGAAAAACTTGAACTCAATTCCCAGCTGGTAGCCGGCGAGCGCGAGCATTCTTCCGAGCTGCCCGCCCCCGAGTATCCCGATTTTCACTCGGCTGCAGCCGGATCGGGCTGAGCGAGAACGGCGCTGGTCTGCTCGGCGCGAAACGCGCGCAGTCTCTCCCGAATCTCGGGGCGCGTAGCAGCGACAATCGATGCTGCAAGTAGAGCAGCGTTGATAGCGCCTGGCTTCCCGATGGCAAGAGTGCCGACTGGAACTCCAGCCGGCATCTGCACGATCGAGAGCAAGGAGTCGATTCCCTGGAGCGCTTTCGATTCCACAGGAACGCCGAGGACAGGTAGTGTCGTCTTCGCCGCAGTCATTCCGGGTAAATGCGCCGCGCCGCCCGCTCCAGCGATGATTACCTGGATGCCGCGCTTCTCGGCTGACTCCGCGTACTCGAACAGCAAGTCGGGCGTGCGATGCGCGGACACGATCTTCGTCTCGTGAGGAACGCCGAGGGCATCGAGGATCTGCGCCGCGTGCTGCATCGTGTCCCAATCGGACTTGGATCCCATGATAAGTCCAACGAGCGCGTCAGGCACGGCAATCCTCGTGGTGTCGTGTTGCTCGAACTGCTACAGCTCCCGGCCCGGTCCTTCCTCGAGATATTCGATAACGAGGTCGGCGTCGGCGATCATGTCGTCGTCCAGATCATCCTCGTCCGGAACGCCGACGTCATCCAGCGCACGCTGTTCGTTCTCTTCCATCTCGCTGAGGTGTTCGAGCTCCAACAGCAGATCGCTGATTCGGCAAAAACTCTTGCGATGATGTGGTGTGATTCCGTACGACGCGAGACCGGCGACGTGAGCGCGCGTCGTGTACCCGGCGTTGTCGCCCCAAATATAGTGCGGATAGCGCTGACCGAGCCGCGTCATGAGGAGATCGCGGGTGACCTTAGCGAGAATCGAAGCACAGGCGATGCTGAAGCAGCGCGCATCGCCGTGGACGACGGCAGTGTGGGGAATTGGTAGCGTGCGCATCGCACGTCCATCGATCACGACGTGGTCGGGCGTGACTTTCAGACGCCCCAGCGCGCGCCGCATCGCCAGCACGCTCGCCTGGTAGATGTTGATCCGGTCGATTTCTCGCACCGAGGCGGCGCCAAGGGCGAAGGCCACTGCACGCTCCCGGATCTTGGCAGCGAGGCGGACTCGCTGAACGTGGGTTAGTCTCTTGGAGTCGTCGACGCCGGCGATGGCGCGGGTTTCCGGCGGCATAATCACGGCGCACGCGACGACCGGGCCGGCAATCGGGCCACGCCCTACCTCGTCGACACCAGCCAGTAGCGGACCTTTCTCTCGACGAAGGTCGCGTTCGATGGTGGTCCAGCGCGCCCACTTGTAGACACGCCGGCGGGGGACGGATTTTGGGTTCTGAGTCGGGTCTTCGGGGGTCGATTCGGGTGTGCCGCCCGGTTCGACCTCGTCCTGCATTCGGCTACGCTCTCGGTAAAAAGAGAGGAGCGCTACGCCTCGACTCCGGCGTCTGATCCGGTATCCGCGATCGTCTCGGAGCCCGGCACCAGCACCTTGGCTTTGCGCTCTCTGATGCGGGTGGCCTTACCGGTGAGGTGGCGCAGGTAATACAGCTTGGCGCGACGGACGCGACCACGACGCACGACCGAGATCTCGGCAATCATCGGGCTGTGCACGGGGAAGATGCGCTCGACGCCAATGCCGTTCGAGATCTTGCGAACGGTGAAGGTCTGGCTGACTCCGCTGCCGCGCTTGGCGATGCAGACACCCTCGAAAGCCTGGAGTCTTTCCTTGTCACCTTCGCGGACGCGGACGTTGACACGGAGCGTGTCGCCGGCGCGGAACGGGGGGACGTTGCGGAGCCACTCTTTCTGGGTTTCAATGAAGGGGTGCATATGACGCTCGGGGCTGGAGTTAACAGCCTGATAAAGACTTGTTTAGGGTGTTCCAGAGTAGCCACGAAAAGTAAACCCGAGCAGGAGTTAATGCCAGCGTGCGACGATCGCTAACGGCTGGCCTCGTCGCGCTGCCGCGTGAGCCGCTGGCTCTCCTCTTCCCGCCATTTTGCGATCTTGGCGTGATCGCCTGACAGCAGAATATCCGGGACGGAATGCCCCCTATACTCGGGCGGCCTCGTGTAGCTCGGAGCGCTCAGCCCGCGCCCGAAAAAAGAATCGGTCAGTGCGCTTTGCAGATCGGACATGGCACCGGGAAGCAACCTGACGGTCGCATCAATGATGGCCAGCGCCGCTGCTTCTCCTCCGCTCAGCACGAAATCGCCGAGGGAAATTTCCTCGGTCGCAAGGTGGTCGGCGACACGCTGGTCGATGTCCTTGTAGTGGCCGCAGAGGAGTGTAAGCTCCTGGCATTTCGAGAATCGCTCCGCATCAGCGTGCGCGAAGACTCGGCCGCGGGGAGAGAGGAGTACGATTGGCGGCTCGGTCTTGAGCGATTCCACAGCCTCGAAAAACGGCTGCGGCTTCATCACCATTCCCGCCCCACCGCCGTACGGATAGTCGTCGACGGTCCGATGCTTGTCGTGGGTGAAATCGCGCAGATCGACAATGTTGTAGGTCACACTTCCCGCTGCCGCCGCGCGCGACGGAATGCTCAGTCCAAGCGGCCCGCTGAAAAACTCGGGGAAGATCGTGACGACGTTGATTCGTAAAGGCACGTCAGTCTTCGCCCCCCGAAAAGTCATCCATCAAACCGAGCTTATCGTTGATGACGACGTTTCGAGCCACCAAGTCAGTTCGCACAATGACTTCTGGTCGATAGGGCACGAGTACGCTGCCCTGCTGTGTCTTGATGTCCAGCATGAGCCCTTGAGGCAGCTCATAGAACGTTGTCACTGTGCCGAGCTGCTCGCCTGAAGTACTCACCGCGCGCATTCCGATCAGATCGTGAAGATAGACTTGGTCTGCCTCGAGCGGAGGGAGCTCGCTGAACGGCGCCAGCAGATAACGCCCGCGCCACAACTCAGCGCTGTCGCGATCACCCAGCTCCTCGAAGCGCACGATCAGCCCCTTCTTGAAGGGCTTGGCCTCGGACACCGTGAGCGTAGGGACTTCCTCGACGCCCCTAACGTCGCGCGCGCGCGCGAGATCACCGGCGGACGTGCCCGCAAAGACACGACTGCCGGACGCGAAAATCACGTCCGGCTTGTCGGTGAGAGGCTCGACGATCACCTCTCCGCGAATTCCCTGTGCTTTGCGGATCAGCCCGACGATCGCTAACGGCTGGCCTCGTCGCGCTGCCGCGTGAGCCGCTGGCTCGCTGACCGGCACCGCTTCGCCCTTGCGCTCGATGCCGAGTCGCTGCTCGTGGCGCTTTCTGAGGACGCCGGCGCGCCGAAGGAGCGAGCGGACGGTGTCCGTTGGCTGGGCGCCGAGGTCGAGCCAGTGGTTGGCTCTCGCCTCGTCGACCTGGAGCGAGCCCTCACCCTTCCGGGGAGCGTACTGGCCGATGATCTCGATGAACTTCCCGTCGCGCGGACTCTGCGAATCAGCGACGAGAATTCGATAGAACGGCGCATTTTTCCGCCCGACACGGCGGAGGCGAATCTTTACCATCTGAACTGCTCCCTTGAGGGTGTGAAATGAGGCGCTTTCGCGCCTCTGAGCCGGGCTCCTCGCGCCGCCGGAAGATCCGGAGCGCACCCGGTGAAACGAGTGAGTGAATCTAATGAGTCGGGGTGAGCGATTACAGGGCGGAACTACTCGGAACTACAAAATACGACTACCGGCTAGGGGCTTTGAGCGGAGCCGGTAGTCGTAGGTTGCAGTTCATCGGCTCCTCGCCCTCGTTCTCGCCGCCTTCCTTGCCGCGGCCGCTCGCTGTGTCGCCGTACGCCGGCGCGCAGTCGAACGCGCGTGGCGCGCGAGCGCGCGATGCGAGGCAGCGGCATGCCCTTCTCTCTTCAATGCCCGGCGCACCGCGGTCGCGCGTTTTCCGGAGACTTTCCGCGCGCCACCTCGCCGAGCTTTTGCCATTTCGCGCGCAGCCTGGCGGCGCGTGCGGGGTGAAGCCGCGCGCCGTGTCGGCGGCCGCAGTTTGACGCCTGCGCGTCGAGCTTTCGACAGTCCAATGGCAATCGCCTGCTCTGTGGATCGTGCGCCGTGCTTTCCCTCGCGAATGTGGTGCATCTCCTCGCGCACGAACTCACCGGCTTGCGTCGATGGCGATTTCCCTTCTCGAGCGTCCTCTCTCGCTCGCTCGATGGTCTCTGCTTCCGGCACCATTCCTCCCGCGTAACTCGTCCCGAACCGGGTGAATCCACCCCACGCCTTCCGACCCTCTACCTGGCGCAGTTCATGGACCAGCGGAGTCCCATCGATACAAGGAGTCGAGGCCTCGAAGAATGTCCCAATAATTATTCAGTCGCGAATTTGTCGGAAGGCTCGCGGCAGCAGCGAGACACCAATCATCAGGACAGTCACGCCGCCCGCGATCCAGAAAGCCCGCGCGCGCGCCGGTCCCGCTTGCTCCAGGCCGATGACGAGCTCTGCCCCCGCGTACGCGTACGCCACAAGAGTCGGCAGGGCGCCAATCGCCGTCGTGAGCAGTAGCAAGCGAAGCGAAATGCCCACCAGGCCGGCCAGATAGTTGAGCACGCCAAACGGTGCGACGGGCAAGTTTCGAAGAG
>QHUA01000046.1:4926-9061 GCA_003221805.1 Gemmatimonadota bacterium
TGACACTGTTGCGAGCATCGCCGCGATCCAGGCGAGCACCACCCCGCGCAGCGTTCCGAAGAGTGCGCCTCCTAAAATCGAGAGCACCGTAATCGGCAGCCCCAGCGTGGCGATGACCGTGAATGCAATTACATAAACCGGCTCGGCCCACGGGTTGTGTCTTGACCGCTCAGCCACCGCGAGCAGTTGTTGTGGTCGCGCGAGGTGGAAATAGCCGAAGCGCCATCCGAGCACGAGCGCCGCGACAACCAGAGCAGGAAGAATTGCGAGTCGCAGACCGACGCGAACGCGGCTCAAGCGCCGCTGCCTATCGCATCCCGAACATTCCAGGCATGGACGGTATGCCCATGCGTCCGCCGCCAGCCATCTTCTTCATCATCTTTTGCATCTCGCGGAATTGGTCGAGCAGGCGATTCACGTCACTGATAGGCCGGCCGGCGCCCTTCGCTATGCGGGCGCGTCGGGAACCGTTGATGATGCCGGGATTCTTGCGCTCTTCAGGCGTCATCGAGAGCACGATGGCCTCGACGTGCTTCATCCGCTTGGGATCCGCCTTCATCTGGAGCGGGCCCATCTTCTGGATCTGGCGCATGCTGTTGAGGAAATCGTTGAGATCCATTCCTTCCTTGCGAACCTTCTTCTCGAGCCGCTTCGCCTCCGCTTCGTCGAACGACGCCTGCGCTTTCTCGACCAGCGTGACGATGTCGCCCATCTGAAGAATGCGGCCGGCCATGCGCTCCGGATGAAATTCCTCCAGCGCATCGGGCTTCTCGCCGACGCCGATGTACTTGATCGGCTTCTTCGTAACGCCGTAAATCGATAGCGCCGCTCCACCACGCGCGTCGCCGTCCATCTTGGTCAACACGACACCGGTGATGTGAAGGGCCTGGTCGAAGCCCTGCGCAATCTTCACCGCATCCTGCCCGGTCATGCCGTCCGCGACGAGCAATATCTCGGAAGGATGTAGAGCCTCCTTGAGCGTGCGGAGCTCCTGCATCATCGCATCGTCTATCTGCAAACGGCCGGCGGTGTCGAGGATCACAACTCGGTCACGCTCGCGCAAAGCTTCGGCGACGCCGGCGCGTGCGATCCTCACAACATCATTGGTGCTACGGTCGGAGTAGACGGGAATGGACAGGTCGCGACCGAGCGTCTCCAGTTGGTCTATCGCCGCCGGTCTGTAGACGTCTGCCGCGATTAGCCGCGTTGAGCGGCCTTCGGCTTTTAGCTTTCGCGCGAGTTTGGCGGCGGTCGTCGTTTTGCCCGATCCCTGCAGCCCGACCATCATGATGACTGATGGCGGGACCGTTCCCAGCTTCAGTCCCTCGCGAGTCTCGCCGAGCATGGCGGCGAGCTCCTCGTGGACGATCTTGACTAGTTGCTGTCCGGGCGAGACCGTACTGAGCGCGTTGACACCCGTCGCTCTCTTCTCGACACGTTCGAGGAACTCGCGCGTCAATTGAAAGTTGACGTCGGCCTCGAGTAATACGCGACGAACCTCGCGCAGCCCTTCCTTGATGTCGGCTTCGGTCAGAACACCGCGGCCACGCAGGCGGGCGAACGTGGCTTCGAGCTTTTCGCTCAGGTCTTCGAACATAGCCTTTAAACTTAGGCGCCGTTAACTTCTGAAACAACTGAAGTAACACGTCGCTCTAGAGGAATTGAATGCCGCCTGCTCAGCGTAAAGACGACATCCTGCAAGCTGACATACCATCGACGCTGCCGCTGATGGCGCTTCGATCGACCATTGTTTATCCGCTTGGCACGATTGCCGTGCAGATGGGCGCTCCCGAAAACCTGTCTCTGCTCAAAGCCAACGAGCAATCGGGATTGATCGTTGGGTTGGTAGTGGCGAGCGGCGATCACGACGATGTTCTCGATCCCGAGCGTTTTGTAGGACGGGTTGGCGTGGCGGCCAGGGTACACGAGAGAATCAATCTGCCGGGCGATACAGTGCAGATCACTCTGCAGGGCTTGCGGCGACTCGTCGTCGAAGGTGTCGTGCAAACCGATCCCTTCCCGATCGTTCGAATCAAACCGGCGAAGGAGATTCCGCCCGATGCGAACGAAGTGGACGACCTGATCTCCCGCATCGTGGCCGGTGCGGAGACACTGGCCGAGCTGATCGAGCGCATTCCCGACGAAGTTCCGGCGATCCTCAAGATGAACATCTCCGATCCCGGCCGATTCGCCGACCTCGCCGCGACGAACCTCAATTTCAAGGTATCCGACAAGGACGAGATCCTGCAGCGACTCAACATCGGGCAGCGATTGAAGTTTTTGCTCGGCAGAGTGGAGCGCGAAGTTGGACGTGCTCGCGTCGCCGAAGACGTCAAGCGCCAGACGGAGATCAAGATCGAGCAGCACCAGCGCGAGTTCTACCTGCGGCAACAGCTGCGTGCGATTCAATCCGAGCTGGGCGAGGGCGATCCGGGCGAAAAAGAAGCGATCGAGACTCTCAAAAAACTCGAGGAAGCAAATCTTCCTGAGAAGGCAGCCCAGGAAGGAAAGCGCGAGATCGAGCGCATGCGCAATCTCTCACCGGCGTCGAGCGAGTATCAGGTCATTCGCACCTATCTCGATTGGATGCTGGCGTTGCCGTGGAACAAGAAGTCTGCCAGCGACGAGGTCATCGAGCTCAAGAAAGTCGAGGAGCTGCTGGATAGCCGTCATTACGGGCTCAAGGAAGCGAAGGAGCGAATCACGGAGTACCTCGCCGTGCGGAAACTCCGCGGCGGCGACCCTCACGGGCCAATTCTCTGCTTCGTCGGTCCCCCTGGAACCGGAAAGACGTCCCTCGGAGAAGCCATCGCGTCTTCGATCAGCCGAGCGTTCTATCGCATTTCTGTCGGCGGCGTGCGCGATGAGGCAGAGATCCGCGGCCATCGCCGCACCTACGTCGGCGCGATGCCCGGGCTGATTCTGCAATCTCTTCGGCGGGTACAGGTGATATACGCCGTGCTCATGATCGACGAGATTGACAAAATGAGCTCTGGTGGACCGTCGGGTGATCCGACCGCGGCGATGCTGGAAGTCCTCGATCCGTCGCAGAATTCGAATTTCGTCGACCACTACCTGAACCTGCCGTTCGATCTGTCCAGCATTCTCTTCATCTGCACGGCCAACAATCTCTACGATATTCCGGCGCCGCTCCGCGACCGCATGGAAGTCATCCGCGTGCTGGGCTACACAGTCGAAGAAAAAGTCGAGATCGCCTGGCGCTACATGCTGCCGCGGCTGCTGGAGGAACACGGTATAGGCGACAAGGACCTCCAGTTCACCGACGAAGTACTGAGCTTCATCTCCAACCGCTACTCGCGAGAAGCAGGCCTGCGCAACTTCGAGCGCAATATCGCCGCGCTGATGCGCAAGCGCGCGCGCAAAAAAGCGGACGGCGAAGAGGGAGCCTGGGTCGTCGACAATCCGATGGTGATCGACATCCTTGGCAACCCGACCTACACCCTCGAGGACGCGGAGCAGGAGCCGGAGATCGGCGCGGTCACGGGAATGGCCTGGACGGCTACCGGCGGCGACTTGATGGTGATCGAGGCGCTGCGCATGCCAGGCTCGGGCCGCCTCACTACGACGGGTCAGCTCGGCGCTCCCGCGCCCACACGCTCGGCGTTCACGACGTCGAGTTCAAGGAAGTCGATCTGCACGTGCACTTCCCGGCCGGCGCAATTCCAAAGGACGGGCCGAGCGCTGGCGCCGCTGTCACGCTGGCGATCGCCAGCGTGCTGAGCCGCCGGCCTGTGCGCCGCGACATCGCGCTCACCGGTGAGATGACCCTTCGTGGAAAGGTGCTGGAGATTGGCGGAGTGAAAGAGAAAGTGATGGCCGCGTATCGCGCCGGATTGCGCCAGGTAATTCTACCCAAAGCGAATGAGAAGGACCTGCGGGGAATCCCGGACGAAGTCGTCAACAGCATGACCTTCACCTTCGTCTCGACGATGGACGAGATCATTCATCTCGCGCTCTTGCCGAAGCCGCCCGGAACGTTGGCCGACGCGCTGGAGCCCCACGGCGATGTACCGGCCAAGAATGCCGTCGGCGATTCCCCGACCGCCTCGATCAACCGGCAAGAACCGGCGGGAGCAGTCACGAAGTAGGTGAATCTCGAGAATCCCTGGGTCCA
>QHUA01000046.1:9112-27126 GCA_003221805.1 Gemmatimonadota bacterium
ATTCGGCATTCAGGGGGCGATTCCCAAGAATCAGGCGCGACTGGCGAAGAGTCTAGGTCGAACCGTCGGTGAGCGGCTCCTCACTTCTGGAGACCTGCAGCGCGAGCTAGCACGTCCTGAGTTGCTGGCGGCGTTTCAATCGCGCCTGGAAGATGTAATAACCACGATCCTCACCTCGCGCGAGCCGCTCATCGATAAAGTTCCGCCGGCCGTCGTGGCCGCGCTTGAGGGAGCGACGACCTCATACCTCCCCGTGGCGATGACGAAACTGGGAGCGTTCCTCGGCCAGCCTGGTACACGCGTGAAGTTGCGTGGAGCGCTGCATGCAATGTTCAATCGCTTTGTCGAGGACATGCGCTTCCACGAGCGATTGTTCGCGAAGCTGATGATGACGGAACAGAAATTCGAAGCTGTGCTCGATGCAATCGAGACCGACGGTGTCGAACAAGTTGTCGGCCTACTGGAAGAGCCGGAGATCAGAGAAGAGATCTCTAGGGCAATTCACGATGCGATCCTGACTTATTTGCAGAAACCTATATCCGACATTCTCGGCGACGTCGAGGCAAAGAAGGATCCCGACGCTCCGCGGCGACTGGCAGCGACAGCCGCACCGGCAATCTGGGCGTGGATCGACGAGCAGATCCCCGAGATGGTGAAGAAGCTCGACGTGCAGTCGATGGTAGAGCGAAAAGTGATGGCGTTCAGCGTCGATCGCGTCGAGGAAATTCTGCGGAACGTGATTCAGAACGAGCTCAATCTGATCATCACCACTGGTTACGTGCTTGGCGGGTTGATCGGAGTCTGCACCTTCGGGCTGCAGAAGCTCCTCGGGCTCTAGCTGCTACTGCTTCAGCGTGACCTGGGCGGGATTGATAATGTTCGGGTTCGCGCCAGCGGGAACGTCGGCGTAGATGACGACTGGACGTCCCTTGATCTCCAGCGTCGACACCTGAACGGTCCTCCCGGCAGCCGAATATTTCTTGACGAGATCATTTGACCCGCCGGCTGGCTTGGTTGAGTAGCGAGCTTGCACCGCCTGATCAGCCAGGTGGTAGAATTCGCCCGCCTCTACCTGGGAATCCCAAACTGTGAGCCAGACGATCCCCTGCCCCTGCGGCGTATTGACGACTGCGTAACGATCGCCGTCCCACCCGGTCGCACCGCGCACTGCCTCGTTCTGATCGTTCAACTGCTGGAATAGAAAGAGACGCGTCTCGAATTCGCCAAGATCGTTTTCGTAGACCTCGGAGGCGTTGCTGAGAGCGCCGAGAGTGACCCTGGTCGGATTGTCCCTCGTCACGAAGAACGCTGCCGGATGGATTATCTGTTCCGTCGAGACCGGCATGTCATTGTAGATGTTCGAGCCGGGCTTCCGTTCCTTGTAATTGCGATAGAACTCGGCGCCGCTCAGGTACGGGAAGATCAGCGTCTCCTGAATCACTTTTGGCGCCGCCGCAAAGATCGGCATCGAGCTTTGATTCTCCCGGATCATTTCCCTGATCCGATCCCAGCCCCCGGGCAGATTGATGGCGATGTTGGAGCCGCCGAGCATGATCGAGATCTGCTCGTAGACTGCCTGGCCTTCAAACACTGATTGCGCCGCCGACAGTCGATCGTTGTCGTCGCGGATCTTCTGCACGGAGTCGAGGCTGATGTACTGGTCCTGCAGTGCGTGCACCAGCTCGTGGGTAATAGTCAGTTGCGCCATGTCCTTGGGCGAGCCGTCGACGACGTAGAGGATCTTGGTATGGGGGTCGTAGTAGCCGACGATTTGCTCCTCGAGGAGGCTGGTAAGGAATGGCTGCAGCTTCAGGGTGTCGGGGATCATCCCCAGCCGCTTGTAGGCAGCTTCCTGCCCGGCGATGTCGTGTTTCGCCAGCGAATCAGTGAATTGCTTGGTGACGAACTCGCGAACTTGCTCCTTGGAGCGAGTCTCGATCTTGGGCGGCGTTTTGAACTTGAGCCCTACCGCCTTCTCGATCATCGGTACGGCCTGCGCGACCTCCGCGGCATACGGTCCCTCGTATTTCGGCTTCTGACTTTCGCACGCCGAGACGAGCGTGAGCAAACCTGCGCCCGCCAGAGCGAGGACACGCCTGAGTTGAACGATCATTTGGGAGTAAGAGATGGGTCGTGCTACACGACGATCAGAGGCCGGAGATCCGCATGTACCAGGCGATGATTGCATCACCGAAAAGCAATGCGATCAACGCCGCGGGCGCAAGAAAGACGCCGAACGGCAGCTCTCGCCGGCGCCATCCTCCCGAGGCTTCGAGTGCGAGCTCGGTTTGTCCCTGGTCGTCGGCAAAGCCGCGCGCCGAGAGTGGGTAGACGACGCCGAGAAGAACGATCGGAGCCAGGACAGCCCCAATGAAAATCGTGAGCAGCGCTCGCGGCGGGCCGAGCGCGGCGCCGACGACTGCCATCAGCGTCACATCGCCGAATCCCATCGCTGGCCGCTTGAGCCAGACCTCGCCCAGCCATCCGGCAATCGAGATCGCGCCGGCGCCCACGCACATGCCGAGGATCGCGTCCCACGGCCTCGCAAATGGCTCCGCCTCGCCGAAATAGAGAGCAACGAATGCCGTCACCAGGACGAAGAGCAGGCCGAACACCGTGAAGCCATCGGGAATCAGAAAATACTTCGCGTCGGTGATAGATATTCCCAGCAACACCGTCGTGAAGGCGGCAACGCGGAACGCCGTGAAAGTCATTCCGAGCTCGAGGTACGCCGCCAGCCAGAGGAGCGCGACCAGCAGCTCAACGATGGGATACTGAATTGAGATCGGCAGATGGCAATTGCTGCAGCGGCCGCGCAGCAACAGCCAGCTGATAATCGGAATGTTCTCGCTCGCCTTTATATGATGCCCGCACCTCGGGCACCGCGAGCGCGGCTTGACGACCGAGAGTCCTTCCGGCCAGCGACTGATGCAGACGTTGAGGAACGAGCCGACGGCGGCACCAATGACAAAGGCGTACAACCCTTCAAGAATTTCAATCATGACCGAAGCTCATAGAGAATGATTCCAGTGGCGACTGCAACGTTCAGCGACTCGACGCTGCCGGAAATCGGAAGGGACACAGTCCGCTGCGCGTTCGTACGAATCTCAGACGACACACCGGCTCCTTCGTTGCCAACCGCGATCACCAGTCGCGCCGGCGCGTCGGCGCGAGATAGCGGGGCACCAGCGGCAGCCGTTGCCCATAGATCGATCTTCTCTCGCTTGATGAATCCAAGCACGTCGTCCAACTCGGCGTGAAACGCGGCGTGGACAAACTGCGCACCCATCGAGCTGCGGATCACTTTTGGGTTCCACAGATCGACCGTTCCGGGCAGAGCCACCGTGGCAGTCGCGCCGAGTGCCGCCGCTGTGCGCAGTATCGTGCCGGCATTGCCAGGGTCCTGAACTCCATCGAGGAGGACGATCCGGCACACCGACTGGATATCGAGTGTATCAAGTGAGCGCGCGGGAACTTCTCCGATGGCGATGACGCCCTGCGGCGACTCGGTCTCGGCGGCGGATCGGAACTCCTTTTCCGAGACCTCCGCTACTTCGACGTGTGACTGGTCGAGAGCCGTTCGCAGAGCCTGGCCTCGGGGAGCGCCCGCGAGTTGTGGAGCGACGAGCGCTCCGCGAACCTTTAGGCCCGAGCGAAGGAGCTCTTCGACAGATCGAACGCCTTCGGCGACGAAAAGAGAATGCTTTTCGCGCGCCTTTCTGCGTCCGAGATCACGGGCAAGTGTAAGCAGCTTCACGCGATTCTTACGCGAGGCTCAGCTGGAATAGGAATTGCCTCCGCGTCTCACTCGGAATCTCATCGTTGGAGTACCAATGAAGCGAATCCTCGTAGGTATTGCGATCACCTCGTCCCTCGTTGGGTGCGGCATTTCCCAGCAGCAGGAAGTGCAGATGGGACAGGAATATGCGCAACAGATCAACGCGCAACTACCGATCGTTCAGGATCCTGAGTTGAATCGCTATATCAACGTACTGGGAGACTCGATCGCACGGCTGACGAGCCGCGGTGATCTCGACTGGCACTTCTTCATCGTCGACGCGCAGGAGGTGAATGCCTTCGCCGTTCCCGGCGGATTCGTTTACGTCAACCGCGGTCTAATCCAGCGCGCCGATCAGATGGACGAATTGGCTGGTGTGCTGGGTCACGAAATCGGCCACGTCGTGCGTCGGCACACCGTGAAGCAGATGGAGAAAGCTCAGGGCGCAAACATCGGCGTCACCCTCGCCTGCGTGCTCACGAGCATCTGCAACAGCCAGGCTGCGGGCGCAGCGATCAACGTCGCTGGTGGCGCTCTATTCGCACGCTTCAGCCGGCAGGACGAAGCAGAAGCCGACAACGAAGGCTTCAAGAACACGGTTCGCGCTGGAATCAGCCCGGTCGGGATGGTGACGATGTTCCGAAAGCTGCTGGACGAGCGAAAGAGTCGACCTGGCGCCGTAGAATCCTGGTTCCTGACTCACCCACTCGAGGAGGACCGCATAACTGCGATTCAGACGCAGATCAATCAACTGCCCGCCGGGAAGCTTGCGCAGTTGGGGACCGACACCCGCAACTTCCACTCGTTCAAGGCGCGGCTTCAGTCACTGCCGCCGTCTCCGCCGCCACGCCAGCTGCAATAAGTCCTTTCGTCACTCCATAGTGCCCTCCGAGAACCCGGGGCGCATTTTTGTTCGATGCGCATAGCCCTGACCATCGCCGGCTCGGACTCGGGAGGCGGAGCCGGTATTCAGGCCGACCTCAAGACGTTCCAGCGATTTGGCATATTCGGCACCTCGGCGATCACCGCCATCACCGCACAGAACACACTCGGCGTCAGCAGATGGGAACCGGTTAGCGCTGACCTGGTGCGAGCGCAGATCGATGCGATAGCGGAGGACCTCATGCCCGCCGCAGTGAAAACCGGGATGCTGGCGAATACCGCGATTGCGTCGATAGTCGCAGCGTCCATCAGAGACCACGCATTCCGCAACTACGTCCTCGATCCGGTAATGGTCGCAACCTCGGGTGACACGCTGCTCGAGCGCGACGCCATCGACGTCATCAGGTCCGAGCTGATTCCGCAGGCGTCGCTCGTCACCCCAAACCTGCACGAAGCGGCAATTCTAACCGGCGAAAAGATTGAGGACGAGGATGGAATGGCCCGCGCCGCAGAAACCATTGTCCGCGAGATGGGTGCACAGGCGGTGCTGGTAAAGGGCGGTCATCTCGACGCCGGCGACCGGGTGGTGGACATACTATATGATGGTGATGTCCGCGCTTTTCGCGGGAAGCGCTTCGAAACCACCAACACTCACGGCACTGGTTGCACTCTATCGGCGGCGATCGCGGCGCAGCTGGCCAACGGTGAGTCGATGCACGCTGCAGTGCGACGCGCCATCGACTACGTCCACAACGCGATCGCCACCGCGCCCGGTCTGGGCTCTGGACACGGCCCGCTAAATCACCTCGCCGGCGATAGCTGAGGAACTGCCGTTCGCTCCAGGAACTCGGTCACCAGTGATTCGAAAGCAGCGCTCACGCGGTTAGTCGTCGCCAACACCTCGGCGTGACTCAGCGCTGCGCCGGTAACGCCGGCGGCCGCGTTGGTGATGCAGCTGACACCGGCGACGCGCATCCCGAGCGCGCGCGCCACGATCACCTCTGGAACGGTCGACATTCCCACGGCGTCAGCGCCGAGCATTCGCAGCATCTTCACTTCGCTCGGCGTCTCGTAAGACGGACCGAGCAATCCAGCGTACACGCCTTCACGCAGTGTGATGCCCAGCTTTTCTGCCGTCGTGCGCAGGATCCGTCGAAAGCCAGGATCGTAGGCATCCGTCATGTCGGGAAAACGGGTGTCGCCTGCCTGCAGGTCGCCAACCAATGGGTTCGTCCCCATCAGGTTCAAGTGATCCGATATCATCATCAAATCGCCGACGGCCAACTTTGGCGATATCCCGCCCGCCGCGTTGGAGACGAAGAGGTCACGCGCGCCCAGCGCGTGGAAGACGCGCACCGGAAACGCGGCTAGTGCTGCCGGGTGTCCCTCGTAAATGTGAAATCTTCCGCTCAGCGCGAGGATTTCCCGTCCGCCGAGGGTTCCAACGATGACCGCGCCTTCGTGTCCGACAACCGTGGCTTCAGGAAATCCCGGGATGTCGACAAAAGGGATGCGGACGGCGTCCCCCATCTTCTTTGAGAGTCCGCCGAGCCCTGATCCAAGAATGACGGCGATTGTCGCCTGGGCGTCGGTGCGATTCCGGATAGCCGCGGCAGCTCTCGATGCTGCTTGCGCCGAGTATTCCATCATTCTTCCGGCCCGATCAGCTCGTCGATCTTGTCGGAGACTTCCTCGATCAACATCAGCCGCTCCTCCCACGGTAGAAATGCGCTCTCAAAGCCATTGAGCGCAATCCCTGCCAGCTCCTCGACGGTAAGGCCGAGGTGCTCGGCGGCGTAGACATACTCGTCGGTGAGGGTGGTTCCGCTCATCAGGCGGTTGTCGGTGTTGAGCGTGACGTTGAGGCCCTGGTCGAAATACTCGCGCAGCGGGTGCGTGGCGTAAGAGTCGGCGACTCGCGTCTGCACGTTGCTGGTCAGGCACACCTCGAGGGCAATGCGGTGGTCGTTGACGTACTGAGTGAGGTCGGGATCCTCGATCAGTCTGGTGCCGTGCCCGATTCGATTGGCACCGAGGACATGCACCGCTTCGCGGACGGACTGCGCGCCGTCGCCTTCGCCGGCGTGCACCGTTACGGCCAGGTTGTGCTCGCGCGCGTACCGAAATGCCTCGACATGCTTCGCGGCCGGATTCCCTTTTTCGCCACCAGCGAGATCGAACGCAACTACTCCGTCGTCCTTGAATTCGACCGCGAGTCTGGCGAGCTCGAGCGAATTCTCCGCCGGAAACTGGCGCAATGCGCACACAATGAAGCGCGCAGTAATTCCAAAGTCTTTTTCGGCCCGCTCCAGTCCGCGAAGAGGCGCCTCGACCGCCTGCACCAGCGTGAGTCCCTTGACGACGTTCAAGATCGGCGCGTTGCGCACCTCGATGTAGCGAATCCCCTCGTCGGCAGCGTCCTCTGCCAGCTCGTACGCAACACGCTCCAGTGCTTCCTCGTTTTGCAGCACGGAGATGGTGAAGTCGAAACGGCGGAGATAGTCGTCGAGGCTCTGCGCGTCATCGACCCTCATGAACGTCGCCAGTTCCTCGGGGGTTTGTCTGGGCAGCTGAATCCGCTGCTCACGAGCCAGCTCCAGCAGTGTATCCGGACGCACCGAGCCATCGAGATGGCAGTGCAGCTCCGCCTTGGGAAGCTGGCGGAGCTTGTTAGAGAAAATCGAAAGCGGCATTACAAAGAAGAGAAGTCCGAGTCTTCCGCGGAGATTTGTCGAGCGCGAACGATGCGAAATATCGCGCCGTTGTGCACTGGTGTGGTGTTGGCGGTGACGATTCCGCGGCTGTCGGTAATCAGCCTCTCACCGTTTCGGATTGCAGTCGCCTGAACGGAATCCCAGGCGTCGACTGCATCGAGCGCGGTCGCCGATGCATCGATATCGACTGGCTTCGCATTTATGTAGACGCGGACAGTCTCACTCATTGGGACACCGGTGCGATGCGCACCTCTTTCGGCGCAGTGATCGGGGACGGTAGCGAGTGCAAGTAGTCGATCAGGGCGTCCAGGTCAACGATGTTGAGTGGCTTGACAGATGTTGCTCGCTTGCCGGCGTCGTAGCCTTCGCCACCGGTGGCAAGAAAGTCGTTGACGATGACGTTGTAGGTCCTGGTGTCAGATAGCGGAGTGCCGTCGTTCATGGTCACCGAGACGAGTCTGGCGCCATTCGGCTTCGACGGATCGTACTTGATGGTTAGGCCGCTGACGTGGTCATCAACCTGCGACTTGCTGAGCATTGCCTCGAGCAAACCCCGCAGTTGCCCGCCCGTCATCGTCAGTGAATAAAGCGTGTTCCCGAACGGCTGGATCTCGAAAAGGGATCCGTAATTCGCCTCTCCGGCGTGAAGATCGGTGCGAATGCCACCGTTGTTCATGATCGCCACATCACCCTTTGCCGCCCAGCGCTGTGCGTCGGCGATGAGATTGCCAAGGGGATATTGTGGGCCCTGGCGTGCGAGCGTGACGGGAATGGTAGCGACGTGCCGATTTACCAGCGGCGCAACTCGCGCCACCGCGCGCTGCACGATCGAATCGATTCCCGGCACCGGCCGAAGCGTGTCGACGGCGAGCTCGCGCACCTCGTGCCGGATGGGGACGTGGATGGTTGTATCGAGCGCAATGTCGAGCACATCGACGGCGCGTCCGCTCGAGCGCGCCTGAACGATTGGAACCCCCTTTATCTCGGTGTTGATCAGCGTGTGGGAGTGGCCGCTCACGATCACATCGACTTTGGTCGTCAGGTTCTGGGCAAAATTGATGATCTCGCCCCCACAAGTCGTGGCGCCATCGCGTCCGCAGTTGGCACCGGCGTGAGCAATCACCACGATGAAATTCGCACCTCGTTTCCTGAGCGCGGGACCGATGCTGTCGACGATTGGCGCCGGATCGTCAAAGCGGAGACCGACGACATTTCCAGCGCGCGTTGTCGTCGGGGTGGAAACGGTCGACAAACCAATAATTCCGATCTTTGTGCGCCCACGCGTAACGATGGTGTCGTTTGGAATCCATTCGACGTCCCGCCCATCGGTGTAGCGGACGTTGGCCCCGAAGATTCCGAACTTTGCCTGCCGCATCCTCGCCCGCAGCGAATCCACGCCCCAGTCGAACTCGTGATTTCCCAGCGCTGCAGCGGCGTAGCCCATTCGATTGTAGTAGTCGACGACAGGCCGGCCAAACGAGAGGTTCGAGGCCGGGGTTCCCTGGAACATGTCGCCGGCATCGAGCAGCAGAATCTCGCAGCGCGGCTCACACTCGCTCTGCGCACGATCGATCGCAGCAGCGACGTACGCCGCTCCGCCCCGCCTGACGCCGTTCACATCGGGTCGCGGTTCGAGCGCGCCGTGAAAGTCATTGGTGCCGATTATCCGCAGAAAGCGCGTTCCGGTTGGAAATGCCGGACGCGACGTCGTTACAGCCGGCGGTACCGCTGGATTCACCGACGGCACCACGGGTGGCGGAGGCTGCGACGGCGCGCACGCCGCGGACAGGACCAGCGGAAACAGGATGAATGGACGGTAGTTCATCGCTCGCAAAAGCTCGTTGGAACGGGTGAAATGCAAAGCTAGCCGAGCGAACTCGGGCCAGGGAGTGCAACGGTGTCGTAACGTATTCGTGACAGAGGGCGAGTTGACGCCGCCTCGACGGGACAGACAACTTCCTGACGTGACTGACCAGAGCGCTACTGCGGAGCGCGTCCTCGTCGTCGACGACGAGCCCGACATCGTTGCCCTCGTAGCCTACCACCTCGCTAAATCCGGTTATTCTGTCTCGACGGCGACCAGTGGGCCGGAGGGCCTGGCGGTCGCGCGACGAGACAAGCCGTCGCTTGTAATCCTCGACTTGATGCTGCCAGGACTGTCAGGGCTCGAAGTCATGGAAGAGCTGCGAGGAGACCCAGGTACTTCGCGCATCGCGGTCCTCATGCTCACCGCGCGTCGCGAAGAGAGCGACCGCATCAAGGGCCTCACGCTCGGCGCTGACGACTACCTCACCAAGCCGTTCAGCCCGCAGGAGCTAGTGCTTCGAGTGGCAGCAATCCTTCGTCGCGTCAAGGGAGGGCGTGAAGACTCGGAGGACGTCAAACAGGTGGGGCCGTTACGCATTGAGAGCACGGCCCACCGCGTCACAGTGGATGGGCGCGAGGTCGACTTGACCCCGACTGAGTTCAAGTTGTTGCTGCTTCTCGCTGAGCGGAAAGGGAGAGTGCAACCGCGCAACCTGCTGCTCGAGATCGTTTGGGAAGCGGCTCCTGACATTCAGACACGGACGGTCGACATGCATGTGCAACGGCTGCGTGCCAAGCTTGGCCCCGCCGGAGAGCTGATCGAGACAGTCCGCGGCTTCGGGTACCGGATTAAGAACGTCAGCGAGCGGTCGTGAGGCTCGCGCACCGACTGCTTCTTCAGTCACTGGCAATCGTTGCCGTGATGGTCATTTCCGTTGTCGTGATCATCGACAACCAGCTCCATTCGAGTATCACGGATCAGACGACGCACGATCTCGCCGGGGAGGCCCGCCTCATGGCAATCCAGTGGAAGCCGGGCGTAAACGCGGACTCACTGGCGGACGAGGCAGGGGTCGCGACAGGCCACAGAATCACGCTCATCGACTCCGCCGGGCACGTAGTCGGCGACTCCGAGTTCGACGGACCAGCCTTACAGGGACTGGAGAATCACAGCAATCGGCCCGAGGTAGTCGCAGCTCGCGAAAACGGAATGGGCTCGGCGCGGCGAATGAGCCCTTCGACTGGCGAAGAGCAGCTCTACGTCGCCGTGAAAGCGCCACACGGGTTCGCGCGTGTGTCGGTGACGACGAGGACGATAGAGGATCTGTTTGCACGTGCGCGCAGCGGTGTCATCGCAGCAGGCATGATCTCGTTTCTTCTCGCGGCCATCCTTGCCGCGCTCTTCTCTCGCGCCATCTCCAAGCCAATCACCGATCTTCGAGACGTTACCCGCTCGATCGCCGCCGGCGAGCGCCGCCGTTACCCCGCGCTGGCGGCACCAGGAGAAGTCGGTGATCTCGCCGATGCCATTCATAGACTGGCCGAGCAGCTCGAGACTCGTCTGGCTGCACTCGCCGCCGAGCAGTCGATCCTGACCGCATTGGTGGAGACGTTGAACGAGGGCGTCGTCGCGATTTCGCCGAGCCACGAAGTCGTGCGCATCAACGAAACGGGTCGTCGCCTGCTGTCGATTGACCGGCGACTTCCGTTCGGAATCGACTTCCTGCCGCGCGAGGCGACCCTCCGCAATGCACTGCTGCTGGCGCTCAATGGCACCGCGACCGAGCCAGAGGAGATAACGATTGGCGACTCGACCCTATCCCTCACCGCACGTCCACTGGTGGACGGCGGCGCCGTACTTGCGTTGTTCGACCTTACTCCGATCAGAAAACTGGAGGCGGTCAGGCGCGATTTTGTGGCGAACGTTTCCCACGAGCTACGCACACCGCTGACCATCGTTGGCGGATTTGCCGAGACGTTGCAGGAGCCCGACATCCCAGCCGATAAGCGCGCCGATTTTGCGCGGACGATTTTCAGCAACACCCAGCGCATGCAAAGGATCGTCGACGAGCTGCTCGACCTCTCTCGCATCGAATCTGGCCACTGGCAACCGCACCCGCAGCAAGTTCGCGTCGACGATGCGGCTCGCGAAATCTTCGGACGAGTGGCGGCTACGGCAAAATCGAAAGGCGTCTCACTCGACACGACGATTGAGGCGGAAACGATTGTTGCTGACGGGACGGCGCTCGAGCAGATACTGTTCAACCTCGTGGAGAACGCGCTTCGTCATACCGGAGCTGGCGGGCGAATTACTATAGAAACCGCGGGCACGGACCGGGGCGTGAATTTGATCGTGAAGGACACCGGCTCCGGGATTCCACCCGAGCACTTGCCTCGGATCTTCGAGCGGTTTTATCGCGCCGACGCGGGCCGCTCCCGCGAGGCCGGCGGCACGGGACTCGGTCTTGCCATCGTCCGCCACCTGGTCGAGGCCCATGCAGGAAATGTCACTGCTGAGAGCGCCCTCGGCTCCGGCACCACCATCCGCATTTTCTTTCCTGCGGGCGCAAGCCCAGCCAAGTCGTGACAAAGTCTTTACGTCCGGTGTGACAAGTCGTGACGTGCCCGGGAGAGCTTGAAGCGCGAAACAAACCCCTCACGGAGTCACAAGTGATCAAAATCGTTCGCAACATTGCTGTCGCCTACACAGCGGCAGCGCTCTTCTCAGGTGTTGCTTCAGCGCAATCGGTAGATCTGACCGGAGCAGGTGCGACTTTTCCATATCCCATTTATTCGAAGTGGTTCAACGACTACGCCCAGAGCAGCGGCGTCAAGATCAACTATCAATCGATCGGTTCGGGTGGCGGCATCAGACAGCTGTCTGAGCAGACTGTCGATTTCGGCGCGTCGGACAGCCCGATGAGCGATCAGGAATTGGCCAATGCCAAGGGCGGGCCAGTCCTCCATTTCCCCACGGTGATGGGAGCGGTCGTCATTACTTATAACGTTCCGGGAATCGCCAAGCCGCTCAATCTGAGTGGCGATGTGATTGCCGACATTTTCTCTGGGAAGATCACCAAGTGGAATGATGCGCAGATTGTCGCACAGAACCGCGGCGTGTCCCTTCCCAATTCAGACATTCTCGTCGTACATCGCTCCGATGGCAGCGGCACCACCTACATCTTCAGCGACTATCTCTCAACGGTCAGTCCTTCCTGGTCCAGCTCCCTCGGCAAGGGCAAGGAGATCAAGTGGCCGGTCGGACTCGGCGGCAAGGGCAACGAAGGCGTGGCCGGTCAGGTGAAGCAGACGCCCGGCTCGGTCGGTTACGTCGAGCTCGCTTATGCGAAGCAGAACAAGCTTCCGTATGCGAACGTCAAGAATGCCGCTGGGCGCTATGTCACTCCGACGATTGCGTCGGTGACCGCGGCAGCAGCGGGCATAAAGCTGCCGAAGAACACCGATTACCGTGTCTCGATCGTAAATGCCCCTGGCAAAGACTCATATCCCATTTCGTCTATGACCTGGATACTCGCGTATCAGAATCAGCCCGACCGCGTCAAGGGCGAGAAGCTGGTGAACTTCCTGCGCTGGGCATACAAGAACGGTGAGAGGTCGGCAGAATCGCTCGACTACGCCCCGCTCCCGCCGGCGATAGTGGCTCAGCTCCAGAGCAGACTCAACACGATGACCGTCGCGGGTACGCAGGTCGGAGCAGCTCGATGAGGAAGCTATCGCCCATATTCTTAGCGCTTCTCGTGCCCTTCGCATTGAGCGCGCAGCAGCCGGCGGACACCACCAGACCGGCGCCGCCTCCGCCGGTTCCGACTACCACGGTTTCGGTGCCAGTGGATTTCTCCGGAGTGTTGTACGCCAACTTCCAGTACCGCGGAGACAAAGGAACCGCGAAGTCGACGAACAAGTTCGACCTCGAGCGCGCATATCTGACTTTCAGAATGCCGGCGGGTGATCGCGCCAGCATTCGCATTACGGCCGACGTGTTCCAGCAAACCACAGCACCACAGGACGCGTTCTATAGAGGCTGGGTCATCAGGGCGAAGTACGCCTATCTCCAGTACGATCTGATCAAGAGCCCGACCTGGAACGCCAATATTCGCGGCGGTCTGTTGCACAACGTCGTTATCGATCACATCGAGCAGTTCTGGCCGCGCTGGGTCTCGCAGACTCCGGTCGAGCGCGCAGGGTTCTTCTCTTCAGCAGATGCTGGTGTCGCGGCGACGCTGACCTTTCCCAACAAGTTGGGTGAGATCTACGCGACGATCGTGAACGGCCCCGGCTACACGTCACGTGAGACAGATCGGTTCAAGGACTACGCAGCCAGGCTCACCTTGACTCCATTGAGCAGCTGGGACAACAAGGTGCTCAAGACGTTTGCACTGAGTGGGTGGACTTACGCCGGCGCGGTCGGAAGTCAGTTCGTCAACGGCGGTGCTGGTCAGGTTGGCACGGTAGGCATCTCGATGCCGCGAACGCGAGCAGGAGTCTTTGCCGGCCTGCGTGACCCGCGCTTCACGGCGGGGGCGGAATGGGATACTCGAAAGGATGCCAGCGGCACCGGACGTCTCATCGCCGGATTCGCCACCATTAAGCCGTTTCAGTTGATCAACGACAAATCGACGTTTCCGCTGGGATTGATTGGACGCTGGGATCGGTTCAAGCCCAATACATCAAACGATGGATACATCAACACCGTCATCGGCGGCCTGACCTTGGATCTCAACAAGAAGTCCGCCATCTCGCTTGATTATCAGGAGCAAACGCCGCATTCAGGTGCTGTGATTGCAGCAACGAAAACCTACTTCCTGCACCTGGTGGCGAACTTCTAGCGGGAAGTGCACCTGGGGTCGAACCGCCCCGGATCTGGTTGTGACAATGTCGTTACCTGACGTGTGTCGTGACCGATCCGGGGCGGTTCTATTTTTCATTCGACCAGGCGTTTCGCTCAAGACAACGACAAGGAGTTATAAAGTGAGAGCCTTTAAGCTCGCCGCCCTCATGTTGTTGACCGTCGGCTGCGCCAAGGAGGGCGCGAACAACTCCGGAACGGCGTCATCCACCGTGACATCCAGCGGATCCGTTGACCTGACGGGAGCCGGCGCCACTTTCCCGTACCCTATCTACTCCAAATGGTTTGCTGATTACGCTCAGCGTACGGGCGTGAAGATCAACTACCAATCGATTGGGTCCGGCGGCGGCATCAGACAGTTGTCGGAGGAAACCGTCGATTTCGGGGCATCCGATAGCCCGATGAGCGACGAAGAAATGTCCAAGGCCAAGGGTGGGCCGATCATTCACATTCCAACTGTGCTCGGCGCCGTCGTAATCACCTACAACGTCCCGGGCCTGTCGGCGCCGCTCAATCTCACATCGAAGGCGATCGCCGACGTCTTCTCCGGCAAAATCACCAAATGGAGCGACACACGTATCACTTCGCTCAATCCGGGCGTCAAGCTGCCTTCCTCCGACATTCTTGTCGTGCACCGATCCGACGGCAGCGGCACCACTTACATCTTCACCGATTATCTGAGCAAAGCAGTCCCAGCGTGGAATTCGAGTGTCGGTAAGGGCAAGGAAGTCAAGTGGCCGGTCGGACTCGGCGCCAAGGGAAACGAGGGCGTCGCGGGTCAGGTAAAGCAGACGCCGGGCGCTGTAGGCTACGTCGAGCTCGCTTACGCCAAGCAAAACAACCTGCCGACGGCAGCAATCCAGAATAAGGCCGGCAAATCGATCCTTCCCTCCGTCGCGGCGGTGACCGCAGCGGCAGCAGGCGCATCCAGTGCGCTTCCAGCAAATACGGACTATCGAATCTCTATCGTCGATGCACCGGGCGCCGATTCATATCCGATTACGTCTTTCACGTGGATTCTCGTCTACCAGAACCAGCGCGACGCAACCAAGGGTAAGAAGCTCGTCGATTTCCTCAACTGGGCACTGACAGACGGCGAAGCCGAGGCGTCGGCGCTTGATTATGCGCCGCTCCCCGCCGATATGGCGACCAAGGTCAAGAGCAAACTCGCCTCGATTCGAACAGCGGCTTCGAAGTGACCGCGCTTCCGGCGCAATGGCTCGAGAAGGACCGCCGCACGCTCCGTGTTGATGAGGCTGCGATCGGCGATCGAATTTACGAGATCATCACCGCCCTCTGCGCGCTCATAGTCCCAGCCCTCGTCGTCGCCATTGCGGTCGCAATCTTCGCGGCTGCCTGGCCCGCGTTCGCCAAACTCGGCCTTTCGATCGTTACCTCCAGCGACTGGGATGTCGCGGGCGGACATTTCGGCGCCGCGCCAGCGCTCTTCGGAACGCTGGTCTCCGCCGCGGTCGCCCTCGTCATCGCGACGCCATTGGCAATTGGGGTCGCGATTTTTCTTTCGGAATTTTCGCCGGCGTGGCTACGGCAACCAGTTGGCTTTCTAGTTGACCTGCTCGCGGCTATACCGAGCGTCGTCTACGGCCTCTGGGGAATCTTCGTTCTTATACCGCTGCTGCGCGAGAACGTGATGCCATTCCTGCGCGACACGCTTCATCTAGGTTCCACTCCGTTCTTCACCGGGCCGGCTTACGGGCCCAGCATGCTGGCGGCGGGTCTCATCCTCGCGATCATGGCCCTTCCCTACATATCCGCTGTTTCACGAGAGGTGTTGCTCGCCGTTCCGCGGTCACAGCGGGAAGCCGCTCTTGCGCTCGGTGCGACGCGGTGGGAGATGATCCGTGACGCGGTCGTTCCCTACGCCAGGTCCGGCATAATCGGGGGCATCATGCTCGGCCTCGGGAGGGCGCTTGGCGAGACGATGGCGGTGACGATGGTCATCGGGAACCGCCCCGAAATCTCGGCGTCGTTGTTTGCGCCGGGCTACACGATGGCATCGCTCATCGCGAATGAGTTCAGCGAAGCGACAAATGATCTCCACTTGTCCGCTTTGATGGCTGTCGGCGCCACGCTGTTCGTCATCACGCTGATCGTAAATGCTATCGCGCGCTGGCTGGTGTGGAGCGTATCGCGGGGCCGCGCAAAATGAGAACCGCGCGCAGCCGTCACATCGTCAGCGGCGGCATGATCGGGCTTACTTATCTGGCGGCGATTCTGGCCACCTTGCCGCTGCTTCTCATTCTGTGGCACCTGCTGCAGAAAGGCGCCTCGTCCCTCTCGATCGCATTCTTTACCAGCATGCCCAAGCCCGTCGGCGAAGCGGGTGGGGGAATGGCCAACGCCATCGTCGGAACGCTGGTGCTCATAGGGATTGCCAGCGCAATCGGGCTACCGATCGGAATAGGCGCCGGGTTGTACCTGGCAGAGAAGCGCAGCACGCCGCTTGCCTACACGGTGCGGTTTTTGTCCGACGTGCTCAACGGCTTGCCATCGATCGTGATTGGAATTTTTGCCTGGGAATTTCTGGTGCGGTCGATCGGCCACTTCTCCGCGCTGGCGGGAGGCGTCGCGCTGGGTACGATGATGGTGCCGCTCGTCACCCGGACGACCGAGGAGATGCTGCTGGTAGTGCCTACCTCTCTGCGCGAGGCCGCACTGGCGCTCGGATACCCGCGGTGGCGAACCTCGATCTCCGTGGTGCTGCGCACAGCACTCGCGGGTATTGCGACGGGCGCTCTGGTAGCGATCGCCCGCATCGCCGGAGAGACGGCGCCGCTTCTTTTCACCGCGTTCGGCAATCAGTTCTGGTCGACCTCGCTCCGCGAGCCGATTGCCGCGCTGCCCTTGCAGATCTTTGCCTACGCCATAAGTGCTTACGATGAGTGGCACCGGCTGGCGTGGGCGGGCGCTCTGGTGTTGATCAGCATCGTGCTCGTCATCAGTATCGCCGCCCGTTTTGTCACGCGGTCACGTTTCGGTGCTCCAGTCGACTGAAGTGTTCCCGGAGAAGCCGGCGCGGCTCGCCACACCGACGGTGCACGTACGTGCACCGGAGCCGACCGTTGCTTCGCTGCGGGCCGCGCCGTGCATCGTTGCCGAGAACCTCTCGGCTTTTTTTGGAGAAGTCGCCGCGGTAAGAAACGTCTCGTTGGCAATTCCACAGCAGGCCGTGACGGCGATCATCGGTCCGTCCGGCTGCGGGAAATCGACGCTGCTGCGCTGCTTCAACCGTATGCACGAGACTGTGCCCCGCGCTCGCGTCGAAGGCTCGGTACAGATCCTCGGCAGCTCGATATACGGTGAGGGAACCAGCCCGATTGCAGTCAGGCGACACGTTGGGATGGTGTTTCAGCGCCCGACCCCGTTCCCCACCATGTCCATTCGCCACAATGTCGGCGCTGGTCTGCGTGTAGTCGGGAAGAAACTGGAGTCCCGCGGAGCTACAGACGAAATCGTAGAGGAAGCTCTACATCGAGCCGCACTGTGGGACGAAGTGAAGGATCGTCTCGACGAGAGCGCGATGGCACTCTCTGGCGGACAGCAGCAACGACTCTGCATCGCCCGTGCGCTGGCGACGAGGCCGCGGGTGATTCTCCTCGATGAGCCTACTGCCTCACTGGATCCACTAAGCACACAGAAGGTCGAGGAGCTCGTATACCACCTGCGGGAGGCGGTAACCGTCGTGATCGTCACGCACAACATGCAGCAGGCGGCGCGCATTTCCGATCGGACCGCATTCCTCCTCGCTGGTGAGCTGATCGAATTCGCATCGACTACCGACCTGTTCACGGCACCTCGCGATCAGCGCACGGAGTCGTACATCACCGGACGGTTCGGATGACGGCCGTTGCTTCTACGCCCACCCCGGTGGCCCCGGACGCCATCGGCAGCATCGAAGCGCACGACTTCTCCTTCTGGTATGGGAAGAAGCAGGCGCTCAAGGACA
>QHUA01000046.1:27146-38149 GCA_003221805.1 Gemmatimonadota bacterium
AATCGACTTTCCTGCGCTCGATCAATCGCCTGAACGATCTCATCCCCGGCATTCGCCACGAGGGAGAACTTTGTCTGGACGGACACAGCATTTACGACCCGTCGCTGGACGTTGTCGCGTTGCGACAGCGCGTCGGAATGGTTTTTCAGCGCTGGAATCCCTTCCCAAAGTCGATCTACGAAAACGTCGCTTACGGCCCGCGCATCAACGGACTCGGCAATGGAGCTTCTCTGGACGAGATAGTCGAGCGATCGCTCCGACGCGCTGTAATCTGGGAAGAAGTGAAGGATCGCCTTCGCACCAGCGCACTCGGGTTGTCTGGTGGCCAGCAGCAGCGCGTCTGTATCGCCCGAGCGCTGGCAAATCAGCCTGAACTGCTGTTGCTCGACGAGCCGGCTAGCGCGCTCGACCCAAGCTCGACCCAGCGAATCGAGGAGCTGCTCTACGAGTTGAAAAGAGAATTGACGATCATCATCGTCACCCACAACCTGCAGCAGGCGGCCCGCGCATCTGATTATACTGCGTTCTTCTTCACTGGAGAGCTCGTCGAGTTCGGACAAACCGAGCAGATCTTCACGAGCCCCCGCGAAGAGCGCACTGACGCATACATCACTGGGAGATTTGGATGACAGCTGACTCGAGCCCCGCCGGATTCCGGCACTTTCACGATCAGCTTTCTTCGCTCAAGGAAACGCTGCTCGGAATGTCGTCGAAGGCCGAGGAGCGTACCGATCTCGCCGTCGAAGCACTGATGAACCGCGACCGCGAGAAGGCGAAGCTCGTAATCGATGGCGACGTCGAGCTGAACCGGCTGGAGATGGAAGTCGAGCAAGCGGCAGTAGAGCTGCTCGCCCTTCAGCAGCCGATGGCTCGCGACCTCCGCTTCATCATTGGCGCGATCAAGGTCTCAAACGACCTCGAGCGCGTTGGCGACCACGCCGTCAACATTGCTGAATCCGCGCTGCGATTGGCCGACAAGCCGAAGGTCAACATCCGCATTCCGGAAATAGAGGTCATGGCGCGTCGGGCTCGCAAGATGCTCGGCGATTCACTCGACGCATTCATTCGCGCCGACGGAGCACTGGGACGGCAGGTGTGCAAGGACGACGATGTCGTCGATTCGCTGCACGATTCAGTGTTCCGCGTGCTCCTCACGCACATGATGGCCGACGCGAAGACCATCACGCCGTCGCTCGAGCTGCTACTTGTCGGGAGGAACCTCGAACGGATCGCCGATCTGGCGACGAACATCGGCGAAGATGCTGTCTACCTCGCTGAAGGAAAGCAGATCAAGCACCACCGCGAGGAAGAGCACATCAACATCGTGATTATCCAGGCCCACACGATCCCGCGCGCGATTCCCCAGCGTACTGCCGAGAAGCGATATGTCGCGCCGGCGCCCATGATGGAGCCGGCGATCGTGTGCGTCGTGCTCACCGGAATTCCATAGTGAGTCGCCAGACTGATGCTAATCGCTCCGCCCGTCTCAGCGGCAAATCCGCTGATGGGGCGCAGACGCGTGATGCGGGAGCCCATCGTGTGGACTATTCGCCAGCCGCCGAAAAGCGTGCCCAGTGAGATCGCGGTATAGGCGCCCATCTTGACCCAGAGGGGGATTCCCTCATCGGGCACGTAGAGATGGTGAAAGAATCCCGTCTCTGCCGCCATGAGCGGCTTCACCGACACCAGCAACCCGACGATGATCCCCATAGTCTTCTGCGCGTCGTTGGCGCCATGCGCATGGGAGAGGAGCGCCGAGCTGAGTAACTGAGCGCTGCGAAAGAATCGATCGACGCGTGCCGGCGCCATTTTCTGAAAGAGCCAGTAGACTGCAACCATCAGCACGAAGCCGGCGAACATTCCGACGAGCGGCGAGATGACGATGAACGACAGCGTCTGGATCCACTTCTCGCCCCAGGTGATTGCACTCCAGCCCGCCTTCGCTACACCGGCTCCCGCGTATCCGCCGATCAGCGCGTGGGACGAGCTCGACGGAATTCCGTAAAACCAGGTGATCAGATTCCAGCTGATGGCGCCGAGTAGTCCGGCCAGAATCAGATTCGGAGTGACTATATCGGTCCGAATGATTCCCTTCTGGATTGCTTTGGCGACCAGCTCCCCGGCGGTAAAGGCTGCGGTGAAGTTGAAGAACCCTGCCCATACTACAGCCGCGAACGGACTCAGGACGCGGGTGCCGACGATAGTGGCGATCGAGTTCGCTGAATCGTGAAAGCCGTTGATGAAATCGAAAATGAAAGCGACCAGGACGATCGCGCTGACGTAGTAGACCACTACGCGTTCTTCAGGGCGATGCTCTGCAGCACGTTGCCGACGTCCTCACACCGGTCGAGCGCATCTTCGACCTTGTCGTAGAGATCCTTCCATTTGATGACATCCAGGGCATCGCCACCCTCCGCGAAGAGCGCGCCCATTGCTTCGTGATAAACGGCGTCCCCTTCCTCCTCCAACGTCTTTAGCCTTTCGCTGATCGCGTAGACGTGCTTGGCACTCTTCATGTCCCGGACGCCTTCCTCCACCGTCTTCGCCGCCCGCGCCAGCACCTCAGCGAGCACGACCGCGGCGGGACGCGTGCGCTGAAGGCGGAAGATCTGTGCGCGCCGCGCTGCGCCGTCGATCAGATCGATCACGTCATCGAGTTCAGACGCGAGAGCATGAATGTCTTCGCGGTCGAAGGGCGTGACGAAAGTGCGGTCGATCCGATCGATGATGTCGTGCGTAAGGTTGTCCGCTTCGTGTTCGAGACCCTTGATCGTCGTCACCTTCGAAGCTAGCTCGCCCGGGGACTGAAACAATTCGTGGAGAAGATCCGCGGAAGCCGTCAACCTTATCGCCAGTTCGGTGAACAGGTCGTAGAACTTTTCGTCGCGAGGCAGGATCCGCAAAGTCCGATCTCCGTAAGAGTCCCGGCGACTCGAATCGACGGTTCGAGTCTCTTGGCCGAGGAATCTATCCGGGACCCGACATTCGAGCCACACTCGGGGCGGGCTCGGTTCTTGGCTCAGCGGGCTTGACAATTCCCCACGAGTCGGCCAGCAGAAGTTGATGTGTCGCTCTCACCGGCTCCCCGTTGGGGCTGCGCTGGGCGTACGTTCCGTCGGCCGCAAGATCCCACGCCTGGCGGTTGTCAGAGAGGCACACGGCTAGAAGGGAGTGCAGTCGCGGATGGAGCGTTACATCGTCAACGGGAGCAACCGCTTCCACCCGGCGATCGAAATTCCGTGGCATCCAATCCGCGGACCCGAAGTAGAACTGGTCGTCGCCACCGTTCGCGAAGTAAAACAACCGGGAGTGCTCGAGGAACCGGCCGACGATGCTGACGACTCTGATGCGGTCGCTCACGCCGCTGATACCCGGACGGAGACAGCAGATGCCGCGCACGATCAGGTCGATTTCCACGCCTGCCTGCGACGCGGCGTAAAGGGCTTCGATTGTCTCCCCGTCGACCAGCGCATTCATCTTGGCGATGATCCGCGCGTGCTTTCCCTGGCGTGCATTCGCCGCTTCCCGTTCGATCATCTCTATGAACCGAAAGCGCATGTTGGCCGGCGCAACGAGGAGCTTGCGATAGAGTCGCTGCCGCGAAAATCCAGTCAGGGCATTGAATAGATCGGTGAGGTCCGCACCGATGGAAGGACTGCTGGTGAAAAGCCCAATATCCGTGTAGACACGCGCCGTCTTCGAGTTGTAGTTGCCGGTACTGATGTGCGCGTAGCGTTTGATGCCGTCGGCCTCGCGCCGCACGACCAGCGTCGTTTTGGCGTGCGTTTTAACGGCCGGCAAACCATATGCGACGTGCACTCCGTAGTCTTCGAGTGTACGCGCCCATGTGATGTTGTTCGACTCGTCGAAGCGGGCCTGCAGCTCGATCAGCACTGCGACTTGCTTTCCACGCTGTGCAGCTTCAGTGAGCGCTCTGACGACGCCCGTGTCGCCCGACGTTCGGTACAGCGTCATCTTGATCGCCAGCACGTTCTCGTCAGTGGCGGCGCTGATCAGAAACTGCTCGACGGATGCGTTGAATGAGTCGAACGGGTGATGCACGAGCAGGTCCTTCTCTTTCAACACATCGAAAATGCTGCGCGTGGTATCCTTCAGCTCGGGGGGCGTTACCGGCACGAAGGGCGGATCGCGCAGCTCAGCGACTTCCAGTGACGCCAGGGCCATCAGGTCGCCGAGGTCGAGGAGCGGCCCCGTCTCGACCAGCTCGGGATCGGCGAACGCGCGTATTTCCGCCGGCTGGTCCTCGCGCAGCTCCTCCATCAGCAGCTCGCGCAGCGACTCCGGCATCCCGCTCTCTACCTCGATGCGGACGACTTCGGCGAACCGCCTCTGAAAGACCTGCTCTTCGATCAACTGCAGCAGATTGTCGTCGTCTTCGGAGTGGGTGAGCTCGAGGTCTGAGTACCTGGTGACGCGGAATGTATTGAAGCCTTGAATGTCCATTCCCGGAAACAGCGCACCGAGGTTCGCTCCGATTACCTGCTCGAGTGGAATGAAGGCGTTGCCCCTGCCAAAGGGGATCCAACGCGGAAGACTCTTCGGAACTTTCACTCTCGCGAATCTCACCGCCTTCGTGGCAGGGTCGTGGATCTGGACGGCGAGTGAGAGCGAGAGATTCGAGATGTAGGGGAAAGGATGCCCTGGATCCACCGCCAGCGGCGTCAGCACGGGAAAGACCTGCGCCTCGAAGAATTCATCGACCGTCTGCCATTCGGTCGACGTCAGGTCGTCGATGCTGACCAGTTTAACACCGTGCTTGCCGAGCGCGGGCAGCAGAGTGTCGTAAAGCAACATCCGCTGCGTCCGCATCAGCTCGTTGACTCGGGCGCTGATCGCGGCCAGCGTCTCCACGGGTGACATTCCATCGGGAGAGACGACGTGCACGCCCGCGGCGACCTGTCGGCGCAGGCCCGCCACCCGCACCATGTAGAACTCGTCGAGATTGGTGTTGAAGATCGAGAGGAACTTGAGCCGCTCGAGCAGCGGATTTCTGTCGTCGATCGCCTCGTGCAACACCCTTGTGTTGAACTCGAGCCAACTCAGCTCGCGATTCAGAAAAAGACCTGGATCTGACATTCTTTGGGAACTCTTCGGTAAGGTGCTATACGCCCGATGTGCGCCGAACCACTAAGCTGCGGTTCTCGAAGAATTTCACCAGTAGGACTCCTGTAACAAATCCGCCCAAGTGCGCCCACACCGCTACTCCACCAGTTAGATCGGCGCCGTTCTTCATTTCTGGTAGCGCTGCAACCAACTGCCAGAAGAACCACCATATCAACACCAGCCACGCCGGAATCGGAATCACCTTGAAAAAGATGATGAAGAAGAAAAGCATCCTCACTCGCACCCTCGGATAAAGCACGAGATAAGCGCCGAGGATTCCTGAAATGGCTCCCGACGCGCCAACAGTCGGCAGTGGAGACGCCGGTTGAGCGATGATGTGCGCCGCGGCCGCCGCCAGCCCGCATACGAGATAGAACACGAGAAAGCGGAAGTGTCCGAGGCTGTCTTCGATGTTGTTTCCGAACACCCAGAAGAAGAGCGCGTTGCCGAGGATGTGCCCCCAACCGCCGTGGAGGAACATCGAGATGAGCGGAGTGAGAATATTGATCGGATCGTTGTCGACGGCGCACGACATTCCCCGCCCTAGCGGCACGGCTTCCCCGATCGGCGCCATGTGCGTGATCTCGCCGGGGACCATACCGAGGTTGCAGACACTGGCGGCCAGCGCCTGCTGATCGAATCCGGCACCCTGGACGAAAATCCAGACCAGAAGCATCGCGCTCAGGATGGCATAGGTCATCCACGGCGTGCGCACAGTCGGGAGTTCGTCGCTTAGTGGGATCATTGTTGCAGCTGATTTGGTTCGGTCAAAGGGACTCGGTTGGCAGACGATCCGGACAATAGCCCCTCACAGTACGCCGATATGGCAGAAAAACGCGGCCCTGCACTTGCCTCTGGATGCCCGCTGGCGCGGTTAGGCGCCGGACACCAACTCAGGAATGCAGGAGCCACCCGGCTCCGCGCCAGGAGAATCAAGAATGGCAGATAAAGTAATCGGAATCGATCTGGGTACCACCAACTCGGTCGTGGCAGTGATGGAGGGGGGCGATCCAGTCGTCATCCCCAACGCCGAAGGTGGTCGGACCACGCCCTCGGTCGTCGGCTTCACCAAGGACGGCGAGCGGCTCGTTGGTCAGATCGCAAAAAGACAGGCAGTAACAAACCCGCAGAACACAGTCTTCTCGATCAAACGCTTCATGGGACGCAAGATGTCCGAAGTGCCTGACGAGATTAAGCGCGTCCCTTACAAAGTCGTGGCGGGACCCAACGACGTCGCGATGGTCGAAGTCCAGGGCAAGCGCTATTCGCCGCCAGAGATCTCGGCGATGATCCTTCAGAAGATGAAACAGACCGCTGAGGACTACCTCGGCTATAAGGTCGAGAAGGCAGTCATCACCGTCCCCGCGTACTTCAATGACTCGCAACGGCAGGCGACCAAGGACGCCGGCAAAATCGCCGGTCTCGATGTGCTGCGCATCATCAACGAGCCCACCGCTGCGGCCCTCGCGTACGGCCTCGACAAGAAGAAGGATGAGAAGGTTGCCGTGTTCGACCTTGGCGGCGGCACCTACGACATTTCGGTTCTCGAGCTGTACGACGTGGAAGGCTCGCGCCAGTTCGAGGTGAAGTCGACCAATGGCGACACCCACTTAGGCGGTGACGATTTCGACCAGCGCGTCATCGACTGGCTCGTGACGGAATTCAAGCGCGACCAGGCTATCGATCTCTCCAAGGATCCGATGGCGCTTCAGCGCCTCAAGGAAGCGGGCGAGAAGGCGAAGATGGAATTGTCCACCACGCAGACTACGGACATCAACCTTCCGTTCATCACCGCCGATCAGAGCGGGCCCAAGCATCTCAACTATTCGCTCACCAGAGCAAAGTTCGAGCAGCTCGTCGACGACCTGATTCAGCGCACCATCCCACCGATGGAGCAGGCGCTCAAGGACGCGGGGATCAAGCCCAACGAGATCGACGAAGTTCTACTCGTCGGTGGCTCGACTCGTATTCCGAAGATACAGGACATCGTCAGGAAGTTCTTCAGCAAGGAGCCCAACAAGGGCGTGAACCCCGACGAAGTGGTGGCGATCGGTGCTGCGGTTCAGGGCGCGGTTCTAACCGGAGAGCAGAAGGACGTTCTCCTGCTCGACGTCACACCGCTGTCGCTCGGAATCGAGACGCTGGGTGGAGTCACCACTGTACTCATCCCGCGCAACACGACGATCCCGACCAAGAAGAGCGAGACCTTCTCGACGGCTGATGACAATCAGACGACAGTGGAGATCCACGTTCTTCAGGGTGAGCGCGAGCTGGCGACGTACAACAAGACGATCGGCAAGTTCCAGCTCACCGGCATTCCGCCGGCACCGCGTGGACTGCCGCAGATCGAGGTGACGTTCGATATCGACGCCAACGGAATCCTGCACGTGACCGCGAAAGACAAGGCCACGGGCAAGGAGCAGAAGATTCGCATCGAGGCCTCGAGCGGACTCTCCGACGCCGAGATCGATCGCATGGTCAAGGACGCGGAGAAGAACGCGGCCGAGGACAAGAAGGCGCGCGAGGCGATCGATGCACGCAACCGTCTCGACTCGATGACTTACGAGGTCGAGAAGAACGTGAAGGAGTGGGGTGACAAGGTCTCAGCCGACACGAAGGCAAAGATCGACTCCGCGATCGAGCGTGCACGCAAGGCGCTCCGCGGCGACGACATGAACGAAATCCGCGCGGCCCAGGAGGAGCTGACGAAGGTGTTCAGCGAGGCGGGCCAGGCGTTCTACCAGCAGCAGGCACAAGCGGGTGCGCAGCCAGAAACTGGCCAGCCCGCTGGATCGAAGCCCGGCGGAGAAGCCGGTGCGGCAAAGCCCGATGATGTCGTCGAGGCTGATTACGAGATAGTAGACGACAAGAAATAACGCACAACGAAAGAAAAAAGGCCCTACTGAAGTACCAGTAGGGCCTTTTCTTTAAACTCCCCTTAGGGAGCGTTTACCGGCGGAGGAGTGCTGTCCGCGGGAATGCTGTCAAGCGGAAGAGCTTCTATCGGCAGACTGTCGGGTTTGGACGGGAGGCCTTCTACTTGAGGATCGCCACTGTCATCACATTCCTCGACGCACGTCCACACCCCCGAGATCAGTATGTAGCGCGAGAATGAGCCACGGACCGGTGTGGTCGGCGCGATCTTCTTCTCCTGCGGGCTGGTGGAACCGGTGTAGTCGCCGCAAGCAAGACAGGCAACGGCGCTCACAGCCGCGAGGTACCGGAACCAACGGCTACCCGACATCGTGAACCGCCTCGGAAAGAGACCTGAGACTTCGGGGAAAGACCTTAGATCGCGAGCCCCGCGAAAGCATACGCCGTGCCCGCGCGAATTTGGTTTGCTGTAGACACTTACGTTACAGGGGTCACCACCCGGCGCACCTTATCCGCAACACTTTGATGCATTAGCGTTGCGGAGACGCACCACCTCATCGCGGTTGCAACTGGCATAGCAGGGGTCTATCTACTGCCGGCGACGACCGTCCATTCCGCGAGATCGGCCCACCACGCGTCGGGGCGAATTCCGACCGGGCGAATGCGTTTCGAGGCGCCCTCGACGTTCCGCGGCTCGTAAATCCACATCGCCGGCGCGTCGTCGATCAGAGTCCTGTACGCTCGGCGGTAGAGACTGGCGCTGCGGGAAGGATTCATTTCCCTGACCGCGCTGTCGATCACCGCATCGAATGCGGGGCTCTGATATGACGTCTCGTTGTAGCCGCCCTTCTTGATCTCGGAGCTCGCCCATTCCTCGTGCACCGAGGACGGCGTCGGCTCTATGTGCCAGGCGTTTAGCAATGCATCGAACTTGCGATCTTCCATCCGCCCACCGAATGTGTTCAGCTCGATTGCATCGAGGCGGACGTTGACACCCACCCTTCGCCACTGCTCCTGGAGCAGCACTGCTATCTTCATGCGAGTCGCACTCGAGGTCGGGACCATCAATGCGAATGCGAGTGGGGTTTTCCCGCGGACGCGGAATCCATCAGCGCCTCGCTTCCAGCCGAGCGACTCGAGCGTGCGGGCTGCCGCCACCGGGTCATAGGGGATGCCGAGGGTCGTATCAGAAGTCGCCATAATCCGTGTCGCCGGTCCGTGAGAGACGAACCCGAGGGTGTCGAACACACTGCGCACGATGGCTGATTTGTCGACTGCCATCACGAGGGCACGCCGCGTTTCGCGATCGCCGAAGACCGGATTCGAACCCGTGTTCGCAGCGTTCCGCAAGTTGAACGCAACGTAGCCGTAATCGAGACTGCCCGGTGAAACGATGACGTTCAAGCCCTTCGCTTTCACTTGCGGAATCAGCTCTGGTCGGACGACGTCTAGAAAATCCGCGGTGCCGTTCAGAAAGCGAAGTGAGGCCGCGGTGTAATCGGAGGCGATTAGCCAGATCGCTCGATCAGCTTTCGGCCTGCCTCGATAGTTGACGGTGTCGGCCTGGAGAACGATTCTCGCGCCCCGTTGCCATTCCGTGAACCTGAATCGCCCGCTGCCAATGGGAGCCCGCGCAAAGGCACTTTCGTGGAGCGACGCGGGAGCGATTTTAGCTAATAGATGCTCTGGAAGAATTACGACCGGTGTCGCCACTTTGTAGAATGAGTCCGGCGTGCGTTGGTGAAACCAGACGACCGCTGTCAGTGAATCCGGAACCGTAACGGAATCGACGTTGTCGAGATTCGCCGCGGCGGGCGACGCCAAAGTCGTGTCTTTGAGCAGGCGAAACGTAAAGCGCACGTCGTTTCCGCCTACCGGAGCTCCGTCGTGCCACTTAGCGCTCGGATTGATATGGAACGCGACGTACGACGAATCCGGAGCCCACCGCCAGCGATCGGCGAGTCGGGGACTGAATCCGGCGTCGCCGACCGTGTTGAGTGCCGCTCCAATGTCCGCCAGGTTGTCGAAAATCTGGTCGCCGACCTGCTTGCCAATGATCGTAATCGTCAACGGCGGGAAAAGAACGTCGGCGTCAGCAGCCGAAGACATAACGATGGCCCCGCCCACACGTCTATCGCTCGAACACGCGCTGAGAAGGAAAATCATCGAGAGCGTGATCGAGTAAATCCGCCTTCGCGGCGTCATCCAGTATTTCCCATCGAAAAAGCCGCGAGGCCTTGCGGCGTGTGGTGGACCGAAACGTTGGCACCTGCTGCCCAATCGAGAAATGTGTCCAGCAGCTGCGGATCAAACTGGCCCGTGGACGAACGCATCACCTGCGCTGCCCGGGTGTGCGACAAACTATCGCGATACGAGCGCGCCGTCGTCAGCGCATCGTAAACATCGGCAACGCACAGAACGCGCGCGGCGAAGGGAATCTCTTCGCCGGCGAGGCCGTCAGGATACCCCTGTCCGTCCCAGCGCTCGTGGTGGTTGCGAATGATGGCGCGCACGTCACCGGGGAAGTCGATGTCCGCCACCAGCTCCAACCCCGCCTCGGGGTGGCGTTTCATTATCGCCCACTCTTCCTCGGAGAGATTTCCGGCTTTGTTCAGGACCTCGGTTGGCACGATGATCTTGCCGATGTCGTGCAGCAGCGCGCCGAGCCTGAACCAGAAGAGTGACTTCGAATCCATGCCCGTGCTGTCGGCGAGAACGCAGGCAAAGAACGCAACTCGCTGGCAGTGCCCCTGGGTGTAGTGGTCCTTGCTCTCGATGGAATCGCCCCAGTGGTGTGCCATCTCCAGGAAGCGTGCTTCGAGGGCAGCATTGCGCCGCTCGACTTGTGCCACGCGGTGTTGTGCCTTGAGACGCGAATAGAGCGCGTGTGATTGATTTAGGTTCGCCAGCATGTCGCGGTGGCGTTTTTGCGTCCAGTACAGCTCTGCGAGCTGCTCCGTCACATCCGCCTTGAGTAGCAGGTCCTCGGCTTCGTTGGCGCACTC